>CAJQQO010000188.1 GCA_905480475.1 uncultured Pseudomonadales bacterium | reverse complement strand
TATTGCTGCGGTGCCTGATCAATTTGCCGATGAAATCTCATTAGTTGGTCCGGTTGATCGCATTAAAGAAAAACTACAAGATTGGGAAAAATCGCCAGTTACCTCACTACTGGTAATGGGTGATGAGACCTTATTGCGGACGATGGCGGAGATAGCGCTATAGTTTGGAGCTCACGGTGACAGGGACGTCACAGCAGCCAAATCGGCATCTTTATCGCCATTCTCTCCAGCTCATTTCTAGCTTATTCCCGCTTAATCTCTATTAGCCGATCCTCCTTTATGTGCAGGGTTTGCAGAATAAAACGGTTAAATGTTAACCCGTTCTCGTTTCCTATAGAAACCACCCTTATAGCAAAACCGTCGTCATCCTAGTTCTGGAGCTTTCGTTATACTACAAGTCGTGCATGCAAAAGTAGGCAGTTGCATTGGGCGCCGAGGTGTTTTGGGTTTCGGTCCATGTTCGCCAACAGTCCCTAGCAGAATTGCTATTAGCGGGTAATGTTGCCTGACTAATAAACAAGCCTACACAAAGGTTGAGTTTTAATGGTTTTTGGTTTCGATCAAACAAGCTACGACGCAGTGCTGTTTGTTGACCGTAATACGGTTATCAAAGAGATGTTGCTGACAGAGTTTGAAGCAGTATTAGACGGAGTGGTTGGTGAACCTGAGTTCGCTGACACTAGCTGTCACGCCGCTTATATAAAAATTGATCGCCAACTAAATATTGTCGGCGCAGTATTTTTTATTATTGCTTTTGATGCTAAAGGAAATGCAGATCGCCGTTGGAACGTGCCCTTAAAACAATTGGTAGAGACTGCCGCATTTGGCCCGAAGCTAAACGGTGTTCAGGTGCGTATCGCCAGTCATAGCCAATGCCAAATTCCTTGGCATCGACAAGATCTATGGGAACCGGATCTATCCGTCGAAACCAATACACTTAAAATGCTTGCCAACAGCATTCAGGCCAATCGCCTGGGACTTATTGCGGAAGAAAAATCAATGGAAGAGCCACCCCTACTTAGTGAAACTGTTAGTGATGATGGTTCCTCTTCTAGTAGCCAGCAGCAACTCAGTAATATTGATGGGCAGCTTGTCGAGCGTGAGCGTGAACATAGCAAGCTGCTTGAAGAGCATGAGTCTCGCGAGCAAGAGCGCTATAAAATGGCGCAAAATATCAAAAAGCAGCGTTCTTATATCGCCAGTTTGAAAAGCCTGCATCAACAAGAGATCGAGGCCGAACGTATTCAGTTCTCCAAAGATCGGGAGTTGTTTCTTGTCGCCAATAAAAAACTCCAAGAGCAGTTGGAGGCAATGGAAAATAAATATTGCGAAGCCTTACTCGATAGCGAAAAAAATGCCGCCGATCTTACAGCGCAGCAGCAAGACAATGAAGACCGTATGGCCAAGCTAATGGATCAGCATGGTGTTAATCATCAAGAATTGCGTGAGCAATATCGTAAGGATTTTCAAAGTAAGCTAATTGAACAAACCAGTAAGATCGAATCACAGTTGGAAATGCGTGAGGTTGAAGTCTATTACCGTGAAGAGCAAATCAGCCGACTTAAAGGCGAAATTGCGGAATTGAAAACTCACAATGAGCGGTTGCAGTCGCAGTCGGTAGCGTCTGAAATTACCAGTCTGGTGGATAACGGCGTGCACTTTGTAGTGTCAAAACCCGGTATTGGGCCGATGAGTATTGCCTCAAAAGATCTATTAAGCTTTATCGATCAGCCAAATGCTTATATGGCAGAGAGGCTTGGAGTTAAACTTGAAGCCTATGAAGCGTGGTTGGAGCATATCAAAGCGCCAATGTGTGCGGGCGATCTTCGCTCAGGAAGTGATTGCAGTGCTGCAATTGATACCGTTAGCACGCCGCAGGAGTTTGTGGCCGGTGTTTCTGATCGCTGTGCGGCGCATCAACAAGGTGGCTTATCAGTGGCTAATGGCAATTAATTACTGCGCTTACTCAACTTGCAATTTACATTAATTGCATACAATAATTTCCTGTCTTTTCGCTCTACTATAAATATCCCGCTGTACAATATTGCCTTTTGAAATCCAGCCATTTATTGCTGGTTCTTTAGCCTTTTTCCTAAACAAAAAAACCATGCCTGACTTAGACAAAAATGATTTAAGTGCTTACGATTTGGGTCATCAAAGCATCGCAGATCTGGCCGAAAAGATTGTGATAGAGCAATGTAATATTCCTATTTTTGCAGGCTTTAAGCGGCGTATTTATTGGCTTCGTCTCGATAGCGTATGCAGCGGTCGAAGTGGTTTGATCAGTGGTAATAAGGTTTTCAAACTGCTTCCTTCGATTAAAAAAGCCAAGGCTGAAGGCGTATCACAACTGATTAGTTTTGGTGGCGCTTGGTCCAATCATTTACATGCATTGGCGGCAGCCGGTCAGGATTATGCGCTAGATACAGTGGGTATTGTTCGGGGGGAGCGCAAACCGCAACTAACAGCTTGTTTAAGTGATGCTGTTGAAATGGGTATGCGATTGCAGTTTGTTTCGCGCGCGGATTACCAGCGCTTGCAGCAGCCTGAGAACTGGCCACAGCTGCAAAGGCAGTTTGGTAGTTTATCAACTCAGTCCATGGTCGTGCCGGTAGGTGGCAGTAATATTGATGGTGTGCTTGGCGCTTATGATATGGGCCAAGCGATTCTGCAACGCTTGGATTCCGATGTCAGCGATATTTGGTTGGCGGCAGCAACGGGAGGCACTGCTGCAGGAATGATTGCAGCGCTACAGGATAGCTATGACCCGGAAGTTTCTCAGGCTGCGACTCGTCGCCGCCAAGTGACTGCGGTTAGCGTGCTAAGACACTGTGAATTGGCGCACGAAATTAAGGTATTTTTAACACAGATCGCAGCGCTAAAATCACGGAAAATGTGCGAAAAGGGAACTGCATCCCAGCCTTGGCGGCTTTTGGATGAGTATCACTGCGGTGGCTATGCTAGGGTAAATAAAGACCTTTTGGCTTTTCATCAACAGCTGGAACATCAGCTTCAAGAACCGCTTGATCAGGTTTATATGGCAAAGCTATTGTTTGGCCTTTGGTCTAGTTTGATAGCCGAGGCAAACAGTGGAGCCGATACTCAAAATGCCGGTTCCATTGCCGTGGTTTGGAGCGGTGGGCAACAGGGCAGGCGAGGCTTGTGAGTAGATAAGTTAAAAGTTGGATTGAAATAGGATTAACGATTTATGTCAAATAGCAGTACGGATAACAGAGTGAAAGCTTACGCTAAAAGCTCTGGCGTATTTTTGTCTGAAGTTAAATCGAGCGAGCATATTGACGATTCTGGCAATCAAGATTCTATTCATAATGAGCAGGGTAACGATAAGATCAATATTGATCTAACGACGGATTTTATGGCTAAAGAAAATAATGTTGAGAGCGGGATTGCTTTAACGGCGGCGGTAAATATTGATATTCTGCGTGCATTTGTGCCGCTGAATATTTTGTCGGATGATCACTTAAATACCGTGGCTCGGGCTACGGATGTCGCGTTTTTTATTCACGGACATCAAGTCGCTGACGCCAACTTACTGCAAGAAAATCAGATATTTTTACTTAGTGGCTGTGTCGCTGTTGAAATGGCTGATGGCAAACAAGAACGTATTTTTGGCGGCTCGGATAGCTGTCATCTTTCTATCGGCGATCGTTTTCCGCATGCAGTAGCGGTGCAAGCGGTGGAAGATAGTCAGTTAATTATTTTAGAGCGTAACAAACTCGATGCCATGCTTTGCTGGGATCAAGTGGCCAAAACTTTAGCGGTGGATATCAGCGCTGACAGACAGTTTGATGAAGATATTGATTGGATGAACACGTTATTGTGCTCCAATCTATTTCATAAAATACCGCCTTACAATGTCAAAGAAATTTTTGACCAATTTGAGCCGCGTGTTGTGCAATCGGGTGAAGCCATCGTCCGCGAGGGTGAGCAGGGCGATGTCTGTTATATTATTAAAGAAGGGCATGCTGTTGTGACTTGCAGTGGCGATAATGTCAAACCGTTAGATCGTAACGAGCAAAGAAAATCACCACAGATTGTTGCGCGACTAGGCGCGGGCCGATGTTTTGGTGAAGATGCTTTACTAAATAAAACGACTCGCAACGCTACAGTAACCATGGAATCCAACGGCGTACTGATGTGCTTAAGAAAACGTGATTTTCTGTCCTTAATGGCCGAGCCAGATGTTGCGGCGATTGATCTTGAACAGGCAGAAAAAATGCTTGCCTCTGGCGCGCGTTGGCTTGATGTGAGGTCTCAACAGGAATATGACAATGCACATAAGGACGGAGCGTTTCATCTGCCTATGCATTTAATGGGTTTAAAGTCGCGGCTAATGGATAATGATACGGATTATATCGCCTATTGTTCAACGGGCCGCAGGGCGTCTACAGTAGCGTATTTATTGGCTCAGCAAGGTTTTAAGGTCCATGCGCTTGGAAGTCGTGGGCATCCGGCTTAAATTTTTGCTTTCAATTTATTAAGCTTTAAAAATATCAATCAAGCCAATCATCGGGAACAATAAAGCAAAAGCTCGCCTGATGGTTTGTCGCATTGTAGCTATTATCCGTCGTGTAAATAGTCATTTCCGGCGTTGTAATATTTTCTTCAGTTAAACAAAAATCACTTGCTAAGTTACCGTTAATCGTATCTAACCAATTGGGTTTATAAACCAGTTTGTGTCTTAGCGAAATTGTATTGATCAAGATCTTCCACTCTGAAAATAATAACCAATGTCCGCAAGCATGATTACTATTTAAATCTTTTGGGCCAGCTTGTTGGATAAGCGTCTGCTCGTTACTTTCTAGGCGCTTAATAATATCTGCCAATGATTCGCGATAAAAAAGTCGCCCACCAATATGTAGGTGTTTAATCAGTGGGGTACTTGCAGTGATTTCCGCGACCGGGTTTTGTTTCTGTATGCTTGCTTGCTCAGTGTTGTTGTGATTTGCTATATGCTGAAGCAACTGCTCCAAAGCAATTGGCTGATCGGCCAGATTCATTTGTTTATTGATACTGTGATTTAGTTTGAGGTCAAGGCGATCTTTTTTACCGGGACCAAGCCACGTGCTCCACTCGCTAGTATGGGTATCACGAGCAAGATAATATTTGCTGGCGATTTCCAAATGGACAACACCCATATCTGGATGTTGATAGACCAAATCAAACTCACCTAAATCCCTGCCATTATTTCTGGCCGGAAGATTAGCTGCCAACAATGTTGTGAGACCGTTATTGGCAAGAAAAAACTGCCATAGTCGCTCGTGAAAAACGCCTAGTTTTATTCGCTGGCCAATTTCTAGTAAGTCATTTAACGCTTCAGGCTCATTATCCAGTGCAAGCAGCCATTGTTTATAGTGCTCGGTCAGTGCAAAAACGGCTGAGCCAATATGATGATTTTCTTCAGTGCTAGGTGCTTGCGATACCAGAATGCTGTTTGGTTCGCTTTTGCTGGAAAGCATTTGCAACAAAGGCGCAGCAAATACTGCGTTAGCTAGCATGCGGACGCTAAAGCTATTTAGCGAGTCGATAAAAAGCATATCAACAGCAGCGGTTGAGGTGTTTGCAGGCGAGGTGGGATTTAATGGCGGCAAATCGATTAACTCTTAAAGGTTGCTTATCTTGGCGCTTGCCTGAGATTCAGACTTATAAGACGCTAATTCTGAGTGTTTTTGGCAGCTAAAGACAGTGATTACGGCAAATTGCGCAAGAAATGCCGCGGTAAATAGCGCAAATTGTACGGTAAAGACAAAGGTTTAGTATTCGAGCAATTGCCCCTATAATTGGCGACCAAAATTTATCGACGGTTTTAAATGCTTATGGTCGTTTATGAGCAGATTTTGGACGCTAGAATAGGCGCGTCGATTGCAAGCAATTGTCGATTGCTCGTAAAAAAACGCCACGCAATAAATCCAGCATGATAAAGAAGCAAAATAGATGATAAAGCAATTTCGAAATATCGGTTTGATCGGTCGGGTTGATAGTGATCCGGTTCGTGAATCCGTGCGTTCGCTGGTCGATTTACTTGAGCGGCGCGATGTCACCGTTGTGCTGGAGGAAGATACCTCGCGCACATTAGCATCGCATAGCTTACAAGTCGCCACTCGAAAGCTGATTGGCGAAGTTTGCGATATGGTTATCGTGGTAGGTGGTGATGGCAGTTTATTGGGCGCGGCCAGAGATCTCGCTCGGCATGATGTTCCAGTGCTCGGCATTAATCGTGGCCGCTTGGGGTTTCTAACTGATATTGCGCCCGATGATATTGAAAGTGGTGTATCGAAAGTGCTCGATGGTGAATTCGATATCGAAAGTCGATTTTTGCTTGAAACAGAATTAAAACGCGGTGGTGCGCCGGTAGGCCAATCCGACGCGTTTAATGACGTTGTATTGCACAGTGGCCAAGCGCCAATAATGTTGAGCTTTGAATTATATATTGAAGGTGAGTTCGTTTACTCGCAGCGTTCAGATGGTTTAATCGTTTCAACGCCCACCGGATCTACCGCGTATTCATTGTCAGGTGGTGGCCCTATTATGCATCCGCGTCTTAATGCCATCGTATTGGTGCCGATGTTTCCGCACACTTTAAGTAGTCGACCATTGGTTATTGATGGCAATAGTGAAATTAAGATTATTATTGGTGAAAATAATCCTGCCTCACCTCGGGTGAGTTGTGATGGTCAGGTGAATTTTGGTGCGCAACCGGGTGATGTTTTATATATCCGCAAAAAATCCAAAAAGCTGCAATTGATTCATCCCAAAGGTCATGTGTTTTATAAAACCTTGAGGGACAAGTTAGGTTGGGGCGCACAGTTAATTGGCGATTAACTTGCCGATCTTTAACAAAAATATTTTTATCCGCTTATTGTCAGTGCCAGCGTTGAAATTTGCGTTTTATCATCTTAATACTGGGTCTTGGTTGAATTGATTAAAGTTATTGAAGCACCATTAGAGAGTAATCTACATGCTTTATCGGTGTACTGGTGGCAGCAGAAAATCGCCCATAGAATTGCTGAAGAGGCCGGCCAGCAAGTTATCTGGATAGAAACAGATCAGCATAAACAGCAAATGCTTGATGATTATCAGGCGTTTTGTGATGGTCGATTGCAACTAGCATTGCAGAAGAAACCTCAAGTAAACTCTACCGCGTCGATCAAAAAATTATTGACCAGCTACCCGGTAACTTTTTTATTAATCGTACTTAGTGTAATTGGATTCTTGCTGGTTAAATATGATCAGCAAGCGATTGTTGATTTACTCAAAATCCAGGCAGTTGATAATAGTCTGTTATCTCATTCGCTCAATTTATCCAATCGAATTTCTCCAGCCGAGTATTTATCTCATGGACAGTACTGGCGTTTGGTGACACCTATATTTTTGCACTTTGGCTGGGTGCATATCACTTTTAATATGCTCTGGCTTTGGGAGTTGGGTAGGCGAATAGAACAGCAGGGCGGCGCTATTCATTTTATTAGTGTGGTGTTTTTTATCGGAGTGGCATCGAATCTATATCAAGCGGCGAGCACGCCTTATGCATCCTTTGGTGGTATGTCTGGTGTGATTTATGGTTTGCTGGGTTACTGCGCGGTGTTTAATTTTATTGTGCCGCAAAAATCTATGGTGTTACCGCGCGAGGTTTACTGGTTAATGTTAGTTTCACTTGCCGTCGGTTGGCTTGGGATTTTTGATTTTCTAGCAGCGATGGCAAATACTGCGCATTTAAGTGGTTTAATTTGGGGCTGTTTTATTGCGCTACCCAGCGCATTGCTAACGCGCTACTTTCAGCGTAAGGATGCCGCTTAATGATTGCTTTGTTAGGTGCAATCATAATCAGCAGTTACACAATGAGCGTCAAGTAATGAGTGAGTTTTTTGAAAAAAGCCAGCAGCTATCGCCAGAAATGATTGAGCGCTTTAAAACAGCATTGCAAGTCGGTAAGTGGCCAGACGGCCAGCCGGTGAGTGATAAGCAAAAAGAGACCTTAACTCAAGCCATTATTATTTATGATAATGCCAATTTACCTGCCGGGCAGCGAGTCGGTGAAACCGATGATCAGTGCGCGAGTAAATCGAATGCCAGTGATGCGAAGACGATTCGTTGGCAGTAAAGCGATAACAATATTTTTCTTTTTTTGGTGCGGACTATAAAACTGTTGCCAAAACCTGATAAGAAAACCTTTTAATAACCATTTCAAATCTTAGGTTAAATCTATGACAACAGTAAGCGGTGGATTGAGAAAAATGCAGGCGTCCTTGCCCGCAGATCAAAACGATGTTGTGCGTTACCAAATGGTTTTGGATGATCACCGCCTTGAGTTGAATGAATATTTGGGCGAGTCAATCCATCTTGAATATGCCGGTGCAATCAACTGTGTGCATTGTGGCCGTAAAACCAATAAGAGTTTTAATCAGGGTTATTGTTATCCCTGTTTTAAATCGCTGGCTCAGTGCGACGTTTGTATTATGAGTCCGGAAAAATGTCATTACGACGCAGGGACGTGCAGAGAGCCAGAGTGGGGTGAAGAGTTTTGCATGCAGGATCACTATGTTTATTTGGCCAACTCTTCCGGTTTGAAAGTGGGGATTACCCGAGGCACGCAAATCCCAACTCGGTGGATTGATCAGGGCGCGGTACAGGCTTTGCCGATTTACCGCGTAGGGACTCGGCAATGTGCAGGTTT
>CAJQQO010000187.1 GCA_905480475.1 uncultured Pseudomonadales bacterium | reverse complement strand
ACTAATCCAAAGAGTTTGCCGGCCGATCTGGTTGATGTAAACCCTTACGGTTCGCTACCAACACTGTTAGATCGTGATTTGGTTTTGTACGAATCAAAAGTGATTATGGAATATCTCGATGAGCGTTTTCCACATCCGCCTTTGTTACCTGTGTATCCGGTAGCGCGTGGTGAGAGTCGCCTATATATCTATCGCATTGAGCGTGACTGGTGTTCATTAGTCGATACCATTGAAGGTGGTCGGGCAAAAAATGTTGAGAAATACGCCAAAGATTTAGGCGATGGTTTGGTAGGCATTGCACCTATTTTTGCCGACAAGCCATTTTTTATGAGCGAAGAGTTCACTTTGGTCGATTGCTGTCTTGGTCCTGTTTTATGGCGTTTAGAGTCTTTAGGTGTCAAGCTGCCCAATAATAAGCAGGTTAAACCTTTGCTGGAATATATGAAGCGCTTGTTCGATATGGAGTCGTTTCAGGAAAGTTTAACTGAAATAGAACGTGAGATGCGCCTCGGACGATAGTCGTTCTAGCGGAGCTTGTTGTCGCTGGGGTATGTGTTAGGCTATGTAGCTCAGGCATAGACATTACTTGCTTAACATATGCCCTTTATCAAACGCGTTGGTCTGATCCACTAAGGAAAGTATTTAGCTAAGACGTATAGCTTAAGCCAATAGCTGAATCTTATAAGTTAAACCTATAAATTAAGTGCATAATTTAATTTAAGCGAATAATCATTAGCCGCAAGCTAGAGTTGTAACTATTAGTAGTAACGAAGAGCGATGCTGACATGACAGATTCAAAACCGCCGGTTATGTCATCCAGTAAGTCTTATCTGGTCAATGCCTTATACCAGTGGATAGCCGATAATAACTGTACGCCCTATGTGCTGGTTGATGCCTATGCTCGCGGCGTTGAAGTCCCTCAAGATTATGTCAAAGACGGGCAAATTGTTTTAAATATTGCTCCCTCGGCCATTGGCCAACTTTCCATCGATAAAAAAGGTTTGAGCTTTAACGCCCGCTTTGGCGGTATTCCAATGGATATCTTTGCGCCGATGACGGCGGTATTAGGTATATATGCGCGTGAAAACGGGCAGGGAATGATGTTTGAGCCAGAATCCGAACCCGATCCAGGTACTGAGCCACCCACAGGTCCTAAGTTGGTTTCCAGTAAAAAGACTGAGTTATCGACTGCTAAAAAGACCAGCTTGCGCGTAGTTAAATAAAGAGTAAATAAAGAGTTAAGTAAACGGCGATAAGTCAATCTAAATTTAATTCGCCGTTAAATTATCAATCGTTATTAGCCAGCCTTAATCAATATACTCAAACACGCGAACAATTTTTTGTAGCCCATAAGCTTTTTGGGTGACTTCAACAATATGTTCGGCCTCGGCGTGTGTCACCAAGCCCATTAAATAAATAACACCGTTTTCGGTAATCACTTTTACGCGATTGCTACTAATGCTTTTGTTAAACAAAAATCGTGTGCCGACTTTATTACCCAGCCAAGCATCGCCGATTTTTGCGCCAAAGGAGCGGGGCGGTGACACTTCCAGTTCATTATGCACGCGGCGGACTTTGCGAATTTTTTGCACCACGGCGGTTGCGATACCACGCATATCAGCGTCAGCCACATTACCGGTTAGCAGTACAACGCCGTTATAGCTATCGACGCTCACTTGCGCCTGTTTAAAGCGCTCATCGGTTTTCTTTAAGTTGACCTTGGCTTTGGTTTCAATCAAACCATCGTCAACGTAGGCGCCAGTGGTGCGCTTGCCATAGTTCTCGCCAATAGGTTCTTTGCGCGTCGACGAAATAATAGAGCTACAGCTGGATAGAAACATCGTCATCAATAACAGCAAAACCGTAGCGGAGGAAAAGCTAAATCTTTGTTTGCGACCTTGTTGGTGTTGTTGATGCTGTTGTTGGTGCTGGTGAAACAAGCGGCTAGAAGTATTTGCGGAAAATAATTTGCTAAGTGTTGGTGTAAACATAAGTTTAAGCCTTGAATTTAGTAGCTACCAAAAAGCTGTGCGTCAATAATATCGTTAAGACAGTTTAAAATGAATAATGTTAGCTCATGCATTCTTGTTAAATTTACAGAATCTAATGATAAATAAATTGCGTTGCTGTCGTTGTTGTTTACGCTGCTGATGTCTTGGCTTATTCCGTCGGAGGCGATAACCACACAGCTAATATTATTGACAAGCGCCGCTGCCACTGCGGTCTGCACACTGTGCGTATTAGCCGATTCGGCGAGTATGAGCAAAACATCACCAGCTTGGCCAAATGCTTTCAGCGGGCGAATAGCCCAGCTATCAGCGCTTTCGCCAGCAGCTATTGTAGTGCTGCAAGTATTGTCGTTTAACAACAGGGCGGGCAGCGCAGGGCGATGCTGGGCATTGTTATACATCAATGTATTGCAAAAGAGCTGCGCAAGTGGCGCAAAGCTATCAAAGCCTAATGCCATAATTTTTCGCTCATTGATCAACTGCTCGGCCATATGCAAGCCGGCATCCATCATTATGGGCGGCAAATCTTCGGCCAAGCCGCCAAGGCTTTGCATAGCATCGGCAATGCGCTCGGCAATAAAGGGGTGATCCAGACTCATGGTATTTAAGTTTTACCTATTGGTGTTTATTGTTCTAGCGATTTAAAAGCCTATTGAGTGACAAGCACCTAATTTAAAAGCAGCCAATTCATAAGCGCCTAAATCATAAGTATCTAAATCAAAAGTTAAGCCAGTCAAAAGCTAAGCCATTCAAAAACTACATAAACGCATTTTTTATCCAGTGGATTTCAAATGGCGATGGCTGTTGTTGTTTTGATGTTAATCGCGCTGGTGACATCTCAATAACATCGAAGCGACATTCTACATCAGCTTGATGCTCTTGCAGGTAATGCTTTGCGGTGTTTATCAACTTTTGTTGCTTGGATTTTGTTACTGTCATAGCTGCACTGCCAAAACTGCTGTATTTACGATAACGTACTTCAATAAATACTACGGCCTGCGCATCTGTCATTATTAAATCGATTTCACCAAAGCGCGAAAAATAATTGCTTTGGACTGCTTTAAGTCCTTGGTCGAGTAAATAGTTTAGCGCGGCCTGTTCTGCAATAACGCCAATATTTTTTTGACTATCGACCGCTTGGCTGGTTGATCCCTTAAGGCACTTTTTCAAGCTTTGCAACGGCTTTAGCAGTTTTTGTCCGGTCGTCATGGTCCAATCCCTTTGGTATGTTCCCTTTAGGCAAATAGCATTTTTGCCGCTTATCGATATTAGGCCCGGTTTTCTGTACTTGTGACGCTAGGCCTAAAGTTCTTACTTCGGTAAATTTAACTTTTTAGCTTT
>CAJQQO010000186.1 GCA_905480475.1 uncultured Pseudomonadales bacterium | reverse complement strand
AAAGTGTGCCCATCAACCAATTGGTTAGAGTTGAAGGAACCCCGCTAGCCGATCAAGAAGATTTTGATAGTTTTGATTTTGTTCGCATGATCGCGGTTGCGAGAATCTTGATGCCTAAGTCTTATGTGCGCTTATCGGCTGGGCGTGAAACCATGAATGAAGAAATGCATGCATTGGCTTATTTTGCTGGTGCCAATTCGATTTTTTATGGCGAGAAATTATTAACCACACCAAACCCTGAAGCTAATCAGGATTTGGAATTGTTTGAGCGATTGGGTATTGCACCTGAAGGTTCAATGAAAGAAGGCGCTGCGAAAGACAGTGCAAGACAATCGCCCTCAACTGAAGCGCTAGCTGAATCGTTATTTTATAACGCAGCGAGTCATTAATAATTCACTGTTTGATAGAGCAAGAAAACTCATCACGCTAGCGTATCTATAGGTCATCTAAAATGAGTTCCTGGATAGATAATCTAGCGCCCGCGCTAAGGGCACGCAAACAAGATAATCTCTACCGCCAGCGAAGTACTTTGCAGTCGGCTCAAGGGCCGCTTGTTCAGCTTGATGGTCGCGAGTACCTTAATTTTTCCAGCAACGACTATCTCGGTTTGGCTAATCATCCAGAAGTGGTTTCGGCTTTTCAGCAGGCAGCAAACACTCAAGGTGTGGGTTCCGGTGCTTCACATTTAGTTGTCGGTCATCACTCATCGCATCACGAACTTGAAGTTGCACTAGCAAGTTTTGTTGGTCGTGAACGAGCGTTATTATTTTCGGGTGGCTATATGGCTAATCTGGGAATTATTAAAGCGCTACTCGGCAAAGGTGATTTAATTGTTGAGGATAAATTAAATCATGCGTCGCTTATTGATGGCGGATTATCTAGTGGTGCAGAGTTAATTCGTTATCGCCACAATGATATACAGCACTTAAGGCAATTATTAGAAAAGAACCGCTTAAGTAAATCATCTACAACTAAAAATAATACTCGCAAGCTACTTGCCGTTGACGGCGTATTTAGTATGGACGGTGATATCGCGCCACTGGACCAGCTAGCTGATCTTTGCCAGCAATACGATATGGCCTTAATGGTTGATGATGCGCATGGCTTCGGCGTACTTGGCGAACATGGCGCGGGATGCGCGGAACAGTTTGCTTTAAATCAAACGCAATTGCCGATTCTTATGGGTACGCTAGGCAAGGCCTTTGGCGTTGCTGGGGCTTTTGTTGCGGGTAGTGATGCATTAATAGAAACATTAATTCAATTTGCGCGGACCTATATTTACACCACTGCATTACCTCCGGCTTGCGCAGCGGCTGCGATGCAGTCATTGCAAATTGTTCAGCAGCAACCGCAGCTACGCGAGCATTTAAAACATTTAATTCGTTATTTCCGTCAGGGCTTAGAGCAAGCGGGTTTTGCATTGTCGACGTCCTTAACACCTATACAGCCATTAATCGTTGGTGATAGTGAGCAGGCGTTGGCATTGAGCCAGCATTTGTTTGACGCCGGAATTTTAGTGACTGCAATTCGTCCGCCCACAGTGCCAGTAGGTACCGCAAGATTGCGAATAACGCTAACGGCTGCGCATAGTTTTTCCCAGCTTGATCAATTATTGGAAGCCTTGAAAGTGGCTTCAGATAACACTGGCGCGATTGTTAGAGCAGGTCAAGCTTGATGCCAAACGATAATCAGCTGCTGCAAGTTTCCGCAGAGCAGATACCCATAAAAAAATTAGACTTGCGTTATTTGCCAGCTGATAATTCCGTTAAGAGTTCAGCCGCGCAAGAGAATGTGCCGTCAATATTATTATTGCATGGTTTTGGAGCGAGCAGTGCAATCTGGCGCGACTGTATTGATAGTTTGCAAAAGCAATTCAATATCTATTTATTGGACTTACCCGGCCATGGTTTTAATGCGGCCGCAGGATTTTCTAGTCTAGATGATTTTGTCGATCAGTTTGCAGTACAGCTGCTAACAAAGCTGCCGCCAGCGTTTTCGATTGTTGGTTGGTCTTTGGGAGGCGTGGTCGCGTCCCTAATTGCAGAGCGTTATTCCTCGCGCGTTAGCAGCTTAATAACTATTGCATGCAATCAATTATTTATTAGCTCTAAACGATGGCCGTCGGCTATGGCGTCTGAAGAGTTTAATCAATTTGCAGAGCGCTTGGGTCAAAGTGATACCGAAGCAGAGTTAAACAAAAAATCCGTATTGCAGCGATTTTATATTTTTCAAACCCGTGGTGCGGTCAATTCTAGTCAGGATTTGCGAACCGTAAAAGCAGCGTTAGCAGATGAGGTTTTTACCGGCGCTGGTCTAAGGCAGGCGCTACAATATTTGTCAGATTATGATTTGAGTGAATGTTGGAACGGTTTACTTATGCCGGTACTCCATCAGTATGGGGCTAACGATCAATTAGTGCCGCGTAATGCGGCTGTTGATATTGCTGTATGCCATGCAAAACATAGTGTTAAGGTTTTTGATAATTCAGCGCACTTGCCCTTTGTTAGTGAGCGTGAAAACTGGCTTACAAGCACAACCGAATTTATTTGTAAACATACTATAAACACGATTGATAAACACGATATCGCTTTGTCGTTTTCAAAAGCTGCCGATACTTACGATACGCTTGCTGAATTTCAGCATCAAACGGGCGAGCGCCTGTTAAGCTTGCTGCCAGATCACAGTGTTGATCGTGTATTGGATTTAGGTGTTGGCACAGGTTATTTTTCATCGTCTTTGCGTGGCAGTTATCCAGCGGCCAGTATGGTAGAGCTGGATATTTCTGCGCGTATGTTAGAGCTATGTAAACATCGTTCAGTTGAATCGCAAGATCTGCAGCGCACTCAGATTCAAGCAGATATTGAAGCCCTTCCATTTCAGTCGCAGTGTTTTGATTTGATTTTTTCCAATCTATCCATTCAATGGTGTCATAATTTAGATAATGTTTTTTATGGTATCGCAAATAATTTAGCCGATGGCGGAACAGCGATTGTCACCACATTGGTTGACGGATCTTTGCGTGAGTTAAAGCAGGCTTGGTCGGCGGTTGATGATGCCGTCCATGTCAATGCATTTACCTGTGAGCAGACTGTGCAAGCAAGTTGCGTGCGCGCGGGTTTGTCAATTAATCGATGGCTGTTAGAAGATAATATTCAAAGCTTTGCCACGATGGCTGAATTGATTCGTAGCGTTAAAGATATTGGTGCACATAATATGCATCCGGGTCGTCCAAAAGGTTTAATGGGGAAAAATAAATACCGGCGTTTTATTAATGCTTATGAGCAATTGCAGTTGCCAAGCGGTCAATTCCCATTAAGCTATCGTGTGTTGTATATGGTGCTTACAAAATAGATCGGGTGTAAAAGTAACGATAGCGTTTTAATACTCGTGGGTTAAAAAATACAAAATCAATCATTTAGAAAAAATTGTCAGGCAATAAAGTGAATCAATCTAGTAAGTCGCCAAAAATAATTTTTGTTACCGGCACTGATACTGATGCAGGTAAAACCGTTGTTGCCACCGCTTTGCTTTATTCACTTGCTGGTGCAGGATATACAACCGCCGCGCTAAAGCCGATCGCGGCGGGTGCAGATGTTACCGAGCAGGGCTTGCGTAATGACGATGCATTGCAATTACAAGCAGCGGCAACGCTTGCGCATGATTATCAAGATGTAAACCCAATTTTATTTACCGACCCCATTGCCCCTCATATTGCTGCGCTTAATGAGGGAGTAGCGTTAAGTGTTGAGTCATGCGTTGAACAGTGTCAGACGGTTATTCAATCCGATGTTGATGCGGTAGTGGTGGAAGGTGCGGGCGGTTGGTTAGTGCCGTTAAATGATCGCAGTAGCATGGCAGATTTGGCGAGCGCGCTAAAGGCTGAAGTCATTCTGGTGGTGGGTATTAAGCTTGGATGTATCAATCATGCATTGCTGACTGTCGAGGCAATAGAAAATTCAGGTTTGAAATTACTGGGTTGGATAGCGAATCATCTGCACGGAGAGATCCCCGAGTCGGCTGCAAATATTGCTTCACTAGGTAGTCGGATTAATGCTCCTCTGTTAGCTGAGATGCCTTACATTGAGGCTGTCCAATCCTCGGCTTTATCGGCTGAGTATATAGATGTATCTTTGCTGAAGTCGTATTTGGACTGAACCGGTTCAATATGGCTTCCTTGGCCCGCTTTCTAAGGTTGGTAATAATCGCACTTAGCTGGCAGATAGCTTATTTGTCTGCTTAAATTATATACAAGGCGAAATTTTCTTATCGCTCGGTGAATTGATTTCTACAGAATCACCGAGTTTAAGCTACAAGTTGTTGATATTTAATATTTTTACTATTAGTACCGGCAAGGCTTGCGGAGCAACAGTATGATAAATAGCGCATCAAGTAGTAGTGCAGCTGCCAGTGGTGGATTACTGGAGATTGGTACTGCCGGCCTAAAGGACAGTTTACGGCGGGCGGAGCAGGCTGCCAGTGATATCGCCAGTATTGGCGTCCCCAGTGCGTCTCAGCCTAAAGGCTCGGTTGAACCCGCTAATGCGACGGTTGATCTAAGCGAAGCGGCGGTTGAGTTAATCGTCGCCGAGAATCAGGCAAAGGCTTCGGCGCAGCTAATTGAGACTGCTGATGACTTACTCGGCACTATTATTGATACTATTGCTTAACCCCACGACGCGCAGCGGTCGCCCACGATGAATATAGTCAGTTCACCGATCCAAAGCTCTCCAGCGATAAGCGTCGCGACTGATATACGCTCGCCAATTGATGAAACTGATCTTGGTGCCAGAAGTAACCCCATCCCCCCCACCGAAGAAGCACAGGCCGAGAGCCGGCTAGGCGAAAGAAATCCTCAACAAGCTGTTAGTGCAGAGCAAGAAAGCGTCAGTACTGAAGACGGCGAAGAGAGTGCTGGTGCTGCGGCCACGGCTGATTTGCAATTATCAGAATCCGAGCAAGATGAAGTGGCCCAATTGTCGGCTAGAGATCGTGAAGTGCGCGCCCATGAAGCGGCGCATTCAAATGCCGGTGGTCGATTTGCCGGAGCGCCGTCTTATACCTTTGAGCGCGGCCCGGATGGTAATAGCTACGCGGTAGGCGGTGAGGTCTCAATCGATGTTGCCCCCATTGCCGGAAATCCAGAAGCGACTATACAAAAGGCGCAAATCGTTCGCCGGGCAGCGTTAGCTCCAGCGCAACCTTCTTCACAGGATCGCGCTGTAGCCGCAGAGGCTGCATCGATAGAGTTAGCCGCTAGACAAGAGTTATTGGCAGCGCAGGCTGAACAGAGTCAGTCTGCAGATTCGGAACTGGGATCGAGTCAACAAGCAGTTCAATCTAGTGATATCGAGCCCGAGAGTTCAGCTACTGAAAATACTAATAATGGATTTAGTTCAAGTGGAGCTAATCTGTTTGAGCAAGTGGCTGGTTTGCCAACGACTGAAGCGGCTAGACAATCGGGTTCAGCACTGGTCGACGTGCTCGTCTAAAGGTATCATAGCTTCAGATTTGGCCTCTCTGGCCAAATTCTAAATACCAGCTTCGGATCGCTTGGTTTTAATACGCCTTTTCTACGCTACGTCAACATGTGTGATTTCAACATACGTTACGTCAAAAATGGAAGCAAGCAGTCAAGGCAAAAAGTCTAGACCAGCAATTTGAGCAACTTTATATTCAGCTAACCACACTGAGCAACCCTACCCATGTCAATTGAATCCAATCGACCCGCTAGTAGTGAATCATCCGGCCCCGCCGATCAAGGCGCTGCCTCATTGTCACCAGAAGATCTTGCCAGAGTTGAACGCTACTTATCTTCGCCAATTCATTCTGTAGAGCGCAAACCTTTTAGGCCTTACTTGATGATGCTGTTATTAGTGTCAGTTGTGGTTAGTCTAAGCTTGCTTAGCTTATTAATTTCCTGGTTGGTGCTGAAATAAGTTTCGATTCGACGCCCGCTGTGCTTGAGCACAGAGGGATGTCGTTAGTTGAACGGTCGTTCGAATTATTTTCTTGGCGGAGTAAAGGTTTTTTTCGAGAGGGCTTATGAGCGGTGCTAAGAGAAAAGCTGGATTTACAAAAAGCTTAAGCCGATGTCGCTGCCGTTGAGGTAAACAACTTTCATAGAGTATGTTTCTAGCCGAGTGGTATCTTCGCTGGAAATGATTCCATTTAGGTGCAATTGAACTTCGCTGCCTATATCTATCGCGCATGCACCAATGGTGCTCACACCGATACCGCCTTCAGAAATATCCTTGGTACGTACCATTTCTACGCCTAGATCAGGTATGCGCAGCGCCCCTTTCAGGCTCACAACCGCACGCCTAAAGCGCCTGTCTTCAGATTCTTTCTTAAGCTTTAATACTTGATTGCTCATCCGATTTCCGTGGTTAAAGGCAGTGACATCACTCACTTACCGAGCAACCAGTGTACGTTTCTTGACTCATATGTATAGATAATATTTGGTAAATAAATGTAAAAGATCATGATCGGAGCGGTTTAATTGCTAGCTTAAGCGCGAGGAAATAAGCAACAATAATATCGCTGATCGATATTACAATACCGTGAACTGGTTTTAAAATCGAATATCAAGAATGCACTTGCTTTTATCGTGCGATCTTGCTTCTAAAGCTTGCGGCGACGGATGACACGGGGATTGTCCGCGCTGATGTTTCAGCAAGCACAAAAGTGTTAGATGTTTAAATTATCGCCTCAAGAGCCCATTGCGGTTATCGGGTTCTTGGTTACAAATTTATCAACAGCAGATGTAGCTTAAGACTACATTGATCAAGCCTGGCCTTTTATAAGCCGGTTGATTAAAGCAAAGCTGATTAAATTAGTTGATTAAGACTACAGGGAAAAAGCACATTGAGAATTGGTTATTTAGAAGATGAAAAGTCCCAGGCGGATCTGGTTAAATCATGGTTGCTTGGCGAGGGCTTTGCAGTCACTCACGCCGACACAGGTAGAGGATTTATTAATCTGTTAACGGACAACCCCGTTGATATGTTAATTCTCGATTGGCAACTGCCCGATATGGAAGGCGTTGATGTACTGGCCTCTGTTCGAAATCAACTCAACTCTAACGTTCCCGTTATATTTGCCACCCAGCGCGATGCCGAAGCTGATATCGTTCGTGCTTTGCAAGCCGGTGCCGATGACTATCTAGTCAAGCCGCTACGTAAAGGCGAGCTGCTTGCTCGTCTCGAGTCGCTAGCTCGTCGAGCTGGAGTGACTACTGATGAAACTCGCTTAACGCTCGGGCCAATCGTACTAGACAATGCGGCCCAAAAAGTCACGGTTAATGGTGAGCTTGTAAAGCTCACACCCAAAGACTACCAATTGGCTTACTGCATGTTGAGAAATGTAGGCAAATTGCTTTCCAGAGATTATTTACTGCGTGAGGTTTGGGGTATTGATGCTTCACTCAATACCCGGACTGTTGATGTACACGTCAGCCGAATCAGACGCAGCTTGAATATTGGGCCAGAAATTGGCTACTGCATAAAAACAGTTTACCAACATGGTTATCGCCTCGAAAAAATTCAAGCACTTGAGGTGGTTGAATAAGCGCTGATCAACCGTATTGAGGGTGAATCACGTATTATTAGCGTTGTAACTTGTTGAATAATAACCGCTGCAGTAGTTCAATGGTCGATTGTTTTTCTGCGATCAGGTTAGCCGTTATGCGAACTATCACAATACCGTCAAAAATTTTGATTCCGCGCTTGTTTGCTGCCCTTGGCGGTCGCGCGCGCTCCGGTCGATCGCTGTCTTGCCGTGCAATGCTAATTGGCTTGATAAGCTTACTAAGTGTTGAGGCGATGGCAAGTGATTGGCGTTATACCTTCCGCCCCGGTGACAACATATGGGCGATTTGCGCCGAATACACTTTTTACGATAATTGCTGGCGAGAACTTGCGGCGCATAACAATATTGCCGAGCCAAGCAAAATCCCCACCGGTTATGTCATTAAAATTCCCTCTCCCTGGCTCAAACAGGCTCGAGTTGCAGCCGAAGTGATTTATGTTGCTGGCGCGGCGAGTTATGCCTCGCCCGATAAGCTTCCCGAAGAGTTGACGATAGGGCAGTCCATATTGGTTGGGCAGAGAATTACTGTCAACGAGGGGTCAGCAACACTTCGCTTTGCCGACGGCGCTACAATCGTTATGAGTGCCAACAGTGAGTTGTTAATTGATTCGGTATCGGCATTTAAGCAAAGTCGTTCGCAATCTGTGCAAGTGAGTTTGCCGCGCGGCGAAGTAAAAGTAACGGTGCCCAAGCGTTCGCCAAAGGCTCAGTTTAGGGTAAAGACACCGGCCGCAGTGGCGGCAGTGCGCGGAACCCAATTTCGTGTCAATAGCGCATCGCCAGCTGCCGATGGTCAGGCTGGGGAAATGCGTAGCGAAGTATTAGAAGGCGTAGTGGATGTTGAATCTGCCGGCGATAGTCGTGGCGTAGAAGCTGGCTTTGGACTTAAAGCCGCGGTTGGTGAGCAATTGTCAGATCCTACTCAGCTACTTGATGCGCCCACTTGGAATCTTAAATGTACTGACCCCGGTTATGTTGAGTGGGAAGGCTCTCCTGATACGGCAGAATTTAAACTGGTCTTGATGGAAGACGACACGACTGCAGATCGCATTATTTCTACCGTATCTTTAACTGCTTCAAATTACACGTTTAAAGATTTGGATGAGCGCTGTTATCAAGTCAAAATAAATTCTGTTGATGGACAGGGTTTTAATGGCTTGGAGTCGCAGCGTCAGTTATGTTACCAGCGCATTCTGCTTGCGCCTTATTTAAGTGATTCGAAACTTGCGCGTGGCCAGTTACTGCTTGACTGGGGGCAGGTTGAGCATGCCGATAGTTATCGTGTTGACATTAGTACTGATGAAGACTTCAACAGAATTATATCCAGCACTGTCGTCGATAGTGATACATTATCTTTAGCTTTGGATTCAAAACCTAAATCGGTTTATGTTAGAGCGCAGTCATTAGCAGCAGACGGTGCAGTGAGCGAATATAGTGAACCGGTTTACGTTGAACAAAAAAATAATCGCAATGTGTTGGTAGGGATTCTAGCGGCTATCTTAGTTTTTGCTGCGTTATAAAAACTATCAATTGCGATAAATAATAATCGATGCCTAATCTTTGGATCGCGGCGTGAAAGCAGAAAAAAATTCTTCACCCGCGTTAACCATTTTATTTGTGGCAGCTGTTGCTGCACTTGCCAGTATCTTTAGCTGGTTTTCTTCTGTTGATACCGCTTACTACGATTTCCTGTTACAAAAAAACCTACTTGAATATCCTGACGATGTTGTCGTTATTGCCGTTGACGAGACGTCGATAGAACGTCTAGGTGCTTGGCCTTGGGATCGCCGCTATCACGCCCACCTTTTGGAAAAGCTTGAGCTGGCCGATGCGGTAGTGTTTGATTTTATTTTTGCCGAAAGTCAGTCGAGTGTACTGTCTGTTTCAGAGTCAGTTGATAATAATATTGAAGATGCGGTTAGCTTATCAAGTGATAAACAGTTTGCTCAGGCAATATCTGCCAATCAAAAAGTCTTGTTGCCGGTATATATTGAGCAGGTGCAATATCGCGGTGAATTATACGAAGTGTTGCCGCTGCCTTCATTGGCTAACGCGGCAGCTAAGCTTGGCCATGCGCATGTCGATTACAGCAGCAACGGTATTGCCAGGGGTATTTATTTACGCGAGGGTTTGGGCAGCGCCTACTGGCCACATCTTTCGCTCGCACTTCTAGATATGCTCGGTGAAATGCCAGCGGAGCTAGCTGGTGAGCGCGGTGAGGTGGAATCGCCAAGTTCGCCTTATACGATTTATCGTGACTATTTTAATTTGTTACGCTTTGTTGGTCCGCCAAATACCATTTATCGTTTGTCTTATGTCGATGTGCTCGATAACTTAGTTGACCCCGAGCAGTGGCGTGGTAAGCGGGTCTTTGTAGGTGCAACAGCAAAAGGGTTAGGGGATGAAATACCTACTCCTGTCGGTGCTTTGCCGGGGGTGGAGTTTCACGCGAACGCTTATCAAGCAGCTAGATTAAACGGTTTTATTAGCCATCCATCACCGGTTTTTCACGCGGTATTTTCTGTTGCTTTTGTTTTAATACTTGCCTTGGCTCTAAGTCGCTTGACACCCGTTCAGTTTTTAATAACAACCTTTGTAACAGCTATAGCCATAGCATTGTTCACTTATATTGGTTTGATATTTGCGGACTATTGGTTTTCCCCCATTGCGATCTTGTTAGCAGTCATTTTGTTTTATCCGCTATGGAGTTGGCGTCGAATAGAAATCGCTTTATTCTTTTTGCAGCAAGAGTTAGCTGTGTTGCGTAAGGATTCCAATAACAATGATTTTAGTCTTGATGCGCTAAAAGCGAACTTAAGCGGTTTGGCGGAAATTGGTGTGATTGACGATTGGCAATTAGAGTTAGGTGAAAGCCTATCGACAAAGCTGTGGCCAGAAAGCGATTACAGCAACAGTAAGACTAAAACCAGTTTCCAGCTAGATTCAAAGGCGCATCAATTAAGTTTGCAAAGTACCTTGTCGCAAGAGCAGTTATCACCGGTTATTTCGGCTTTGCTATCGCAGGCAGTGTTGCCGGATTCCGCGCCCAGTGACTCTTATGAGTTGGTAGAAAAAACTATTCGTGAAATTTATTCAATCAAAGATGTGGCCGAAAAAGCGCAAGTTAGAATGAATAAAAGTATGGCCGAGCTGCAAGACGCTGTGTTAGTTGCGGATGCGGCGGGAAAAATTATTTTTACCAATGAAAACTTTCGCTCGGTATTTGCCGATTCTTTTATCGATCGTTCGCTGGTTGATTTGCAGGATGCGATTGGCGGCTATGTTTGGATTGGTATTGTTAGAACGATTATGTTGGAGCATGAAAGGGTTTATCAGGAGATTCAACTTCGCGGCGATCGCGCTTTATTGTGTCAGGCAGCGATTATTAATGATCGCGAAAACACTCAGGATATTTTGGTGTTTGTTTTTACCGATGTCACCGAGCTTCGTTATCTTGAGCGCGGTAAAAATGAAGCCTTGGCTTTTCTATCACACGATATGCGCTCGCCGATTGTTTCATTATTATCGTTAATTGAAACCTATCGAATTAACCACCCGCAAATGCAAGCCGATAAGCGAGAGTTTATTGGTCAGCTCGAATATTTTGCCCGGACCAATTTGAAGTATTCAGAAGATTTCTTGCAGCTGTCGCGTGCAGAAAATGTTGATCGTGAAGTTTTCCAATTGGTAGATATGCATGGCATAGTTGATGGCGCTTACGCGCAAATTCATGGCTATGCAAAAAATAAGCATGTTGACGTTGTTATTGAGCGAACTCAAGACGATTGCTGGATATCAGGCGATGTGCAACTTTTAGAGCGGGCGGTGACCAATATTTTGTATAACGCGGTGCAGCATACCGATAGTGGTAAACGCGTGACTATGAGTTTGAATGCCGAGCAAGGTGTTCAGGTGTTGGTGAAAGATCAAGGTGCCGGTATTCCAGAGGAGTTGATCCCACATTTGTTTGAGCCGTATTTCCGCGCCCGCGATAAGCGTCTTCAGGTTTTAAAACAAAGTAATGTGCCGGAAGCTGTCCAGCCTAATCAAGGTGCAAAAAGCTATGGATTGGGCTTGAGCTTTGTTCATACCGTAGTCAAACGGCATGGTGGCAGCATCAGTGTCGAATCAGAAATTGGGAAAAGTTCATCTTTTACCCTTAAATTTCCTTCTATCGCCGTTGAGTGATCAAAAATAGAACGAACCCGCTGGATTTTACATACTTTGACGGCGAGATTTAATTGATTTACTTGTAGAATGCGCATCGTTTCGAGTTAATAAGGTCGACGTGTGCGGGGCTTATCGGAGTTGTTAGTCTTACTCTCCCGCCAGCGTGCAAATTTGCACGGAGCAACGATATTTTTCGACCGGCTGCATTCACCACGGGGTCACTTTTCCTGACATTTGAATGTAAGTACGCAACAGAGCTGAAAACAACACAACGATTCTAAAAACGATTCAACATTTAAACTTGATCTATTAAGTACGGAGAGAATATGAAAAACAAACTATTGGTTGCAATTTGTGCAGCGGGCCTGCTTCAGACGACCGGAAGCTTTGCTGACGACAGCGGCTTTACCATTACCCCAAGCATCGGCTACTACGACTTTGATAGTGATCGCAGTGTTCGCGCTGATCCTTCGGCTGATCCAGAAAGCTATGATGACGATGGCTTTTATTCAATAGGTTTGGGTTACCGTATGGACAACCCTTGGCAGATTGAGCTGGCTTATTTAGACGGTGATAGCGGCACTAGTGCTGGTGATATCGATTTTAGCCAGTTACGTTTAGACGCGCTTTACCATATGTCTACGGATAACAATGTCGTTCCTTATTGGGTCATCGGTGCTGGTGAAAACGAATTTGACGAGCCAACTGAAACCCGTGATGAGTCATTTATCAACTACGGTGTTGGTTTTAAATATGCGTTTAACAATATATTGACTGCGCGTACCGACTTGCGTGCGATCACGAGTCTTGATGAAGAAGATACTGATATTGCATTAACACTGGGTTTACAGTTTTTGTTAGGTGGCAGCTCTAGTCCTGCTCCAGCACCTGCACCAGCTGCTGGTCCAGTTGATAGCGATAACGACGGTGTTAGCGATGCTAACGACAACTGTCCCAATACTCCAGCTGGCGTAGAAGTTAATTCACGCGGTTGTGCTTTGGATGATGACAATGATGGCGTAGCGAATCACTTGGACAATTGCCCAGGTAGTGAAGCAGGCGCACGAGTTGATAGTGAAGGTTGTTACATCTTGCTTAAAGAGTCTCGTGAAATTGAGCTTGAAGTTAACTTCCCTAACAATTCATCGGTGATTTCAGATCAGTATCTTTCAGAAATCAAAGAAGTTGCTGATTTCATGACTGAATATCCAAACACTGCAGCGGTTATCGAAGGTCATACTGATGACCGAGGTTCCGAGTCTTATAACCAAGAATTGTCAGAGCGTCGTGCAGCTAAGGTTGCCGAAGTTTTGGTTCAACAGTTCTCTGTTGATGCCGGTCGCGTATCTTCAGTAGGTTATGGTGAAGCTCGTCCAAAAGCCGATAACGAAACTTCAGCAGGTCGAAGTGCTAACCGTCGTGTTGTAGCGGTTATCTCTACTACTGTTGAAAAACGCGCTGAATAAGACCCTTCATATTTAAAATTCATTTTTTCCAAAACACTCACAGGCGCGTAAAGCGTCTGTGAGTTGTCACAACTCGATAAACTGAAAGAGGGAAGTTATGCCTGAATTTGATATTCAACAAGTCATTGATTTAGCAGTGGTTTACGGAATAAAGATCGCCTTAGCATTAGCGATTTATATTGTTGGTAAATGGCTGGTCGGAGTCGTTAGCAACGCGATGCAAAAGGCGATGTCGGCGCGTGATGTTGATCCAACCATCGCTAAGTTCGTTGGAAGTATTGCCTATTATCTGATGTTTGCGTTTGTGATCATTGCAGCGCTGGGCCAGTTAGGAGTGCAAACAGCATCTGTCGTTGCCATTATGGGCGCAGCGGGTTTAGCCATTGGTTTTGCGCTGCAGGGCACTTTGTCCAACTTTGCTGCTGGCGTAATGATGATTTTATTACGACCTATCAAAGTGGGTGACTGGGTCGAAGTGGCGGGTGAGTCGGGCAGTGTTTCCGAGGTCGCTATCTTCGCAACCACATTACTGACTGGCGACAATAAGACCGTCATTATCGCCAATGCCGCAGTTATGGGTAGCAACATCATTAACTATTCGACGCAGCAAGAACGACGTGTTGATTTGGTGGTTGGTGTTGGTTACAGCTCTAACATCCAACAAGTAAAAGATGAGCTACAAGCTATTGCCAGTGCCGAGAGTCGTATCCTGCATGATAAAGGTGTGACGATTGGTGTTTCGGAACTTGCTGATTCGTCGGTTAACTTAGTATTTAGAAGCTGGGTTAAATCAGCGGATTACTGGGGTGTGTTCTTTGATTTAAATGAGCGCATTAAAGTCCGTTTTGATGAGGTTGGTATTGAAATTCCGTTTCCGCAAATGGATATTCATTCAGATAAAGCGGCCTAATTTTTAAATCAGTTAGCAAGATGTTAAAAGGGCGGTATCCAAACTACTCTTTATTTTTAAAAATATAAATTTTTTGAGGTATTCAAAATGATTGCAAAGATTTCTGTATTGTCCCTTGCCTTATTTGCTTGTGCCGGCGCTATTGCCGAGCCAATAAAAGGCGACGCCGAATTAGGCTTTGTTAATACTAGCGGTAACTCTGAAACCCAAACGGTTAATGCCAAACTTAAATTAACCAAAGATACTGAAAACTGGTCGCATCAAGCGAATCTTGCGGCCTTAAGCAATTCCAATAGTGAATCAACGACTGCAGAAAAATATACTGCTGCGTTTCAATCGGATCGTAAGCTTGATGAGCGCAGTTTTCTTTATGGTCTAGCGACTTATGAAGATGATCGATTCAGTGGTTTTAAATACCAAGCAACTGTTGGCGCGGGTTATGGTTATAAAGTAATTAACAATGACGAGCGTGTATTAACACTGGAGATTGGTCCTGGTTATCGTGTTAATTCGGTAGATGATGTGGTTGATGCTAATGGCTTTGTCACTATTCCTGGTGATGAAGAGTCAGAAGTGACGCTTCGCTTGGGCGAGACCTATGTTTGGAAATTTAGCGAAACCGCTGAATTTAACCAGTATCTAACCGTAGAAGGCGGCGAAGATAACACTATTACTAAGTTGGGCGCATCAGTTAAATCGGCCTTAACCGGCGCTTTAGCGCTTAAATTAGGTGTTGATCTAAAGATGACTGATAAAGTGCCGTCAGGTCGTGATGATACGGATACTGAAACCTATGCAGCGATAACGTATTCGTTCTAAGCGTTTTGATGAAAAAATTGTTGGCGAGTTATTGAAAAAAGCTAACAACACCATTAATGCTTCAGTTAACTGCGTTTAGGCGTAGATAGCTGAAGCATTTTTATTTAGGCCGAAAAATTTCTAACCGCTAAATCTTTAACCATTCAGGAACCGGCAGGTTTTTATTTTCCAAAAACACCGGATTAAATAACTTGCTTTGATAGCGGGTTCCATAATCACAGAGTATTGTGACGATAGTGTGTCCCGGACCTAAAGTTTTAGCTAACTCGACTGCGCCGGCAATATTGATACCCGACGAGCCGCCCAAACATAAACCTTCGTAGCGCAATAAATCGAAAACGTAGGGTAGTGCAACGCTATCACTAATTTGAAAGGCTTTATCGATAACCG
>CAJQQO010000185.1 GCA_905480475.1 uncultured Pseudomonadales bacterium | reverse complement strand
CGCAGGCTTTACAAGTATTTGGGCCGCAGTGGGAGACACTGATTGCGGTGCTGCTTACACTTATTATTCTCTACTTCTCAGAAATTATTCCCAAAACGCTGGGCGCCACCTACTGGCGTATCCTCGCCGTCCCATCGGCATGGGCCATTCTTGCATTGGTACGCGCGGTCTACCCGCTGGTTTGGCTAGCTACTCAAATAACCAAGCTATTTAGTGCCAAGGGTGGGTCTGAAGTGACGCGTGATGAGATTATTGCGATGGCAGCGCTAGGTTACAAAGACGGCAATTTGTTTAATGAAGAAAACGAATACTTGCTCAACCTGTTGAGCTTGCGCGAGGTTGCAACCCAAGCGGTAATTACGCCACGAACGGTGGTGCATATGCTTGCCAAAGATCTCACCGTGGCGCAAGCGCTGACGGACGAAAACACTCGTCGTTTTTCAAGAATTCCGGTTTACGGTGATGGTGTTGACGATATCGCCTCGGTGGTATTGCTTAAGGATCTTTACGAAGCCATGCGGTTAGGGCAGGATAACAAAACCATTGATGAGTTGGCGAAGCCATTAGGCGATGTATCCGAAAAGCTGCCGGTCCATCGATTGCTGGATCTTTTTATCAAGGGTCGAACGCATATGTTTTTAGTGCACGACGAGTTTGGTCAAACAACTGGAATCGTTACGCTAGAAGATGCTATCGAAACTTTACTCGGGCGTGAAATTGTTGATGAAAGTGATTCGGTTGAAGATATGCAGGTGCTGGCGAAAGATCGTTTCCGCGATCGTTTACGAGCTAAAAAGGGCGGTTCGTAATTAAGGACGCAGGCTTAATTACAGCTACCATAGAAACCCGTTGGCAAAGTTTGGGTCGTAATTACCTGATATCGATTTTGCTTGATAGCTTGCCCCAGCGCGCAAAAAATTGCTAATCTGGCTAGAGCCGATCTAAATAGCTTAGCGCGTAAAATAGCCGGTAGAATTGGCAATGTAATGATTCCGTCTCATACAACGGGCTATTATTACGGTTAGTCGAATAATGCTGGCTAATAGACCTCCATTTCTCTTTAATGCATAGCCTATTAGCCGATCTTTCGGAACTACTCATGTCATGCAAGCCTATAATACCTAACGGGTGTTTCCCGCATTGAATAATAGGGAGCAACTACTTTACCTTAGCCATATCGGCTCTGAATACCATAGCTATTCGGGGCAGCATATTGTCTTGCCGTTGGCGTTACGCCTGAAGTTTGCGCAGGCAATGGGTTTTAATACCGATGATGATGATGCCGTAAATCAGGCTATTTTTCAGCTCGACGCTAAACCATGGCAGTCATGGATTGCGAATTTCAATGTGTTTATTCAAGGTGAGAGCGAGCACGTTGATATTTACCTTAGCGAAAGCGAAAAATCGACAGGCTTAAATTGGCAGATTACGCTAGAACACGGCGATGATGATAATGATCTTTACCGTGGCGAATTTTTTGGCAACACATTAGCCGAGGTAGGTGAATACTTAATTGACGGTGTGCGTTACAGCGCGCATCGACTTAACTTACCATCGTTGCCGCAAGGTTATCATAAAATTACCGTTGCCAACGACCAGCGCAATTTAACCGCTGCATTACTCGTTGCACCTCCGCGCTGCTATGAGGGTGAGCCGCAGGGTAAACCAAAACGTCTGCTAGGCATTAGCTGCCAATTATATACCCTGCGTTCAGCACGCAACTGGGGTATGGGCGATTTTACCGACCTTGCCGAATTAATTTGGCTGAGTGCATCGGTAGGCATTGATATGATTTGCCTTAACCCTTTGCACGCGCCACATTTAGCCACTGCCGATTTTGCCAGCCCTTACAGTCCATCCGATCGCCGCTTTCTTAACCCTCTGTATATTGATGCCGAAGTCGTTGCTGAGTTTGGCGCTAGTAAGCATATTGCATCGCTGCTTAGCACGCGAAGCTTTAAGCAAAAAGTGACGGCCTTACGTAGCGCCGAATATGTGGATTACGATAGTGTTGCGGAGCTAAAGTATTGGGTGTTTGAAGCCTTGTTTAATGAGTTTTCCACGCAGGAGCTGGCAAAAAATACTGTACGTGCGCAAACGTTTTTGCACTTTGTCGAAGCGCAGGGTGAGGCGTTATTAACTTTTGCCGATATTGAAAGCGGTCAAAGTGTTGCCGGTTTTGTGGATGTCGGATTTGCTGCCGCGTTAAAAGCATCAAAAGATCCGCAGTTTCATCAATACTTGCAATGGATTGCGAGTGAGCAACTGGAAAGCTGTCAACAGCAAGCGCTGGATGCCGGTATGAGCATCGGCTTAATGGGCGACTTGGCAGTCGGTGCGGTAAGCGAAGGCGCGGAAGTTATTAGTAAGCCCGATTTGTTTTGTACCAAGGCATCCATCGGCGCACCGCCAGATCCTTTCTCTGAACAGGGCCAAAATTGGAACTTGCCACCGATTAATCCGATTGCCTTGCATCGCGATAACTATCAACACTTTATTGAATTGATTCGTGCCAATATGGCTCACTGTGGCGCCTTACGCATTGATCACGTGATGGGTTTGCTGCGTTTATGGTGGTGTTTGCCGGAGCAAGGTGGTGGCGCTTATATTTATTATCCATTAGAAACCTTGCTGGCCATTATCCGTTTGGAGAGCCATCGCAATCAGTGTTTAGTGGTAGGTGAAGATATGGGGGTGGTGCCCAATGAAATTCGACAAAGAATGAAGGCAACTGCGGTATATACTAACAAAGTTTTTTATTTTGAACGCGATGATCAGCAACAGTTTACCGACCCTGCCACGCATCCGGTCAATGCTTTATTAATGGTGACCAATCACGATGTGTCGACACTGGCCGGTTGGTGGAACAAAATCGATTTACAACTTCGTGGTGACGTAGGCAATATTAGTCAGCAGGAATTATCGCAAGCGATCGCCGAGCGAGACAGTGATAAAAAACAACTGCTCCAATGGCTGCGTTATCAAAAAACACTACCCATTGAATGGGAAAGCGATGCTGGATTAGATAGCCCTTTTGATATATTGCTTTGCGGTGCGATCTTGCAGAGCTGTGCGCGCAGTGCGTCGAGATTAATGTCGTTTCAGTTAGACGAT
>CAJQQO010000184.1 GCA_905480475.1 uncultured Pseudomonadales bacterium | reverse complement strand
ATGGCTCATAGCCACCAGTAACAATTAGGTCGCTAGATCACGGATGAGTTGTAAAACGCAGCCGAAGGGCTAAGTTTTATTTGTCCTGCACATAAAAAAGCGCTTCTGAACTTGTTCGTTGAAGCCACCTAGCTTCTTGCTAAAAGTCCTGCCCAGCTCTCTGAGAGACGCGATAGAAAGATTAAGAATACAGTTTCGCTCGTGATTAAACTGCGTGCTCAGTTTACGGCGTTTTTTGGTGACTTTTTTGTGCTGCAGCAAAAAAGTTACTGGCTGTCGGTCCACTACCGACGGTTTTGACGTTGATCTTATTTAATAGATCCCACTTAAGCAGCTTACTCAAACCCTTGATTCCAGGCATATTAGAATAAACGAACAGCCAAACTACCCCGTTAACTGCGTGACGTAGCCACTACCAGTCAATTTTTAGTTGTTGTTTTGAGTCAAGAGATTGTCGGGGTCATCCGACATGCGAGTTACTTTTTTATTCGCTGCCCTCACCCTTCGGGACGCCTTTCAGGCGCGCAGTAAACTACGCTGTCTACAGCAAAAAGTCACTGGCTATCGGCCCACCACCGACGGTTTTGCAGTTGACCTTCATCGTAAGCGCAAATATAAATAAACCATCAGCTTGGCTCTATATTTACAGCGCAATAAAATCAGGACTCGCCTAGCAAACTATTTCTCCTAACTGCCCACCAAGCAACAAAAGACATCGGAACATCATACGCCAATGCACTTAAGGTATAACTTCCCGTTTCATAGACCAGCAAGCCCGACAAACGCGCCAGCGCAATAGCAGAAATAATCACTGCCAAACAAAAAGTCGCCTCTGCCAAATAACGACGAGTAAAAGATACGTACAACATTAATATCCCTACTCCACTACTCATCCCAACATACATGGCAAATAATTCTGCCTGCCCATCACCGGATAATGCACTTAAGCCCATATAGGCAGCCAACCCCGCAGGATCGATCAATAGCATTGCGCTATAGATAACGCCCATCGCACCTTGAATAAATAAAATAATTCGTGACAGCAGCATTATTTGAAACCTCTAATGGTTATTGTTAATTCACGGTACTTTTAACGGACATAGTATTTTAACGGGCAATACCTTTATGACGGATAACAGTTTCGTTAACTTGAATGATATTTTCACCCACTTTTATTATGCCCCACTCAGGTCTAGCTATTTGAATATCTCCATCCAGTAATAGCTGCTTAAATAATTCAGGCTTAGGCAAATCAATATAATTAGTATTATGCTGCTGCCAGCGTTGATCCCCTCTTGAAAAGAGTATTTGAGAGCTAGTATTGTCGGTCATTAATATCGCAAGATAATCAATTTTATTATCTTGGTTAAAATCACCACTTATTAAATACACAGTATGCACTTCGGCGCGACGCCAGTATTGCGCCTCATACCAAGTTTCTAGCTCCACATAAAGATCTTCAGGAACCACATTCTCCTCGGGCCAAACAACAAGCTGATCTTTGAGTACGGATTTATCTTGCTCGCTTAACTCACTGCTTTGATTACTGTACGCCGCCACAATACGTGCAGCAAGACCCGACTCTATGGCTTTATCTTCTTGCTTTAAAGCCATTAACGCTGCATACCCCGGCGCAGCAAGCGAGCGCTGAAAATAGCGAACATCAAAGTCGGCGTAACTGGTCGTCCCAGCATCCAATCTAGCCAACTGACTATTTGCCGAGATTTTACGAAAATCTAACAACGGCGAATTGACCAATAGCATTAATGCTAAAAACAATAAACCCATTCGCACATTAACCCAGCTTAAATCGGCAATCCAATTATCGCGACGCCTAGCAATACCCCATAAATAGCCCAAAGAAAATAAAGCCAATAGCGCCCAAATTAACACACCCCAGCCACGATCAACCGTCCATCCATATTGCGCCACGCGCAACCACAATCCATAACCACTAATCAGGCCATAGATAGGTAGTAATGCAACACCAAAATATATTAACCGATGCATCAATGCGGGATACGGCCGCTGGTGATCCTCATCTTGATAAACGGCATTGACAAAAAATAGCGTTAAGGCCTGCAACCATAAAATCAGCATACTGCCATTACCGGTTTCCCATAACGGCGCCAAACCGGTAAATGGCAGTGCAATTAAAAACATCACCGCAATAATAATAAGAATGGGTAATAGAAATTTAAATAGTGCTTGTTGAATACGCGTAATCGTGTCAATAATTTTATATTGCTCACGAAAAATAATAACACCCAGACCATGCGCCATCGCTAAGGCGGGATATAAAAACCAGCGCTCTTCAAATAAGCTCTCAAAAAAATTGATATTAATCACTTTAAATAGCTGCGCCCAAAGCACCAATATCCCCCAAAAGACCAGCATAAAAAGTAAGGATAGCGCTAAGGTAATAAAATTACGCCATGAAAATCGAAACAGCTGGCTATAAGATACAGGGCCGCCCTCAGCCGATTGCTGGGCATACATTAGCAATTTAAAACTGGCTAATGCGAGGGTAAATGCAAATGGAGCAGCCAGCTTATCGTAGCCATGGCTATGCTCCGGAACCCCTTGACCACCAACATACCAAGCAACTAAAGCGGCAAGCATCGAAAAGGGAATAATATAAACGGCCAAGCTGCGACCCCGCCCCTCGCTTAGCGAGAGTAAAAACAATGTCGGAGTAACAATCGCCAGCGTGTATAGGAGAAAAAGCCAAGGCATTTGCCCATGCGGCCAGAATTCAAATTCAATTGCCTCATGTAAATATAACAAGGCAAGGCCTTGCAGTAAGGCAATCAAGATCATTAAAGGCTTATGAAGCGTCTCGACTTGCTGCTCAAGTTCATGCTCTGATGGATACTCGGTGCTTGATTTCATAGGGGTATATCCTTTATATCAGCAAAGGGATGCCTGCGGCCGCCAATGGTATGCAGCAATAACGTAAGCGTATAAATAACCGAGAGTTATCACAAGCGGATTTATGTAAGGATACGCAAAGATCTAATGCTTATGCCGAAATTGCCGCTGACAGGAGTATATAGAGCTGAAGGGAGTGAAATCACTGTTCGCAATAGGCCAAGCCGGAAGATGACATACCTCCCATGCTTTATTAGGTCCACCGGCTTGCAAAGCCGTCTCTAATTCTAACTTTAACTCACCACCGAAATTTTTTACCCGCAAGCGGGCTTATTTTAAGTCCGCATTGCTGATCGCGGTTTCTGCCAGTGCCTTTGAGGAAAACGTTAGTAAAAGTAAACAACCAACTAACAGTGTATTGATATTGAATGCTTTCATATATTTCACCCTAGATAGCTACAAAATAGGGAACCTTGAGCCTTAGGTGCCAAATAGCTCTCGTTGTTTTACATCGCAGACACGGCCAGAGCTTTACTGCCGCTCTTATGTTAATGGTATTGAAAAGGCGCTTTCGCTTCAGGTTCGCTTTTAATAATATAATCTTTAAACATTTTTTTCAGCCATGGCAGGGGAAAAGCCCTGATCCACGGAGCAGGATTGGCATTGGTTCCCTTTGGCAAACCGCCCTGCCATAAATCATATTCTTCGTTCACATTGCTGCTAAAGAATTTTTCAAGCTCCCAGTCCAACTGCTTTACAGTAGTACTGTTTTTTTCTTCGGGATATATATTACTGATCTGTTTTGTATCATTACTGACATCGTAGAGTTGTGGCTCTCCCATGCCGTCTGCACGCTTCCAATAGGCATATTGCCGAGTTCTAATTCCACGGCTTTCTTCTTGCTCAAAAAATATTGCTTGATGAGTTTCAGTTGCTAGCTCTTCCGTTATTAATGTTGAAAAGCTCTTACCAGGGGAATTGTTAAATGCTGTCGTTGTATCACTGGCCAAGGCTAGCAAGGTTGGAGCAATATCATATTGTGCGATTAAACTGTCAATCTGTTTGCCACTTACACCATCGGGATGATAAACAATTAGAGGTATTTTCATCGCAGTGTCGTATAGATGAGAAGGTGAAAACCAGTTGGTATGGCCCCATGTCCCATGCTGGCCAAATAAATTACCTTGGTCTGCAGAGTAGATAATAATCGTATTATCTGAAAGGCCTCGCACTTTTAGTGCCTGAATGATTTTCCCGACAGCGTCGTCGACCAATGTATTCTGCGATAGAAAATTGGCGTAACTCGCGCGGTCACCTTGCATTCTTAGTGTGCGGTATAGAAGGCTATTCCATATTTCATCGGCGCTCATATCGTCAATGCCATTTTCTATCGCATGCTCTGGCACAAAGGGACCTTGAATGCGCTGCAGTATATGATCATTGGGCGGCTTGATAGGCATAGAATTAAATACCTGCTCTGCATATTCGGTATAGTGGCGATTGCGCGCCGGGCCGTAATTAGTGGGCGGCAGCGCGTATGGGCCATCAAGACTGAGGTGTAAAAAGAAAGGTTTATTAGTGTCGACGTCTCCTAGGTAGTCAACTGCATAGTCGCCGAGAACATCAACGATATGCCGGTCGCGCACTTCAACTATTTGCTCGTTGACCATTAACTGATTGTCCC
>CAJQQO010000183.1 GCA_905480475.1 uncultured Pseudomonadales bacterium | reverse complement strand
TAGCAAGGCAGAAATACGCTCAACGGCTTGTTCATATTCCGCTGGCGTATAACTCGGAGGCGCAGGCTCATAAAGATGCCGTTTAACAATATCCTCGGCACTGCCCGTATAGCTGCCGATAACACTATCAGGATTATCGCTTGGTAAGATATCGGACGAAGCGCCTGTGGATGGAATAATTTGATCGTTCATGGATAAAAATCTTTGCTCAATTTGCTATTTAAAATAGTCAATCCTAAGTCGAAAAACGAGTGTACCACAAAGCCTAGCCACTCTTGCAAGCCAGCATTGAAGCGCTAGATTCGCACTTAATCATAGAGTTTGATAAAACGATTAGATGACGACGTTAAACAAGTAGCTAATCAGGTCAGCAAGCGCAACGCCTTTTACAACTCAATACAATTGGATTTGGCTTATTGCCATGAATTTAGCAATGCCGACAACTGCCTATTATTTGCCAGCATTGGCGACGCGATTAATAATTCAACCGCACGAGCACGTTGACCAAGTGCATCCAGTGTCAAACAATAAGCATACAAATAATCCGGATTTTGCGGTGCAAAGCTAGCGGCATTATTCAGCGCACTGGCCGCTTGCTGATAGTTTTTACTGCGTATATATAAAAGGCCTAGCGAGTATTCAACCGTTGCCTGCTGTTGCAATGCAGCAATATAGGCGCTACTTAAAGGCGGCGCTTGCACAGCTTGATCGGCTTGCTCCTGCAATGCTACTTCGGCATTATTTTTAGCTGCATCCAAGGCTCGTTGTAATATTTCTTCGGCTTTATCATCACGCGCTTGTAGACGATATAAATCAGCAAGGTTAATCATGGCGGGGACATGCAAAGGCACTAGCACTAGCGCTTTTTGATAGGATTGTTCGGCCATACTAAAATCACCCGTCCGACTATAGAGGTCGGCCAATTTTAATTGTGACGTCAATAGTTCTTCATGACTTTTATACGCCGCAATAAACTGCGCGATTCTCTGTTTTAATAAGGCTTTATTTAACAGAGGCGTCTGATTATTTGCTCCATTACTTTGGCCCACAATATTTAACAAATCAGCCAGCGCCAACGTTGCCGCCAACCTCACCGCTTTCACAGGGTCATCCAATAATGGCATAAGCTTTTGTTGACGAACATTAGCATCAAAATCAGCAAAGCGTTCTATAGCCGCCAATCGCACCTCAACACTTTTATCGGCTAGCCTTGACGCTAATGCTTGATAGGCTTGTGTATTTTCAATCGGCATCGATTGCAACAACATGGCTTTTTTCATTGGCGGCGTATTTGCCGAAGCCAATAAATGATAACGATCAACTGCCAAGCTTTGCCATTTAACTGCTTGCTGCGCAGCTGTAACTGTTTCGGATGCTTGTACTTGTAACTTAGCGAATCTCAATAACCAGCTGGAATAATCCAAAACTGTACCCGCATCATTTAAACCTGCTTCTGCGCGCCACTCAGCAATAGCGTTAGCAGCCCATTGATTATTATGATCAAGATTTTTTTTGTCACTCGCACCCTGCTTACTATGACAGTCCACACAAGCATTGGGCGTATCTAACAACTCACTTAAAGCCGGTGATGGCTTATGAAAACTATGATCCCGTCTGGGATCAACCTGCATATAAGTGCGCTCAGGCATATGACAGCTAACGCAGCGCGCAGCTTCACTATTCTGAGGATGATGATGATGATTCTCAACTGCAAACACATCGGCTCGATGGCACTGGGCGCATACTGCATCGTTTTCTGGCTGAGCCAGATTTTCCGCATCAAACCCCAATACCTTGCCGCTATGAACATTATGGCAATTTGTGCAAGTCACACCTGCCTGAAACATTTTGCTCTGAGTAAACGAACCGTAAACAAACACCTCTTCACGAATTTGTCCGTCGGCAAAATATAGAGGTTCTCGCACGCGGGTAGCTTCAAAATAATTGGCCCATGAGGTATTGTTCTGCTCATGCGTCATTGAACTAATCGGTTGACGTAAACTATGGCAGGCGGCGCAGCTATCAATGGTTTCGAGCCTTGTATGATTACTGCTAGCATCACTATTGGTCTTAGATAAATCCAACTTACTAGCAATCGACTGCCCCGCTTTAAACTCCCATTCACCTACAGATGAAAAGTTTTTTAATAAAGCTTTATTATCACTTTGCTGATCCCCTTTAGCCCAAACAATATGCTGACTCGCAGGCCCATGACAAGATTCACAAGTCACTCCGGCCTCGGACCAAGAAGAATTAAAAATCCCACGCTCTTTAAGTAGTCCATCTGTACTTCCGCCAGCAAAAACCGGTGGTTTATACCCCTTAGCAAAATTGGTAGTATGGCAATCAGCACATTGGCTATTCCAGTTTTGAAAATAATTGCGCCAATGAAAAGCATTTTCGGCACTCGCCGTCTCACCGGCTTGTAGTTCCATCCAACGCTGCCCGCCCTGCTCCTCCGGTCTCGCATCCCAAGCTAAAGCAAAGACCTGTAAATTACCAGGCTCGGTTTCTAATAGATATTGCTGCAATGGGTAATGGCCTAGGGTATAAGCAACTGGATAAACCTGCTCACCTTGGTCCGTTTGAATGCGTATTTGATAATGCGCAGCCGCATTATCAACAGCCATGTTTTCGACATTGTTTTCAACATCTCTCTCGCCGCGCAACTCAAAGATCGCAAGACCATCGGTGTATTTAAACTGAGAGGAGAAATCCGCCAATACACTATGACTATCAGCGATAGTAAAAGCATGGCGATGATGCGATTGCTGCCAAAGTTGATGCTCGCTTTGATGACAGGAAGCACACTGCTCACTACCAACAAACTCATGTTGATTGTTACTGAGAGACATTGTGGTTTGGCTGGACTTGATCGAATCATTTACTGGGACGCTTTCGCTCGCCGTATTAGTAAGCGGCACAGCCGTATCAGAACTATCCAGATCGGCCATAAAAAAAACTGCCGCCGCGACTATTGCGGCTATCACTGCGACTAAAGCAATCAAAAGGCTAATACGATTTAATTTCAAACCAGCAGGCTTCCTATATAAGATTCTGTCGAACAAACAGCAATCAGGATATTTAATGACAATTCCATTCACAGACAAAGGAACGACTACGTAATTTGCCAACAAGTCGGACATTATCAGCGCATTTTGCCGCAGCGCCAAACCATAATCGAAAACAGTATTAAAAAGCTAACAAGACTTATGCGTTTTGTAATAGATTAATTGCATCAACAGCGTCGAATCACCGTAAAATAGCCAGCGATTCAAGACGGTAGAATAGTCAGTATGGAATGACTATCCAAAAGACCGCTGTAAACTAAATTTCACTACTAACAAGATCCACCCGACAAATACAGGAAAAACCTATGAGCATTCTTGATAGATTTAGGCTTGATGGCAAAGTAGCCGTAATTACCGGCGCTGGCCGTGGTATTGGTGCAGCCTGCGCCAAAGCATTTGCCGATGCTGGCGCCAATGTTGTTATTGGCGCACGAACCATTAGCGAGCTAGAAAGCGTCGCCGCTGAAATTGAAGCCAAAGGTCAAAAAGCGAAAATCGTCAAACTCGATGTACTGAATCAGCAAGACCGCGAAAACTTTATCAATGCCGCAATCGAAACCTTTGGCCGTATTGATATTCTGGTAAATAACGCTGGCGGCTTTCCACCCAAGCCGGCATTAAAAACATCCATTGAAGAGTTTGAAGCGGCTTTTAGATTTAATGTCAGCACCGCGCTGGCCTGCTCGCAAATCGCCATTCCTAAAATGATCGAGACCGCAGGTGCAGGTTCGATTATTAATATCTCATCGATTGCCGGTCAGGAACCTAGTTCGCAGTTTGCCGCCTATGGTGTCGCTAAATCTTCCTTAAGTTTTTTAACCAAAGAACTGGCGCAAGAATTTGCTCCCAAAATTCGCGTTAACGCGATTGGCGTAGGCTCAACGAAAACCGAAGCACTAAACACCGTATTAACACCGGAGATTGAACAAACCATGGTGGATCTAACACCGATGGCAAGATTGGGAGAAGTTGAAGATATCTCAGCCTGCGCGCTTTATCTGGCATCACCTGCATCAGCGTATCTAACAGGCGATATTATTCAGGTTAACGGCGGCTTAAACTCGCTTAATATGAAAATGCCACGCGCCTTCGACTAATTTATTCAACTGACCTGGGAAACTACTGTGCCTGACGTATTATTTGAAAAACGCGACCACGTTGCTTGGTTAACCATCAACCGACCCGACGCAAAAAACACCCTCAATGCCGAAGTCTTTGTTTTGCTTTCTGAAGCATGGAAAGAAATTAAAGAAGACAGTCATATTCGCTGCGCTGTGCTCACGGCTGCCGGCGATGTGGACTTTTGCTGCGGTGGTGACTTAAGCAGTGTTATCCCTATTTGGATGGGTACTAAAGAACCGGAAAATGATATCGAAAGAAAGCTTAAGGCTGATCCGCATATTGTTGATAAAACTTTATTAAAGCATGAGCTGTTTGATAAACCAGTCGTCGCCGCAATCAACGGTAGAGCTCTGGGTGGCGGCTGCGAAATTTTGCAAGCTACCGATGTGCGTATCGCCGCCAATCACGCGGTGTTTGGATTACCCGAACCCAAACTCGGATTGATTCCCGGCGGCGGCTCCACGGTAAGACTCGCACGTCAATTACCCTGGGCACACGCCATGAAAATTTTATTATGTGGCGAACCCATTTCAGCCCAGCAAGCCTTGGAGTTTGGCCTGATTAGTGAAGTTGTCCCACAAGCAAACTTGATTGAGCGCGCCGAACAAACCGCTGCGCAAATTGCATCACTCGCACCACTAGCAACGCAAGCGATCAAACGTGCCGCACTGGCAACCCACACCATGGGCTGGGAAGATGCCTTCCACTTTGAAATGGAGCAATCCGCACTAACCACTATGTCCAAAGATGCTCGCGAAGGTCATAAGGCGTTTAAAGAAAAACGTACGCCAGACTTTAAAGGTGAATAGCAAAAAAGTTTGCGCGCACGATTGAAATAAAAATATTGAACTCACATTTAAACCTAAATTTAAGGCACACCCCATGGCAATAGCGTTTGACCCTCTTGCAAATCACCAAGGCAAAACTATTTTTGAAGCCGCTTGTGCGAATGCAAGCGTTGGAATGGAAATTGCGGCAGTAGCCGCTTTGGAACCTCAACGTATCGCAGTAGAATCGGAGCAAGGAAATTTAAGCTTTGGTGAACTTAACCAGTTATCTAATCAAATCGCACACCGCCTACTGCGCGCCGGTATCGTTGCAGGTGACGCCGTTGCGCTACTCTGTTCAAATCGCCCCGAGTTTGTTGCGGTAAGATTTGCCTGCCATCGCTTAGGTGTTAGATTAACACCCGTTAACTGGCATTTATCGGCCGATGAAGCCGCTTATATTATTGATAACTGTGATGCCAAAGCATTATTTGCCGATGCACGTGTTAGCAAAAGCGCCACCGTTGCAGCCAATCATAGCTCACAGCTACAAGTTAAAATCGCAATTGGTGAAGCAATTAGCGGTTTTGATTTTTGGGATTCGCTAAGCAGTGAGTCAACAGAAAACATTCCCACCCCATCGCTTGGCGGCACCATGCTTTATACCTCAGGCACAACCGGCAGACCCAAAGGTGTTTTCCGCAAGCAGCCCGATCCGAATAAAGCCGCTGATATGCAAGCAATCTTAACGGCGGTATTTCAGTTTGATCCGGAATCCGGTACCGATAAAGCGTTGTCTCCCGGCCCGCTCTATCATTCCGGTCCGTTTAACTTATGTATGACCACACCACTCACTTCCGGTATTGGTGTAGTGCTGATGGATAAATGGGATCCGGAAGAAACGTTAAAAATCATCCAGCAACATAAAATCACTCATACCTTTTTTGTACCCACCATGTTTGTACGCTTATTAAAACTAGATGAAAGTGTTAGATCATCTTACGATATTTCATCGATTAAATTTATTATTCATGGCGCAGCGCCTTGTAGCATGGAAACCAAACAAGCAATGCTCGACTGGTTTGGCCCGGTGATTTGGGAAATGTTTGCCGGCACAGAAGGCCCCGGTACCATTGTTAGCCCGCAAGAATGGTTAGCCAAACCAGGTACTGTGGGCAAACCCGGCCCCGGCCAAATTCGAATTCTTGACGACGATGATAATCAAGTGAGCGCCGGCAAGTCAGGGCAGATTTATATAATCAACCCGCCCGACAGTTCATTTAACTATTATAAAGACAAGGAAAAAACCGAGCGCGCGCAAAAAGACGGTTATTTTACTGCCGGTGATATTGGTTTTATTGATGAAGATGGTTATTTGTTTTTAACCGGCCGTAGTGCAGAAGTAATTATCAGTGGCGGCGTGAATATTTATCCGCAAGAAATTGATGATGTATTAATTAAGCACCCGTTGGTTGCGGATGTTGGATGCGTAGGTGTACCGAATAAAGAATGGGGCGAAGAAGTTAAAGCCGTCGTGCAATTACAAGCCAATCAACAAGTCGATGAAAGCGCACTTGAACAAGAGCTAATTGAATTTACCACGCAGTACTTAGCCAAACAAAAGATCCCTCGCTCTATAGACTTTGTTGCCAAGCTACCACGTAGCGAAGCGGGTAAAGTTCAACGCAAAGTTATTCGCGACGAGTACTGGAAAGATCAGGAAAAAGCACTTTAAACGTATTAGATTGAGCCCACTATGAATATTACTTTTACGCATGAGCAAATGGCATTACAACGTGAAGTCCGCGACTATATGTCAATTTTAATGACGGACACCATGCGCGAAGAAATGAAAGACCCCGAGCATTTTGAAGGCGGCGGTCCAGAGTTTCGTCGGCTAATGAAAAAAATGGGTAAAGATGGTTGGATAGCACTGAGCTGGCCAAAAGAATACGGTGGCCGCGAAGCCACGCCAATTGAACAATATATCTTTACCGAAGAAGTGATGAAAGCCGGCTTCCCCTACCCCTTTCTGACCACTGAAGCGATCGGGCCGGTATTAGCCGATCACGGCAATGAGATGGTTAAGAAAAAAGTCGTGCAAGGTATTCTTGATGGCGAAGTGGTTATTGCGATTGGTTATTCAGAACCTGATGCAGGAACTGACTTAGCTTCATTAAAAACTCGCGCCACCCAACAAGCAAATGGTAACTGGCTTATCAACGGGCAAAAAATCTGGACTAGCCTCGCTAACTTTTCTGATTATATTTGGGTCGCAGCGCGAACCGATCAGGATGCAGCAAAACCGCACAAAGGCATAAGCATGTTTTTAGTCCCTGCGGACAATCCCGGCTTTAGCCATACGGCAATACATACCTTAGGTGTTAGAACCAATGCCACTTACTATCAAGATCTCGAACTGAGTGACGAATGGCGAGTGGGAGAAATCAATAAAGGCTGGGGATTAATTACCGGACAGCTGAATCGTGAACGCTTAAGCTTGGTCAATCACGGCCCAGTATATCAGCTGTATCAAGAAGTGGCCGAATGGGCAGCGGCAAATAAAAATAGCGGCGGCGAACAATTACTTAACAAAGCTTGGGTGCGCGGCAACTTAGCTAAAGTTAAAACCGGCTTGCAAGCCTTACGACTTATTTGTTTAAAACAAGCATGGGCTATGGGCGAAGGCACATTAACCATGGAACAAGCATCGGCTGCCAAAGTTTATGGCACCGAGTTTTTTGTTGAAGCCTACCGATTACTACTTGAGATACTCGGCCACAACGGTTTAATTCAAGCCGACTCCCCCGGTGCAATATTAAAAGGCAAATTGGAACATCGCTATCGCGTTGGCTCCATTCTGACTTTTGGTGGCGGCTGCAATGAAGTGCAACGCGAAATCATTGCCGGTGCCGGTTTATGGATGCCACGAGGACGATAATATGAATTTTTCTTACGACGAAAACCAATTAGAAATAAAACAACTGGCAGACAAAATATTTTCCGAGCTTGCCAATGATGAACGACAAAAGCTGGTTGATGCCAGTGGCTCGCGTTTTGATCCAGAGCTTTGGCAGCAATTAGCCGAGTCCGGCTTATTGGGGATCGCCATTGACGATAGCTACGGCGGCATGGGTTTTAATTTCGAATCGCTATGCTTATTAATTGAAGAAGCCGGTCGTTATGTTGCGCCTGTGCCTGCAATCCATAATTTGGTTAGCGCGGCCATGCCGATCCAACGCTATGCTAACGACGCAATTAAAGAACAGTATCTTGGCCCCATTGCTAATGGCAAAACCTTAGTCACTGCTACATTGGCAAACGATAATTCACTTAATGCCATTCAAAACAGCAATGGTGATTGGATTATCGACGGCCATATTAGCTGCGTCCCTTATGCGGTATATGCACAAGCGGTTTTACTTAGCGCCACTAGCGAGCAAGGCTTAGTAATATTGTTAGTCGAGTTAAACGCAGACAGTAAAACATTAACCTTGGTGGAGCAACAATCTACCGCTTGCGAACCCTGGAGCCAATTGCATTTACAACAACACCCTATTGCGGCAGAAAATATTATTGCCAGCGGTGATAAGGCTGCGGAGTGCCAGGCTTGGGCTCAACAACTTACTATCGCCGCGCAATGCGCAATGGCAACGGGACTTAGCGATAAAATGTTAAGGATGACGGCAGCATACACCTCACAACGCGAACAATTTGGGCGACCAGTAGCAACTTTCCAAGCGGTTGGGCAAAGAGCCGCCGATGGCTTTATTGATATCGAATGTTTACGCTTATGTACACAAGAGGCGATTTCATTATTAAGCCACAGCGTTGACAACAGCAATCAATCCGTCATTAATGAAGCGGTAACGATCGCTAATATATGGTGCGGCGATATCTGCCATCGACTAAGCCAATCGTCACAGCATTTGCATGGCGGTATTGGCGTAGATAGAGATTACCCTCTGCATCGCTACTGCTTGTGGGCTAAACAATTAGAGCTTTCCTTAGGTTCGAGCGCTAGCTCACTCGAACAACTTGGCGATCAAATCGCGGCGGAGTTTGCATAATCATGCGTGTTATTGGCCCTCTCTTTCAACCCATGCCAGAAATCCCGACGGCAATTAAAGATGCAGAAAAAATTGGTTTTGATGCGGTATACAGTGCCGAGATTAATAACGATCCGTTTTTTCCATTATTAATTGCCGCAGAGCACAGTAAAAAAATTGAATTAATGACTTCAATTGCGGTGGCCTTTGCCCGCAATCCAATGACATTGGCGAATTTGGCGCACGATTTAAATCAATATAGCCAAGGCCGCTTTGTCTTGGGTATTGGCTCGCAAATCAAGCCACACATTACTCGTCGCTTAAGTATGCCATGGTCCAAGCCCGCTGCACGTATGCGCGAATTTATTCAAGCCATGCAAGCGATATGGAATTGCTGGTATACCGGCGAGCCACTCAACTTTGACGGCGAGTTTTATCAGCACACATTAATGACACCTAACTTTGTACCACCGAATAAAGACTACCCTGCTCCCAAAGTAAAACTGGCCGCCGTTGGCCCCTTAATGACACAGGTTGCTGGCGAAGTTGCGGACGGATTAATTGCCCATGGTTTTACCACCGCCAAGTATTTGTGCGACGTAACATTACCTCAGTTAGAAAAAGGCCTAAATAAAAGCGGCCGAAGCAGAACCGATGTTGATATCACCTGCCCGGTAATGACGGTTTGTGGCGATAACGAAGAACAATTTAAGCAGAATCGTGAAACCGTGCGTATGCAAATTGCCTTCTATGCTTCTACCCCTGCTTATAAAGAAGTGCTTGCCATCCATGGTTGGGAAGCGATACAACCCGAAGCCACTGCAATGTCTAAGCGCGGCGAATGGCAAACAATGGGCGAATTAATTAGCGATGAAATACTCAACACCTTTGCCGTCGTTGCCGAATCACCAAGCGAATTAGCAAGCGAGCTTTATAGTCGCTATGGCGATTTAATTGATAACTGGGAGTGCACATGGATTACCAAAGATAATCAAGCCATGAGCGATGTTGTTAAAACACTGCAAAACCGTTAGATTTCAACTGCAATACTTTAAATCCAACCGCAATACTTTGAACTTAAATCCAAAACTCTGAATCCAATAAAATTTATCACACTGAGCATTAAAAATGACGATCCCTGATAACACCCCGATATTAGTTGGCGTTGGCGCCATACAACAAAAAGAAAACGATTTGGATAAAACCAAAGAACCCATCGCTTTAATGATTGATGCAGTCAACGCTGCACTGTCAGATACACAGCGAGCGGAAATTGCCGCTGATATTGAATTAATTACTGTGCCAAAAGGTATGTGGTCTTATACCGATCCCGCCGCGTTAATTGCCGAAGCGATTAAAGCAAAAAACTGCACTAGCGAATTTGCCGACTTTGGTATTTTGCAGCAGAGCAATCTTGCCCACGCCTGCCAACGTATTAGCAGTGGTGAGCTTGAGGTAGCGATGGTAGTAGGTGGCGAAGCCAAGTACCGACAACTGCAAGGACATAAAATTGGTATTGAAGTATCCGAAACGCCGCAAACAGATGCCGTACCTGATCGCTTTTTAAAACCGCAAGCAGAACTTTGGTCTGAGATTGAATCGAATACCGGGTTAGGCATGCCAGTGGGTTACTACGCCTTGATTGAAAGCGCTATCTGTAATGCGCGCGGCCTTTCAATGGACGAACATAGAGACAATATCGCCAAACAATATGCCCGCCTAAGTGAAATTGGCGCGGCCAATCCCGACGGCTGGTCCGATTCGGCAACCGATGCAGAGACTATTCGTAATGGCGTTGGTAAAAACAAAATGCTGGCCTTTCCTTATACTAAACTGCATAACAGCCAGTGGAATGTCGATCAGGCCTGCGCATTATTATTTTGTTCGGTAGCCAAAGCTCGTGCACTAGGCATTCCCGAATCACAGTGGATCTTTCCATTAGCCAGTACTGAATCTAATCAAATAATCAATGTGTCACAGCGTCCTGAATTGGGTCGTTCACAAGCGGCGAAGCTTGCAGGCCAGCGCGCATTGGACCTTGCAGATCTTAGTATTGATGATGTTGATTTTATTGAATTGTATAGCTGTTTTCCCGCCGCAATTAATTTGGTTTGCGACGCCTTAAATATTCCCGCAGATCGTGATGTGAGTGTTACCGGTGCAATGCCCTTTGGTGGCGGTCCGCTAAATAATTTTATTTTACAAGCAACCGTTAAGCTGGTGAAAAAACTGCGTGAAAAACCCGGCAGCATCGCCTTCTCTAGTTGCG
>CAJQQO010000182.1 GCA_905480475.1 uncultured Pseudomonadales bacterium | reverse complement strand
CATATTAACCAGAGTGGCTTTATCCAACTGGCTATAGTCATTAACAGGATTGCGCTCGCGCCACTGATCATTGCCGTCGGTTTCTAAGATAATGCAGTTGTCTTCTAATCCGGAAGGATGAGCGATCGGACGTTTTTCTATGGCTGTAATAGTGCCGGATGTCGGTGCGTGTATTGGTACGCTAACTGGCCCAACCGCCTCGGCAATACATTGGCCTTTTAAAACTTGTTGGCCAACCTTGACGCAAGCTCGAGCAGGCGCACCAATATGTTGAGATAATGGCAGTACTAATTGCGGCGCTATAGGCGCTTCAAGAATACTTTCATCCAAGGATTGTATTTTGTTTTCTGGTGGGTGAATGCCGCCATGGATATCCCAAACTTTTCTCATGCGGCTTTTCCACCGCTGTTAGAATTATTGGCGCTATTAGTGTCGGCGTCGGTGACGATAATATTGGCGTTATAGTTTATTTCACGTTTAGGCGTATCCCACTTCCATGCGCCGGTGCCGGTAACTGCTGGAATCATATCGATACAATCAACTGGGCAAGGTTCTACACACAAATCGCAGCCAGTACATTCTTTGGCGATAACGGTGTGCATTAGTTTTGCAGCGCCTAAGATCGCATCAATTGGGCAAGCTTGAATACATTTGGTACAGCCAATGCATTCGTCTTCACGAATATAGGCGACTTTTTTAACATCCTCGACGCCGTGTTCGTCATCGAGCGGCGTAGGTTCAACATCCAATAAGGTGGCCAGTTCAATAATGCCTGCCTCACCACCCGGTGGGCATTTATTGATGGAGTCACCATTAGCGATGGCTTCGGCATAAGGTTTACAACCGGGGTAGCCGCATTGCCCGCATTGGGTTTGTGGCAAGATGGCATTGATCTGGTCAACAATCGGATCGCCTTGCACGGCAAACTTAACAGCACCAAAACCTAAGATGGCACCGAACACTAGGCCGAGCACTAACAAGGCAAGCAGTGCGGCAATAAATGGATTATTAAGAATTAATTCAATCATTATTCAATATGGATTGGTTTAAACCAGTCCGGCAAATCCCATAAAAGCGAGTGACATTAATCCGGCTGTGATCATACCGATTGCCGAGCCTTGAAACGGTTCAGGCACATCGGCAACCGCAAGGCGCTCTCGCATGGCCGAAAATAAAATTAACACTAATGAAAAACCGGCTGCGGCACCAAAGCCGTACAAGGCGGATTCGACAAAAGAATGTTGTTGGTTGATATTTAATAAAGCTACACCCAATACGGCGCAGTTAGTGGTAATCAGCGGTAAAAAGATACCTAGCACTTTGTAGAGTAAGGGGCTGGTTTTATGCACCACCATTTCGGTGAACTGCACTACAACAGCAATCACCAAAATAAAGGCAATGGTTCGCAGATAAGCCAGATCCAATGGAATTAGAATATAGGTATAGGTGAGGTAGCTGCAGACGGATGCCAAAGTTAAAACAAAAGTAGTGGCCGCTGACATGCCCATCGCGGTTTCGAGTTTATTGGACACACCCATAAACGGGCACAAGCCGAGGAATTGCACCAGCACAAAATTGTTAATCAGTATCGCGCCAACCAGTAATACGGCAAATTCGCTTAACATAGGATGTTGACCTGAATATTCATTTAATCATTGGCTTATATTTTAAAAAGACTTTTTGGTTTTGAAGCTAAGCGCTGATATTAAGTGCCTAGTGTCCTTATTTTATTCGCATACCGGCAGCAGCACCTTGGTGCGGCTCTAGCAGGTAGATATTTTCGCCTCCGGGGCCGGCGGCTAATACCATACCTTCCGACATCCCAAAGCGCATTTTACGGGGTTTTAGGTTGGCGATCATGACGGTGAGTTTACCCTCAAGATCTTCCGGGCTATAGGCTGCTTTGATGCCCGAGAAGACGGTGCGCTGCTCGCCACCTAGATCGAGTGTTAGTTTTAGTAGTTTATCTGCTCCTTCAACATGCTCGGCTTTAACAATCTTTGCTACTCGTAAATCAACCTTGGCAAAATCATCAAATTCGATTTCATCGGCGATGGAGTTATCTTCTGGCACCGATTTCTTCTGCTTTTTGGTGGCTGGTTTTTTTGCTTCGACGGGTTTGACTGAACCCAGCATTTTTTCAACGCTGTCATTGTCAATACGGCCTAATAGCGGTTTGAATTTATTGATTTTACTGCCGCAGAGCGACTGCTCTAAACTATCCCAATTTAAATCGGTATTGAGAAATGCCTCAGCATTGCTTGCCAGCTCTGGCAGTACCGGTTTTAAATAAGTGATTAGCGTGGCAAAAGCGCAAATACCTTGTGTGCATATGGCTTGCAGCTCTTCATCGCGGCCTTCTTGTTTGGCGACTACCCAAGGTTGTTGTTCATCAATATATTGGTTGGCGCGATCGGCAAGTGCCATAATCAAACGCATGGCCTTGGCAAATTCGCGTTGCTCGTAGGCGTTTCCTATGGCTTCGCTTTCGCGAATAAAATCATTATGCAGTTGTGGGTTTGGCAATGTGGCTGCCAAGGTGTTGTCAAAACGTTTCGTGATAAAGCCTGCACATCGGCTAGCGATATTAACCAGCTTGCCAACTAAGTCGGAATTGACTTTTTGAACAAAGTCTTCAAGGTTTAAATCGATATCGTCAATGCCATCACTTAATTTGGAGGCAAAGAAATAGCGAAGATACTCAGGTTTAAAATGTTCGAGATAAGTGCGCGCCATAATAAAAGTGCCACGCGACTTAGACATTTTTTCACCGTTAATCATCACAAAACCGTGGGCAAAAATCGCCGACGGTAAGCGTAAGTCGCAAGCGTGCAGCATGGCAGGCCAAAACAGACCGTGAAAATTAATAATATCTTTGCCAATAAAGTGATAGAGCTCAGTGCCTTGTTTGGCAGCCTGATCTTTTTGCCAAAAATCGTCAAAGTCTAAATCTTTAGCCTTAGGGTTGTTTTCGCAATAGTTTTTAAAGCTGGCCATATAGCCTATAGGTGCATCCAACCAAACATAAAAGAACTTACCGGGAGCGTTAGGAATTTCAAAACCAAAGTAGGGTGCGTCGCGACTAATATCCCATTCTTGTAATCCGGCCTCTAACCATTCGCCCAATTTATTAGTAACAGAAGATTGCAGGTTTTCGTTAGTTAACCACTGCTCAAGAAAGGCTTTAAACTCAGGTAGTTTAAAAAAGTAATGTACCGATTGTTTATCAACAGGCTTAGCGCCAGAGATTGTTGAGAAAGGATCGATAAGATCTACTGGAGAATACGTTGCGCCACACACCTCACAATTATCGCCGTATTGATCAACTGCTCTGCATTTAGGGCAAGTGCCTTTGATATAACGATCGGCTAAAAATAATTGTTTTTCCGGATCAAAGGCTTGAGTGATTTCGCGCTCGGCGATAAAGCCTTTTTTGTAAAGCTGTAGATAAATCTCTTCAGAGTAAGTTTTGTTTTCTTCAGAGTGGGTGCTGTAGTAGTTATCGTGACTGATTAAGAAGTCATTAAAATCCTGACTGTGTTCGGCGTGGATTTTCTCGATTAACTGCTCTGAGCTAATACCCTGTTGCTCGGCTTTAAGCATGATTGCCGTGCCATGGGTGTCATCAGCGCAAACGTAGTGACATTCGTGGCCGCGTGCACGTTGGTAGCGCACCCAAATATCGGTTTGGATATGCTCTAGCAGGTGGCCTAAATGCAAAGGGCCGTTAGCATACGGTAGGGCGCTGGTTACTAAAATACGTCGTTTGTTCGTCACTTTCTTGTCAATTTCCTGAGCAGTACGATAAGCAGCTTTGGTTTTTGATGGGTGAATTTTTGATATCGCTTTTTAACGGTTTGAATAACCGACAAATATACCGATTTTTAGCTCATGATAATACTGTCTATAGCGGTCTTTATGCAGGCTTTGTATGGCTGTTATAGGCGCGCTTGCAGACTTGCATATCACGATGGTTTTGTATCTTTGGTGTAAGGCCTTACAAGCCCTGCCTAATTGGCTTATTGCTGGTCGATTTTGCGTGAATTGTGGGTATTTTGATTTCGCTAATCGAAAAGCGGTTTCAAAAGCTATCGGGGCTTGCCTGTCTGCTCGCAAACGGGCATTATTCGCGCTTTAGTCATAGTGATTTTGAGGCGCGTGTTAATGAATCTTGAGTATTATCCCATTCGGGGCAGAGGCGAGCAGGGCGATAAGTTCCAATTGGCGCGCGTGGTAGATGAAAACGGCAATATGTATAAAGGCCAGTATGATCAGGCGATTCAATTTACTTCTGAGGCCGAATTAAAAAGTTATCTGGCTGATATGGTCAAGGTAGCTGAGGCTGATCTTACCATTTCAAAAATGCATTTATAAAATAGCTTGCTGTGTTTTGCAGCTAGGTTGTTTTGTTAGATTATGTTGCTAGATTGTCGTTGATGTGTTGCAGCGCTGTTGAATTGTGAATAGCTGCTCGGTTCGCTATCTGGCCTTAAATTTTTCAATTTAGAAAACATCCAAGCATAAAAAAAGGCCTTTAGATAAGGCCTTTTTTATATCTGAACGCTTTTGCTGGTTTAGCAGTTAACTAAAAAATAATGCAAATGCCCGCGGCAATATAAGCGATGCTGACGATTGTTCCAAAACTCACTAACAGTGTTTGATTAAGATTAAATTTCTCAGCATAGTCACCGGCAATCTGCCAGCCAGCTAGAATCGAATTCAATCCAGCTAAAACCAAGGTAATCGCTAGATAAATTTGTGAAGTTTGATCGCTAAAAAGGTCGAGCAAAGTCTGATGCGAAATTTCACCGGGGCTCGCGATAAAGTAAAGTAGCCAAAGGCCAAAAACAATAATCGCAACATTGCTGAGTCGTTGGAATATCCACTGTTTTACGCCCATACATATGCTCCCGCTAAAACGCTTAAGGCTATACCGCTAATAATCGCAACCCAGGAAATCACTTTACCTGACTCAAATTCTTCGCAATAACCCATATCCTGAATAAGATGTTTAGTTGTACCTGCGCAGTAATAACCCAACGCGGTTAATAGACCCCAAGTCACAAACTGGGCAAAAAAGTTATTAGCCATTAAGTCGGCTACCATGTCAAAGCGCTCGGGTGATTCAACGGCGCAATAGAGAGCGGCGATGCAAATACCAAGGCCTACCCAGATAACAACTGCGCTAATGCGATGGGTAATCGATGCTATCGCTGTGACCGGCCAGCTAAATTTAAGTAGCTGCAGATCAACAGGGCGTGAATTCTTTGTTGCCATTACTTATTTACCTGTCTTGATTTGAATGACCTTGAAGGTCGCTTGTGCTTGCACTATATACTTATAAGGTGGTGTTTTCGTTAGCTAGCGCTTATCAGTTGGTACGTAGTCGCGCTGTTTGTGGCCGTTATAAAGCTGGCGTGGACGGCCAATTTTAAACGGTGCGCTGTGCATTTCATGCCAGTGCGCAATCCAGCCAACGGTGCGTCCAACCGCAAAGATTACGGTAAACATACTGGTTGGAATGCCAATGGCTTTTAGGATAATGCCTGAGTAAAAATCGACATTTGGGTAAAGTTTTTTCTCGACAAAATAATTGTCTTCAAGCGCGATCTTTTCAAGTCGTTTGGCGATTTTTAGCAGTGGATCATCGTCAAGACCGAGTTCTTTTAAGACTTCATCGGCGGTTTCTTTCATCACTTTGGCGCGAGGGTCAAAGTTTTTGTAAACCCGATGACCAAAGCCCATTAATCGGAACGGGTCTTCTTTGTCTTTTGCTCTGGCAACAAACTCATCAATACGTGATTCGTCGCCAATTTCTTCTAGCATCTCTAATACGGCTTCGTTAGCACCACCGTGTGATGGCCCCCATAATGCGGCAATACCGGCTGCGATACAGGCAAAGGGGTTGGCGCCGGATGAACCGGTTAAACGCACTGCAGAAGTTGATGCATTTTGCTCGTGATCGGCATGCAATAAAAAGATTTTATCCATCGCGCTGGCGAGTACAGGGTTCACTTTGTAATCTTCGCAGGGATTGCCAAACATCATATGCAAAAAGTTCTCGGCGTAGCTTAAATCGTTACGCGGATACATAAATGGCTGACCAATACTGAACTTATAACTCATCGCCGCCAGTGTAGGCATTTTGGCAATCAGTCTAAACGCCGCTATTTCACGGTGTTTTTCATCCGAAACATCAAGAGAGTCATGATAGAAAGCTGACAATGCACCCACCACGCCACATAGTATGGCCATGGGGTGAGCGTCACGTCGAAAACCTGAATAAAAGGTGCGAAGTTGCTCGTGCACCATGGTGTGACGGGCAATAGTGGCTTCAAATTCTTCTTTTTCAGCCGCAGTGGGCAGTTCACCGTAAATTAGCAAATAGCAGGCTTCAAGGTGGCTAGAGTGCTTGGCTAATTGCTCAATTGGATAGCCGCGATGCAGTAAAACGCCTTTGCCACCATCAATAAAGGTGATTTGCGATTCACAGGAGGCGGTGGAAACAAAACCGGGGTCAAAGGTGAATCGGCCGTTGGCGGTGAGATTGCTGATATCGACAACATCAGGTCCTAGCGTGCCTTGGTATACGGGTAATTCAAGGGTTGGGCCATTTTCAATCGTGATGGTGGCTTTGATGTTTGACGGTTCCGGCATTCTTTATTTCCTGTTTCCTATGGACTGTTGCTATTTATGTAATGAATTTTTATAAGCTTGTTCGAGTCGCTGTTAGCGATAAGTCGCTATACGTTTGAGGATGATTTGATAACGAAAAATCTGGCGAAGGCAGTGATCTGCAGTCCGCTGGTTATCTGTCCTAAAGCAAGTTAATTCATTTAGCTTTGCATTTTCGGGCAATTCTGGCTGATAGTTGGCTAAATTGACGCTTCAAACCACCAATAAACCACTGAATAACTTGCGTTATAGCCCGCTCTATAAGTTCAGGCGACAACTATAGAGCGAACGACTTTTTTGTCAATGTCCTGAGCGTATTTCATGCGCAAGATTGTTGGTCTCTGTAAGTTTGTTTTTTACCCGAATCTAGCAATTTATGCCGGATTTATCCGGTTTTGGCCATGTAAAGTCGAGGATATGTTTGTGTCGGGTGCATACGCTAGCCTATAATCCGCACGGCATTTTTTAGGGCAGAAGCAGCGACTGTCTATAACAGTGAGGCGAAAATACGATTTTACTCGCATTTATTCTGGCGGTTTGCGGCTAGATCGGCGTTAAGTACCTATATTTCAATTGCATCGATAGCAAAGGCACAGCACGAAGATAGTGTTATGCCGTATGATCGATTAAGCCTGTAAAGCTTCGCGCTTGCGGCTAATGCCGACTATTAATGACTTTAATAGAGCAAAATTGATAAATATCTAAAGCTTTTATACGCGAGATTAATCTTTATATTGTCCATATGCGTATTTATTAAAGCGCTAGGATTTGGCTAATCGATAAGACTTTAGCAGCAAAATATTAGTAACAGCAGTAATTTCAAACTACCAATACAGGCGGTCCCGATACTGGGCACCCACCGGAGTTAACGAAACATGGCGAATATTCGAACACTTACCTACGATGGCGTAATTGTTGGCGGCGGCGGCGCAGGTATGAGAGCTGCATTGCAGTTGGCACAATCAGGCTATAAGACTGCGGTGATTTCCAAGGTGTTCCCAACCCGTTCACATACAGTATCTGCCCAAGGTGGCATTACTTGTTCAATCGCAAGCGCAGATCCAAATGATGATTGGCGCTGGCATATGTACGATACCGTTAAAGGTTCTGACTATATTAGTGATCAGGACGCGGTTGAATATATGTGTAGTGTTGGTCCCGAAGCTATTTTTGAGCTTGAGCATATGGGCTTGCCGTTTAGTCGCACCGAAGCTGGCCGAATTTATCAACGACCTTTTGGTGGTCAGTCAAAAGATTTTGGTGCCGGTGGACAGGCCGCGCGAACCTGTGCGGCAGCTGATCGTACCGGCCACGCCCTGTTACATACCTTGTATCAGGCGAATATCAAAAACAATACCGTATTTCTAAACGAATGGTACGCCACCGATTTGGTTAAAAATCAGGACGGTGTGGTAGTGGGTGTTATCGCCATTTGTATTGAAACCGGTGAAACGGTTTACGTAAAATCGAAAGCAACCGTATTTGCTACTGGCGGCGCTGGACGAATTTACTCGTCAACTACTAATGCGCATATCAATACCGGTGATGGTGTTGGTATGGCTCTGCGTGCCAATGTTCCTGTACAAGATATGGAAATGTGGCAGTTCCATCCAACCGGAATCTACGGTGCTGGCACCCTGGTTACTGAAGGTTGTCGTGGTGAAGGTGGCTACTTGATTAATAAAGACGGTGAGCGCTTTATGGAGCGATATGCGCCAAACGCGAAAGATCTTGCGGGTCGCGATGTGGTTGCTCGCTCAATGGTGATGGAGATTCTTGAAGGTCGCGGTTGTGGGCCAGAAGGCGATCACGTGCTGTTAAAGCTTGATCACTTGGGTCAGGAAGTGTTGCATAGTCGCTTGCCGGGTATTTGTGAGTTATCTGAGACCTTTGCTCATGTTGACCCTGTGTACGCGCCGATTCCTGTTGTGCCGACCTGTCACTATATGATGGGCGGTATACCGACTAACGTTCATGGTCAGGCTATTACTCAAAACGCCGCTGGTGAAGATGAGATTGTTGAAGGTTTATACGCTTGTGGTGAGATTGCCTGCGTATCGGTTCACGGTGCGAATCGACTGGGCGGTAACTCGCTGCTTGATTTGGTGGTATTTGGTCGCGCTTCGGGCTTGTTTATTGAGAAAGCCTTAAGCGACGGTATTGAGCATCGCGACGCCAGCGATACCGATATTGAGCAAGGTCTCGATAGAGTCACGCGCTTAAACGAAAATACCGGCAACGGTGAAAGTGTTGCTGCGCTGCGTAAAGAACTTCAAACTATTATGCAGTTGTATTTTGGTGTGTTCCGCACCGGCGACAAAATGGATATGGGTGTTAAGCAGTTGGCTGATTTGCGTGAGCGCATTGCCAACGCTACTTTGGAAGATAAGAGTGATGCCTTTAATACCGCTCGAATTGAAGCACTTGAGCTGCACAATCTATTTGAAGTAGCTGAAGCAACGGCAATTTCTGCCAATGTCCGTACCGAAAGTCGCGGTGCTCATGCGCGGGATGACTTCCAGGATCGTGATGATGAAAATTGGTTGTGTCACTCAATTTATTTTGCCGATGAAAAGCGTGTTAGCAAACGTGGCGTTAATTTTGAGCCGGTTACAGTAGATACTTTTGAGCCAAAAGCTCGAGTCTACTAATCTACAAGAGCCGCTAGTCTAACAAGAACAGCTAGTTTATAAGGATCGCGGGCTTGAAAGAGTCTGGGCCAGAATAACTACTTTTCGTGATAGCGGCATAGCGATAACGACATAGCGCTAAAGAAACAGCCAAGTTAAATAGAATTTTTAGGAGTGTCCGAAATGTTGCAAGTGAGTATCTACCGTTACGATCCAGCCAAAGATGCTGCGCCGTATATGAAAGATTATCAGCTCGATACCGGCGATAAAGACATGATGGTACTGGATGTGCTTGAACTACTTAAGGCACAAGATCCTTCTTTGGCGTTTCGACGTTCGTGCCGCGAAGGTGTTTGTGGCTCCGATGGCATGAATATGAACGGCAAAAACGGTTTGGCATGTATTAAGCCGTTATCCGAAGTGGTTAAAAGCAATAAGCTTGAGTTGCGCCCGCTACCGGGTTTGCCGGTT
>CAJQQO010000181.1 GCA_905480475.1 uncultured Pseudomonadales bacterium | reverse complement strand
GATCAAAGCGCTGACCCGGATCACGAGCATCTAAGTCACGTAGTCGCTCTTCCGTTACCTGTTCTTGTAGAATCTTATTGGCCAGCTCTCGAACTTGGGCTTGCGATTCATCTAATGAAAATTTCACTGTTACTGTCTCCTAAATCTTTTTGGCGCTGTTTTGGCGCGACTGCTAGCTCTGATGCTAGCGCTACTCTCAACAATCTATTTGTAGGGTTCACTACTAGCCCATTCGGCTACCAATAGGCATCCACAAGCCAGCCGCTGCAATAATGTCGCGCTGCACTTCGTTAGCACCACCACCAAAAGTGATAATAGATGCGGTGCGATACAAGTTTTCTATATTGCCGCCTAAGTTGGCATCTTCTGAATCGCGGCGCAGTATCGAATGTTGGCCAATAATCTCACCAGCTAGCCGATAAATTTCTACAAATAATTCGGTGCCATAAACCTTAGCTGCCGAGGCATCAGCCATATTTAATTCGTTACTATCCATCTGCCATGCAAGCTTGTAGCAAATTAAACGCAGCGCTTCCAAACCGGTACGAATACGCGCTAAATGCGTTCGCACCCAAGCTAGATCAATCACTTTACGACCGTCGGCAAGTTGGCTTTCCTGCGCCCACTTAACCAAGGTGTTATATTTTTCGCTAAAAAACCCTACGTTAACCAAGGCTAAGCGTTCGCGGTTAAGCTGACTGGTTATAAGCTTCCAACCTTTATTTAATTCACCAACTAAGGCATCGCCAGGTACGCGCACATTATCGTAATACGTGGCATTGGTTCGCACGCCACCTAAAGTATGCACCGGTGACAAACTAAACCCTTCGGCATTGGTAGGCAGAAGAAACATCGAGATACCTTTATGCTTAGGCGCATCCGGATCGGTACGCGCAGCCAGCCAAACATAGTCAGCCATATGACAGAGACTGGTCCACATCTTTTGGCCGTTAATAATCCAATCATCACCGTCGCGCTCAGCTTTGGTTTGCAGTGACGCCAAATCGGTACCCGCACTGGGCTCGGAATATCCAATAGCGATATTCACCGTACCAGCAACAATACCCGGCACCACTTCTTTTTGAATTCGCTCGCTAGCATTATCGCGTAGCATTGGACCCACTGACTCAGTGGTTAAAAATGGAAACGGAAAACCGGCCCGCATCACTTCTTCAATAAACATATATTGCTCTAAAGCCGACAAACCTCTACCACCAAATTTTTCTGGCCAGCTCAGCGCAATATAACCGTCGGTTCCCATTTTTTTCATCGCTTGTTGATAAAGCGGGCCGCCACCTTCGCCGGTGGTTTTTTCTAGCTCAGTCCGCAGCTCGGACGTCATCAACTGATCAAAATAGGCGCGAAACTCATCGCGCAAATCTCGCTGTTTAGTCGTTAAATGAAAATGCATAACTGGTTTCTCTTTTCTACTATTTAGAATTAAATATGCTGACTTTAGCATTGCCCACGGTATTGTTAACCACAGAGGCCAGGATATTGAGATAAGACGCTCTGATCGATAAACAGATTAGACTGTGCGCTTTATTATCAGAACTTATGCGACCAGAACCCAGTGACTTAAGCTACCAATCAACCGTTCAATGAAGCCTAATGCTAGCAGGCATACTTTTTTGAGATTAAACAACTGACACATTGATTAAGCGACCTGCTTCTTCGTTGCCTGTTGCCAATCGCAATAGTATTCTTGCCGACAATATCTCCAACCATCATAACGTTAATTGAAAACGTATTCGCACAAATCCAATAGAGCAAACGTCGGGCACAATTATGTCAAAAATGACCGCAGAGATGGCATGGCAGCAAGCTCAAGCGTTAGATAATCAAGCGCCCGGCGATGTCTCGCATATTCCCGGTCAAAACGGTTGGCCCATTATTGGTGATGCCTTAGCTTTTTTTAAAGACCCGCTGGCTTATAACCGTGGCTGCATAGAAAAATATGGCCCGGTATTTAGAAATCGTATTGGTCCCGGCCCTTCGGTCAACCTTATTCACCCCGATGCACAAAAATTATTAACGCTGGATCCCGATCAGCTATTCTCAGCCGGTAAAGGTTATGAACCAACTTTGGGGGTATTTTTCCCCGAAGGCTTATTACTAAGGGATTTCTCAGATCATCGTATGCATAGACGCATTATGCAGTCCTCGTTTAAAAACGCCATGCTGGAAACCTATATCCCGCAAATCCATAAAGTCATGCGCAAACATGTCAAGCAATGGGCCGAAACAGGTGATATTCATTTTGTCCAAAGTATTAAAGCCGCATTATTAGAAGTGGGATCGCAAGTCTTTTTGGGGATGGAGCTTGGCGAAGATAGCGCGCGCATCAATCAAAGCTTTATTGATATGGCCGAAGGCAGCTCAACACCATTTCGCTTTAATATTCCCGGCACCACCTATTACAACGCTCATAAAGGTTATCAATTTATTTCGGATTACTTTCGCAAGCAAATCCCAATAAAGCGCGAGGGTGATGGCACCGATATGTTTAGCCTGTTTTGCAGAGAGAAAAAAGACGACGGTAGTTACTTTAGTGATGACGAACTGGTGCATCATGTTAACTTTTTATTATTTGCTGCACACGACACCACTACTAGCACCCTAACGATGTTAATGATGGAGTTAATGAAAAACCCGCAATGGCAAAACACTTGTCGCGATGAAATAAAGGCTTTGGGTCAGGACACACTGGAATATAACGATTTATCTAAGCTCGAAAATATCACCTACTGCTTTAAAGAATCGCTAAGACTATACCCACCGATCGCCGGCTTTGTCCGTCGCAACTTACGCGACTTTGAGTTTATGGGCCACCATATTCCAGCAAACTCAACAGTTACCGTATCAGTTGTCACTTCGCATCGACTGGAAGAGTTTTATAAAGACCCGGATACATTTGATCCACTGCGCTTTGCGCCCGGGCGTGAAGAACATAAATCCCATCCTTTTGCATGGTTTCCTTTTGGCGGCGGTGCGCATAAATGCATCGGTATCCACTTTGCCGAGATGTTGGTTAAGGTGGCCTTATTTGAAATGTTACCCAACTATCAATTTGACACTAATGCGCCATTTGGCGGAATGCATTTTATACCGTTTCCTAAGCCCGACAATAATTTACCTTTGCGTGTTAGCCGCAAATAGACAGATTACTAGAGCAACAGCTTTTACCGTCAGAACTTGCCCTAGGTTAAACCAAATCTTCGGCCGTCGCGTATAACCACTACTAGCACGACAACAGAAGATTTTTATGGCAAAAAACCCCAACCCCCAAGGTAAAGGGCTTGTTCCTATACTCGCCGAGTGGGATGCGATTACACCAAGGCTTGTCCGCGTCAAAAGCGCGCCACAAATTATGGGCGAGTACTTTACCTCGCTACTGGTGCTATCGGCCAAGTTTGGCTTTAAACCAGTACCCGAAAAATCCTATTATTTGTACTGGAAAAAACCCTCAGCCAAAAATACCGTCAATCCTCTTCATAAAATTGAACAGCCAACCGCTCTTCAGCAATCGCCATGGCGGCTAAGTCTTATTGAACCCGAGCGTTTGGGCACTTTGGCCATGGGTGATTTTGTAGGCAGTTGTATTTTACAAAGTGATATGACTTGGACTATTGAGCCAAGCGCTAGCATTGCAGAACAAACAGAAGCCTTAGAAGACTTACGCTTATTCCATCAGCAGTTTCACGATAATAATAATCATCAACAATCACTAGAAGCCAGCTTACCGTTCTTTATCGATGAACTGCCTTTTTATCGCCGCTTGGCGGCGACAGCACTATCCAGCTCACTAAGTCGATCAATTGAAATTAGCCAACTAGAAAATATTCCTGCCAGTCAATGGCTAGAAAGTAACAACGATACCGGCATGGCTTTATTGCAAAACAAGTCAAAACCTTAACCCTTATTTTACTTACTGCACGATAAAAATAACCTGGATTGTTAAGCACTCGTAAGTCCAATGTCCTAGTAAACCCCTTACACTTCACACTTATCTAATACGCCAATAAGCCAATCGCTGCTGGCCTAACAATGTTTAAATTATGACTGAAACAAATATCAATAAAACGAGCATGCAGTTTGATCAAGAAGTGGATGTACTTGTGGTTGGCTCGGGTAATGGCGCGCTAACTACGGCCCTATGCGCCAACATCATGGATGGCTCATCAGTTCTGGTGGTTGAAAAAGGCAAACAGTTTGGCGGCACGAGCGCAATGTCGGGGGGCGGCATATGGATACCTTGCAGCCGCTATGCAAAAGCCTTAAATGTCGACGACTCAAAAGCAGAGGCTAAACAATATTTACAAGCCACCATCCCAGAAGAACTCTATCGCGAAGAAATGGTTGAAGCCTATTTGGACAACGGCCCTAAGATGCTAGATTTCTTGCACAACAATAGTTTGGTGCGCTATGAATCTCTAGAGCACTACCCTGATTACTACAGCGACAAACCCGGTTCGCGCAATGGTCATCGATCACTGGAGCCCTCACCTATTTTAGGCACCGAATTAGGTGATGATTTTGACAGTATCCAAGAGAGCGCATTAATTGTGTATAAGCGCTTTATGCTAACGCAGGTTGAAGGGCAAATGATTACTGGCGGCCTGCGTGGTCGTTACAAAGCCTTGGCAAAATTGATGCTGCAATATTACACCGACTTTCCATGGCGCTTTAAACATCGGGTTACCCGACGCTTAACCTGTGGTATAGCAGGCATTACACGATTATTTTTATCCCTACAGGCACGCAATGTACCCATGTGGCTCAACGCCTCTATGGAAGAATTAATTCTTGAAGACGACACTGATAATGTAAGCAATAAACACCTCAGTAAAAAAGTGATTGGCGCCATTATTAGACGCGATGGTAAAACACTTAGAATAAAAGCCAACAAAGCGGTAATGCTAGCGGCAGGTGGTTTTGAGCAAAACCAAACTATGCGTGAAAAATATTTACCTGCGCCGACCAATAAAGCCTGGAGCGCAGGCATTAAAACCAATACCGGCGACGCAATCGTTGCCGGGCAAAATATTGGCGCTAGCACTGCACAAATGGATGGCGCTTGGTGGTGTAGCACTGTAACCGTACCGGGACGAACCTATCCGTTTTTAAGTATTGTGACTAAATCTATGCCCGGTACCTTTATGGTCAATCAAACGGGTAAACGTTATGGCAACGAATCACAAAATTATATGACATGGAGCTTGGAGTTATTTAAGGTGCATAGCGAGAGCAATAATTGTGTACCGTCGTATATGATTTTTGATAGCAAATTTAAAAATAAATATTCTGCCTTTCCACTCACCGGACCCGACTGGTTATTACCAAAATCATTTTTTACTTCCGGCTTAGTTGCCAAAGCCAATACGGTCAAAGAGCTGGCAGAAAAAACCGGTATTGATGCAAGCGCACTACAAAATACCGTTAGTGAATTTAATGATTACGCTATCAAAGGCAAGGACTTGGACTTTCAACGCGGCGACGCGGCTTACGATCGATACTATGGCGACCCGGAAGTTAAACCTAATCCTTGTCTAGCCACACTTACCCAGCCGCCTTATTACGCAATGCGCAGCGACGCTGGTGACTTCGGCACTCACGGCGGCCTGGTAACCAATGCCAATGGTCAAGTGCTAGCAGGCGATGGCACTGTTATAGAAGGCTTATATGCCACAGGTAATTGTAGCGCTGCAGTACTACCGACCTACCCCGGCCCCGGCTCCACTTTAGGCCCGGCGATGACCTTTGCCTATCAAGCCGCTAAACATATTACTGCTTATCAGGATTAAGTTATTCGCTTATGAAAGCACTTGAACATCGATTGATAAACACCAACGGCATTAAATTACATGCCGCGATTGAAGGTAGCGGTCCGCTGGTGATTTTCTGCCATGGTTTTCCGGGTTTATGGTATAGCTGGCGCAAACAAATGCGCGCGGTTGCAGAGCAAGGTTTTTGCGCGGTGGCTTTGGATATGCGCGGCTATGGTCAAAGTGACAGGCCAGAAGACTTTAGCGACTATCATATAGAAATCCAAATTGCCGATATGATGGGAGTGTTAGATAGCTTCGGTGTAGAGCATGCAATTTTTGTAGGCCATGACTTTGGCGCCAATTTAGTTTGGAGTTTAGCCGCCAGACATCCGGAAAAAGTTGCCGCGGTCGTTGGTGTTAGCGTACCGTTTGGCTACTCATTGGGTGATAGCGATTTAAAACCCAGTGACTTATACGCTGGTATTGCCAGCAATCATTTTTTTCATATGCATTATTTTCAATCTGTGGGGCCAGCGGATAAAGAATTAGCTAAGGACAGCAAATTATTTTTAACCCGTTTATTTTGGGCATTAAGCGCCAAGGGTAACTTATTGGATTGGACCAACTATACCAGCGAAGGCACCGGTTATTTGGATGTATTAGCCGAACCGGAGACACCATTACCTTGGCCGTGGTTAAGCAATGAAGATATGGATTATTACGTGTCGGAATACGAGCGCGCCGGTAAAGCAAAAGCTTTTAGTGGCGGTTTAAGTTCATATCGAGTAAGTGATATTAATTGGCAACTGGAAAAACCCTATCGTGATCATGATATTCATGTACCGGCGGCGTTTATTACTGGCAAAGAAGATCCGGTTTTAAAGTTAATGGCGAATGATGCATTGGAGATTATGCAACGCCGCGTGAATGATTTACGTGGGCTACATATTATTGAAGGTGCCGGGCATTTTGTGCAGCAGGAGCAGGCGGAGGAGTTTAATCAAGCGCTGATTGGTTTTTTGGAAACGCTGTAAGAGGATTTATTTTATCGTTGTTGAATGGCTTGTGGTGGTTAGATTTTTTAAGGTCAAGGGATAGTCGGGAGTCGCCCGACATCTTTTGACTTTAATCTCAATAAAAAGCCGCGCCACCGAATAAAAAAAGTAACTGGCTGTCGCTCCACCACCAACGGTTTTGCAGTTAATATCCCCCCCTAGATCCAACTCAAGTTATCCACTCAGATTCCGATGCCAGCAATATCAAAAAAATAAAAACTAAACGACCCGTTAACCGTGTAACCCAGCTATTGGCCAATAGCTTGACCTCAATCAAGCCCACCAAAGCCAAACAGCGCTAGGCTCAACAAACACAAACGCCTGATTAATTCAGGAAACCCACAACCTTGAGCGCACGCGAGGAGAAATCGATATGCAACGGCAAATCATCCAAAGCGGTATCTGTTCACTCAAAGTAAACCCACAACTTAAACCGCATATCTGGGTTAGGGGCACTAACAAACCGTTAGTCGGTTTAACGGCTTGATTCTCAAAGCGATAGCCTTGCTTCCCACTTTTCTGGGCTTGCGCAAAACGCGCTTTAACTCCAATCAAAAGAAAGGCGATTCTTTAAATTGTTGCGCTTCTGAAGGAATCGCAAACCAGTCTTGCTTTGTGCATGTCCAGATATGGGTTCTGGGGTTGATAACGCTAGTGTCGTCAAGCGTACCGAGTTTAAGCAACACATAATCGCGGCTATTTTCTAATTGATGGTAAATGCGGTTGCCGCAGCCGGAGCAAAAATAACAGTTCGCTACTTCTCCCTTGGCACCACGCTTACGCCAGCAATTTAGTTTTGTAGTGTCAATAAGAAAGTGGTGCGAATTAAGAATACCGATAATTGAGAAGGCGCTTTGGGAATGCTTTTGACAGCCTTTGCAGTGGCAGGCGACCTGCGCTTTAAAAGGCGCCGTTACGTGATAGATAACGCAGCCGCAATTACAACTACCTTGGATCGGAAACATCGTATTACTCCTTTTTGACACACTACTCCTAACCAGAACTGTTTGGCAGAAACGCTGGTAACAATGCTGGCAATACATAAGCTTTAAATAACGATATCGCCAAAAATATATTATTTAAAATAGGCGCGCCATAGCATTACAGGACAATGTATTTAGCATTTGGGGCCATTCCGTTTTTTTTCCAGCAATATACTTAGCTAGCCATCGTTAAGTGTATTACTGGACAAGCCATATGCCGTCTTACCTTAGCTAAAGACTCCCCAACTGCTCCTCCCGCTCTACCCACAATGCCTGCATAAGATTGTCGATAATCAAACACAGGCCATGCTGCGACTCTTTAGATAGGTCCACGCCATTAGATTCACTGCATATAAGCGTTCGGATTAAATCGAGTGCTGCGCGAACATTGTGTAGTGCGACCTGCCGTGATTTGCCAGTAAAAACGTTATGGCGGGCTGGGTCGGCATTGATAAAATCATCGGGAATAACCCAGCCAAATATCTGGATTTTTTTCGACCGGAGGCTCGCTATCAGAATACTGCTTACTTTC
>CAJQQO010000180.1 GCA_905480475.1 uncultured Pseudomonadales bacterium | reverse complement strand
CCCTTATGATTTATTGGTCTCTCTAGGTCTAGACAGCGAGCAAGTTAATCAGTTAATTCCTGCTATTAAAAATGCCGCCGATATTGGCGCGTATAGTGCGGGTGTTAAAGCAGTAAACAAGCTGGTGGCTACTCAAGAGTTGTCAAATAGCAGTGATGATATTCGCGAGCCACAAATGCTAGTTTACATCGCCACAGACAGCAGCGAGCTTAGTGCAAGCTTACGTTTTTTATTATCAAGTTTGGATATTGCAAACACGCCGTTTTCCAAACAGGCAAACTTTTATATTAATGCTTATTGCAAAAAGAATCCCGAAGATAAAGAGTCGCCGCAATCGATTACTAGTATTGACTCTTCTAAGCCAGCAGGAAATGGAATAAACAGTGTCGATATTAGCGAGTTTCTTTTAGCAATAGCACCGAAGCCAACTGCCGGTCTACAGACTGATAACATCAATATTGCCGCCAATTGGACAGATATCAATAAGGGTATTCAACTAAAGCTATCTGAGTGGAAGTTAGCTAATAGGCAGCCTGACGCTGACATTAAGGCAGTATAGTTATGACCGAAAAAATAGAGACTGTGGCCGCGACAGACGAATCTGTCGAAGAGAATATTATCAAAGTGCTATTTGTTGATGACGAAAAGCCGGTATTGATTTCATTGCGTCGTCTATTCCGTAAAATGGATTGGCGTATTTATACCGCCGAGAGTGGTGTCGAAGGTTTGGCGATTATTGCCGAACAATCTATCGATTTAGTGGTTTCAGATATGCGTATGCCGCAAATGAGTGGCGCGGAATTTCTTGAGCAAGTCGCAGAGCGATCACCCTCTACGGTAAGGGTTCTACTTACCGGTTACTCCGAAATCGATTCGACTATTGCAGCGATTAATAAGGGTAAAATATTTAGCTATTGCACCAAGCCTTGGGATAATGACGAGTTAAAAGCGGTTTTGTCGCGAGCGGTTTACTCAAGGCAGTTGGAGTTAGAGCGCGATCAACTTCTGCTAGTTACCAAACAGCAAAACGAGGCGCTGCAAACAATGAACGCCTCGCTTGAAAGTAAAGTCGATGCTCGAACCGATGTGATTCGTAAAGCTGCACAGGCGGTTAAAAATCTAAATAAAAAATTAAATGATTCATACAAAAGTTCGGTTGAGGTTTTTTCTAACTTAATTGATATGGGGCGAAAGTCCACTTCAGGCCGCAGCAAGCGCGTTGCCGAAACATCCCGAATTTTGGCGGCCGAGTTGCACTTGCCAAAGGCAGAAATAGAGCAGATTTATTATGCCGCGCTATTAGCTAATGTGGGTAAGCTAAGTTTGCCAGCCGATATCGCGCGGATGAAGGAAAGCGATATGAATCATAATCAAAAAAATATTTATCGCAAACACCCTATGGTTGCAGATGCGGTTCTTATGTCAGTCGAGGCTCTTAAGCCTGCGGCTAATTATATTCGTCATCAAGCAGAGCGCGAGGACGGTAAGGGGTATCCCTCTAAACTAGCAGGCGAAGAAATCCCCGTAGGTGCACAGTGTATTCATATTGCGACTTATTATGATGAGTTGCTGAATGATGACTCTTTGGATGAGCCCTTAACGAATGAAGAAATCACCAAGGCTTTGGAAAAAACCATCGGCCGTAGATTTGCTAAGCCATTGGTTGATCGCTTTATTCAGTTAATCAATGAAAATCGATTTTCTATTGAGCAAAGTGAAGAGCGGCGACTGAATGGAGCGCAGCTAGAGCCGGGGATGGTTTTAACCCGCGATGTAGTGGCAGAGAACGGCGTACTATTATTATCCGCCGGTGCGATTTTAAATACGGCTAATATTAAGCGCCTTGCGGGTTATGAAGAAGAGTTGGAAAATGAACTGCCTGTGCATGTATTCAGAAGTGCCGAAGAGGATGAGGAGGATCCACAGCATGCCAAAGCTTCGTAAGCCTTGAGTTTATAAAACCTTGGCACGCTAACTATCTTAACTCAATAAAAATAACTGTTTCAATTATTCGCCGCGCAGTTTCTTAATGGCCTGCATCGCATATTTATCATTGGCAGGATCTTCAGGAATCGGAAAGCTAATTCTTTTGGTTAGACCCTGATAGCGTTCAATCATTACATCGGCAATTTCATCGTAAGTACCTTTTGGTACAAACTCGGTAAGCATTTCATCGGTTAAGATATCGCGCATGGCATCCCAGTTTCCTTGCCGGGTCATATCCAATAATTGCTGACCTTTTTCCTGCCAACCAAATAATTCCAAGCTAGGCCAGTAGGCTGGGGTAGAGTATAAAAAGCCTAACATACTGCGTTGTTTTTCCCATTCGGCGGCCACAGTTTTAGCATCTTTACCGGTGGCAGTTAATGGGCCGAGTATCAGTTTAAAATCATCCGGGTTGCGGCCGGTTCTTTTAAAGCCTTCTTGTAAACGGGGGATGCACACTTCGCGAATATAACGTGGTGGCGTATTGGTTGGGTGAGTAATCATGCCGTCAGCAATGGCTCCAACCATCTTAGTCATAGCAGGGCCAACAGCACCGGCAAGAATAGGGATGTTGGGATGATCAATTGGGCCGGGATTAAAAAACGGCTGTAGCTTGGTAAATTGATAATACTCGCCTTCGAAATTTAGTTTTTCGCCGGTTTGAAAGCTATGAAAAATCGCCCGCAGCGATTGCATATATTCGCGAAGCTGAGGAACTGGTGAACCCCAATACGAACTATAGCGTTTTTCAATATTGCCTTTGACCTGTGTGCCAACGCCAATCTCAAACCGACCTTTAGACAACTCTTGTAAATCCCAAGATGCAACCGCAACTGTCATAGGACTGCGCGGGAAGGCAACGAGAACGCCGGTGGATACCACTAGGTTGGTGGTGGCATTCAATGCTAGCGCTGAGAGGAGCAGGCCATCATGTACGGCATCAGGCACTTGCAGGCCGTCAAAGCCCATTGCCTCGGCGCGTTTGGCGTGCTCGCCAATTTGAGCGGGGGACATGGTTTCAGGCGTGGTGGCGAAAACTTCAAACATAATGGCTCCTGATGTTATCTAGTGAGGCTATCTAGGCCAAAATCGGCTATTTGGCGATGAATTACGTATTTGTTCCGCTGAGTTTCCTGCTAGCGGCAAGTTAAGGCTTGCGATTATACTAAGCTTTACTTATTATAAGCAAGACTTAGTAATTGTCATTAGGGAATGTTGCCTGTAAGAGTCGCTTCTTGGCTCCACTGGCTAGCTTTGTCGAAGACTTTGGATTTCAAGCCTTAACAGCTATGCCAGAGTAACAGCATCAGTAACAGCATCAGTAACGGCATCAGTAACGCCACAGTTTCCAGACCATAACCTTCAATCAGGTAGAAAGCATTGACCGAACTTGTCTTAAATGAACGCAATGATATTGGTCAGCTTTTAATGCTGGCCAATCGTGATTTTCATCGTCGTTTAGCGGGCGAAATTCGCCGCCGTGGCGTCACTGAAATTTCCTCGGCGCAAGGCGCAATCATGACACATATCTTTAGTCATGGCCCAAGCCGTATGGTTGATATTGCCGATGCTAAAGGCGTTAAGTCGCAGTCTTTAGTTAAAGTCATTAAAGAGCTTGAGTCGATCGATTATGTACGGCGTTTTGCCGACCATTCGGATTCGCGTGCCAAGCTTATTGAACTGACCAGTAGTGGCAAGCAGCATATGATATTTTTATCCGAAGCGACAGAGGGGGTATGGCAGCAATATGTTGATGATCTTGGTTTGGAAAAAACCCAAAATATTTTTGCCAGCTTACGTTTTTTAACCGCTAGCAAATAATAAGCTCAGTAAAAAAGAATATTGGAG
>CAJQQO010000179.1 GCA_905480475.1 uncultured Pseudomonadales bacterium | reverse complement strand
AATTTTCGTATAAAAATATTGAAGAAGCCAATCAAACACTCGCTGATGATGAAGCGTTTATATTGGTAAAAATGGGCGCACGCGGCGCATTAAGACAATATGTTTCTTCGCTAAATTTTAGCGAAAGCGGCCAAGGCTTTGAACTAAAAGTGCCTAAAGACACTGGCTTTCAATTATTAAAAGTCAAAGCGGGTACATATAGTCCCGAAGCAATGGATGTAAAAGATTCTAAATCCATGCAGGCAAAAGCCTTTGATGATCCAGACAAAGCACAAAAATCTATTGTAATTGAACCCGGTACAGTCACTTATATTGGCCAGTGGGATATTGCCTACGGACAGCGTTTTCAAGTGATGGATAGCAGTTTTATTACTGATGAAAGCGGCTTTCGAGTTAGCTACTCGGTAGAATCAGTAAGTGAATTTGCCGAACAAAACGAATGGGTAACAAACTTCCCATTGCGCTTTTCACATATTAGCGGCCAGAATGTTGCCACTACATGGAAAAGTATCGATCAAGAACGTATTAATTAAACGTTTATTTCAGTTAAAAAAAGCGTTTTATACACTGGGTATAAAACGCTTTTTTTGTGGCTGGGTAAAAGCCAAATAAAATTCGTCAGCTTAAAAAGACAATTCTAAAACTCGTTAACGTATCGCTTCGATCACAATATTACTGGTTAATATCTGTGGCAAAATCTTAGGCTCTTCGCCCGGCGGGTAATAGACATATAAGGGCACACCATCACGCCTAAATCGCGCTAAATATTCGCTAATTAAAGGGTCACTGTTAGTCCAATCACCTTTTAAATAAACCATATCTTTACCAGCAAAGGCTTGCTTAACATCATCTGTTCCCAGGGCTACTCTTTCATTAACCTTACAGGTAATACACCAGTCGGCTGTCATATTGACAAACACCGGCTGATTATTATCTAAGGCTTGCTGCAATCGCTCGGATGAATACGCCGCCTGAGTAAAACCGTCTTGATCGCTTGAGTCCACGACTGTAGTTTGCGGCTTATCAACAGCAATCGCATACATCACAGCAGACAAGGCAACGACTACACAGGCTAACGCGAGTATTCGTGGTAAAAGTGTACTGTCACGATACATAGTGATACGCCATATCCATAATCCCAGCGTTAGAAATACCAAGCCAATTAATATCATCACGATCGCATCACTGCCGGTCTGATGTGAAAAGACCCAAATTAACCAAACAACCGTTAAATAAATTGGAAAAGCCAAAAACTCTTTTAACTGCACCATCCAATTGCCCGGCTTAGGTAAAGCGTTAGCCAGCGCCGGTATATACGCGATCAACAAAAATGGCAGCGCCAATCCTAGCCCCATAAACGCAAAGACTAATAGCGCTACCAACACCGATTGCCCCAAGGCAAAGCCCATTGCCGTTCCCATAAAGGGCGCGGTGCACGGCGTAGCAACAATAGTCGCTAACACACCAGTAAAGAATGAGCCGCGCCAATCATTAGCAGCCATTTGTTTAGCACCCAAACCCGAGCCCATATTTTGTAAGGACGCGCCAAACTCAACAAAGCCCGATAGGGATAAACCGAGTATAAATAATAGATAGATTAGAAAAGCGATAAACCACGGGGACTGCAGCTGAAAGCCCCAGCCTACTTGCTCGCCAGCAAATCGTAAGCCAATTAATACAGCGGCAACCAGCATAAAGCTTAAGACTACACCTGCTGTATAGGCTAAACCATGCTGCTTACGAACAGCGCTATCGTGACTACCACTTTCAACCAGGCTAACAATTTTTAGCGATAACACCGGAAATACGCATGGCATAGCATTTAAAATAATACCGCCAGCTAACGCCAGTAGTAGCACCGTTAATAAACCCGGCGCTGTTGAACCACCTTCGGATAGATTTGCGCCTCTAGCGTCGGGAGTTGAACCCTGCGTGGCTAAGCCCTTATCAGCTGAGACCTCTGTATTAACCGCACTAACTCCAGCAGCCAAACTTTGGTTTTGCTTAGCAACAAATTCAATCGCCGAGATTGCATCGTCCTGACGTGAAATCACCAGAACAATCGGTAGTAAATGCGGCGGTGTTTCTAGATATTGATCTTTTGGCGCGGTAATTAGCAGATTGTCGTCGGTGATACGAACGCTGGGAATGGTATGGTTAGCACTAATACCTTTGCTACCGATAAACACTTCCGGTAAGCGGGTAAACGCGGGTAATTGATTGGCATCAATTTCAATATTGATATTATCGTCAACGGCATATTGTGCTGAGATATCGTATAACAACTCAGGTACGCGACTGCGCGCTTGCGCGAATAATGGACGCCAATCAATATTGGTTATTACTGTAGTCGCTAACTCGGTAGTAGCGAATGCTGCATCAGCTAATGGTGTATCAACCGCTTGCACCTGATTGGTCGCCGAGCTTTCTAACCATAATGGAAGACTTAGCTCTGCTTTTCCGGGTATACACACATCTTCGCAAATCAACCATTTCGCTGTGGCGACTACATTGATAAAACCGTTAGATAGAATGGCCGGATCAATATTAGCCGGAACCGATAAGGATGCCAATAACCAAGTCTCGCCGTGATAACCAAAATTGGTCGCGCCTTGATAATCTATTCGCTCCGGTACTGGCCATTCAATATCACCGGCACGAAAACCGGCAGGTAAATCCCAAATCAATTTTGTCGGCAAACCGGTATCGCCAGGATTTTTCCAATAGGTATGCCAGCCGTCATCGGGCATCAATCTTAAAGCGAGTTGTAAGGTTTCACCTGCCGCTATCGACTTCCTATCGCTAACTAAACTGACTTTAATATGCGGCGCTGTTACCTCCGCAGAAGCAACACCATAGAATTTGGACTCGGCAACCACGGGCGTCGATAAAAGTACACTCGCACTCAGCGCCAGAAAACAAAGCCATGCAGCGAGCAGGCGTCGAAAAGCCAAATCCATTGGCAAAGCGCTAGTTGGGCTTATATGCAGCCTGTGGCCGTCAGTTGTCATAGAGGTTACCTGTACTCGCGATTCTGTATCAAACAGCTTATCTAACAACGCTTTTGGACAAGCCCACTCACTCCGGGACTCTAGCCATTAACGCTCGATAGAGTTAAATATTAAGTTAATTCAATGATTTGCGCTGTGAATTTGATTCGATTTCGCAAAATTAACTATTTAATTGATCAGATATTGATTGCCCGCCCGCATTATTCCTTCCGCTAGCACGCCGAACGCGATCATCGACTAAGCGACCTGACCGCCATAGGACAGCGTTAATCAACGTTAATTCTATTCGACCTGCAGCTTTTACTGAACGACTAAAGCGACCGGAGGATCTGACACAGACCTTGAAACGCGAAAGATTGCCTCAATACTAATAAAGACCAAGATCCTTGCAATATTTATTAGCTAAATTAGCTTTATCGCCACTGCTTTATCTACAAAATTTAATGCCAATTTGCGCTGTATTTTTATCCGCTAAACGGTCATAAGTTATAGTCATTAATGGCAGTATCTGCCCCGCTGATGGTTTGCGTTTGCTAAGCTAACAGGTATGATACTGCTTTAACGATTGGCGATTCGGCAAATCAATCGCGGCTAAGTAAAGCGCAGAGACAAACTGGGTTTTAAGACGTATAGATCATTTCAAGGGCCATTACTTTGTAAGCGATTGTCGTTTTGCACAGATAGTAGCTTGGATCAATTACACGTCGTTTTTTATTGATTAAATTAGCTTTTCCACTTTATGTTTTACCTACTGTTATTCAGGAGCACAAACCATGCAGGATAAACCTATTTTTAATGCACAAAGCACAGGTGTTGATAGCGGCGCAAGTTCCGCCATTCAAACCAATAAGGTTCTTCGTAACACTTATATGCTGCTTGCAATGACGTTACTGTTTAGCGCAGTAACGGCTGCAGGATCGATGATGATCGGGCTAGGCTCGGGCGCAGCACTATTAATGTGGGTAGTTTCGCTAGGCTTGTTATTCTTTGTATTGCCCCGCACCGAAAACTCAGCCTCAGGTATCTGGGTAGTCTTTGCCGTTACCGGTTTATTGGGCGCTTCACTCGGACCCATGCTGAGTCACTATCTATCATTAGCCAATGGCCCATCCTTAATCATGCAATCGCTTGCTGGCACCGCAATTGTCTTCTTCGGGCTTTCAGGCTACGTGCTAACAACACGAAAAGACTTCTCATTTATGGGTGGCTTTTTAATGGTCGGTATGATGCTTGCGCTTGTAGGTATCATCGCAAATATGTTTTTACAAATACCTGCGATGTCTCTCGCCTTATCAGCTGGTATCGTATTAATCATGTCAGGCTTTATCTTATTTGATACTAGCCGCATCATTAATGGCGGTGAGACTAACTATATTCGTGCAACTATTGGCCTTTACTTAAGTATTCTGAATATCTTTATTCATCTGCTTAGCCTCTTAGGCATTATGGATGATTAGTACAAACACTTAAGTTTAAAGCCCTGCATATGCGGGGCTTTTTTATGTTGGCGAAAAAATAGAATCTATTATTTCATTAGCAAAGCATTCACTTAACGACGTTGCGAGCATCAATGAATACTGAAGAACACCCTTTCGCCAGTTATATCCGCACCATAGGCAAAGGTAAAACCGGCAGGCGCTCGCTAACGCAACAGGAAGCGCATGCAGCGATGACGATGATATTGAACGACGAAGTCGAAAGCATTCAGCTTGGCGCCTTTCTGATGGTGCTGCGGGTTAAGGAGGAGTCTGCAGAGGAGATCGCCGGTTTTGTCACCGCTTGCCGCGAGTTTATTAATACTTCGATGGCAGCGATTCAACACAATTTGGCAAAGCCTAGTGTCGATTTGGATTGGTCATCTTATGCCGGTAAAAAGCGGCAACCACCCTGGTTTTTATTAGCCGCCCTAACGCTGGCGCAATCCGGCTATAAAATATTTATGCACG
>CAJQQO010000178.1 GCA_905480475.1 uncultured Pseudomonadales bacterium | reverse complement strand
CGCATTATTATACCGATCCCGCGATTCAGGCCTTGGCTGAAGCGACCGGTGGTGTGGTTTCTGACTCACTAGAGATGGCGCGGTTTGGCGCTGATCATAAAGCCGATACCTTAGTGGTTGCCGGTGTAAAATTTATGGGTGAGACGGCTAAAATTCTTAGCCCCGAAAAGCGCGTGATTATGCCGACGCTTGAGGCAACTTGCTCGCTTGATCTGGGTTGTCCTATCGAAGATTTTTCAGCGTTTTGTGATAAGCATCCTGATCGAACGGTTGTGGTTTACGCCAATACCTCGGCTGCAGTAAAAGCCAGAGCCGATTGGGTTGTCACCTCAAGTATTGCCTTGGATGTTATTGATCACCTTGATAGTCAGGGTGAAAAAATTATTTGGGCGCCGGATAAGCATTTGGGTTCCTATGTGCAAAAACAAACTGGCGCCGATATGTTGTTATGGGATAGCGCTTGCATTGTTCACGATGAATTTAAAGCCAAAGGTATTCACGATTTAAAAGCGGTTTTTCCTGACGCGGCTGTACTGGCACACCCAGAGTCGCCAGCATCAGTATTGGCATTGGCCGATAGAATTGGCTCCACTACGCAAATTATTCAAGCGGCAAGTGAATTACCCAATGAGCAATTTATTGTTGCTACCGATCAAGGTATTTTTTATAAGCTTAGTCAGTCGGTGCCGGATAAGCAGTTTTTAATTGCACCTACTGGTGGTTCCGGCGCAACTTGCAAGAGCTGTGCGAACTGCCCGTGGATGGCGATGAACGGTTTGGATAATTTAGCACAATGTTTGGAAGATCTAGCGGATAATGGTGCGGATAAAGCGCATCGCTCCGAGATTTTGGTTGATAAGGAGTTGATCAAGCGTGCGGTTGTGCCATTACAGCGCATGTTGGATTTTAATAAGGCTAAAAAACAAGCCCAATAAGCTTGCAGTGATGAGCTTTAAAGGTTTTCGGTAATACGCTGCAAAGTATTAATATCTCTCACCCGCTGCTTTATTCTTGCTATGGTCTGGTAATTATCGCGACTAAGATTTAACGCCTGTTTTAAATGTTGGCGCGCTTGAGAGAAGTTGCCGCGCAGTAAAAAAAACTCGGCTCTGGCTTGATGGAGTTTAAGAATATCGCCAGCCAAACCGTGGGTTTCAGCCAGCATATACCAGATATCGGCTTGTTTAGGTCTGGATTTTGATAAGTCGCTTAAGACCTTTTGAGCGCTAACATATTCTTTATTGGTCAGCAGCGTTTCGGCTAACAACATAGCAATCGCATAATTATTCGGTATCAAGGCATTTAAATCACGCAGGCGTCGTTCGGCTTGTTTGTGCTTACCCGATTCAATATCAATTTCAATATCCAATAGCGTATAGGCGATTTTACCGGGCACTTGATGCAATAAAGGCTCAAGCGTTTCGCGCGCTTTACGTGTATCTCGATTGCGGTTGTAAGCCAATGCTAAACCGTAGCGAGCGGCATCTTTATTTAATTGCTGCTCGGCGCTATTATTTTTTGGGCTGCCGGATTCTGGATTTTCAAACTGACTTAAGGCTAAGCGAAAATGTTTGATACTGTCTTTGCTGGAGCTTTCACTCAATACTTTTACTCGCGTTTTAACTAACTGGTAATCCATGCTGAGCATAGCGGCTTGCGCGGGTAGTTGTCTCGCGCGATTACTTGCGTCGCTAATTCGCGACTCGGTAACCGGGTGAGTGAGCAAAAACTCCGGCACCCGGTTGCCGTATAGTCTTGAAGCATTGAGCATTTGTTTAAACATATTCGCTGCCGCTTCGGCAGGATACCCGGCTTGAACCAGCGTTCGCATACCTAAGCGATCGGCTTCGCGTTCATGCAAGCGGCTGTAGCGTAACTGCGAATCCAGCACGGCGGCTTGCGAGGTAATAATTGCCGCTTGGGCGGCGTCACCTTCGCTGGCAACGGCTAATGCAATGCCTGCCAATAATCCGGCAACACTGGCAAAGCTGGCGCGTTTTGAAGCTTCAACGCTGCGAGAAAAATGGCGTTGCGATAAATGGGCAAGCTCGTGTGATAGCACCGATGCTAATTGCGCCTCGGTTTCGGCGTATAAGACCAGACCAGTATTGACCCCAACAACGCCGCCGGGTACCGCAAAGGCGTTGATATTGGGATTTTTAACCACCACCAGATCCAGACTTTTATCTTCCAGATCGCTGTAGCTGGCGAGTCTTAACAGCAGGTTCTCCATATACTCAAATAGCAGCGGGTCGCTTTCTAGCGGTACACTAGCTCTAAACGAGCGCAGCCATGCTTGGCCAAGCGCTTGTTCTTGGGCGGGTGGCATTAATCCGGCGCTGCTATCGCCTAGCTCGGGCAGCTTGAATTCATTGTCGGGGTTGCGGGTATCCGAATGTTTGGTAGTAGTCGAAACGGCGCTGTTATTGCCACCATTAAACCCTGCGGCCGCAGCGGGTAAAGAGTTGAAAACGGTTAAAAAACTGAGTAAGGCCATTAATAGGGGTGCTAGATAACGGGCGGCAGTTTGCCTAGCTGTCGCTGTGGCGATATCGGGATAAGCTGTGATCGGGCCTATATATTGTCTATTAATTAAACGTTTCATTGTCCGGTTTTCAATTCCATCTAGGCTTATTGCTGGCTACAAGTATTTATCCGCCTCAGTTCTTTATCGTCCCCGCATCCTATCTACAGCGGGCTTATATCGCTATATAGTACGCCAAGCGGGCGATAAAATATTGATATTGCTCTAGCTTCTGACACTGCTTGATCAAATGATGCAGTATTTACTGGCTATTGGGTAGCGACAGTGACAGCATTATTAGCTTAGAAAACAATAAGCTAGTAGAAAGCGAGGCGTGATGTAAGTTCCACAATGATTGGCAGGCATATCAACAAATGCCGATCAAGTAATGACTACTCGTTTTACAATGATCTACAAGACAATCTACACAGCAATCTATCGCTTGTTAAGATTCAGTTTTAGTCAATGATAAAGGCGCCGACGGTTTATGTTCAGTGTGTTAAAAAAATGGTACGACCGCAACTTTCATGATGAAGAAGCGATAGTTCTACTGCTTATTTTACTAGTAGGCGTTGTTGCTGTGATTTGGGTTGGGGCAATTTTAGCGCCGGTTATTGCAGCGCTGGTAATGGCGTTTTTATTACAAGGCGTGGTCGCTAAGCTGGAGCAATTCCGCTTGCCGCATATTGTTGCAGTGTCTTTAAGTTCGGCCTTTCTATTAATTTCCTTAATTGTTGGCTTAATCGTATTGATGCCATTGGCTTTGGATCAGTTATCTAACTTGGTGCAAGAGCTGCCGGGTTTAATTGTGCTAATTCAGGAGAAGTTAGTGCTACTGCCTGAGCTTTACCCGGCATTTGTTACCCATGATCAAGTCAAAGAGTGGACCGATTTACTTAACCGTGAGATCGGTGGTCTTGGACAATTGGTCTTGTCATTTTCGGTATCAAAAATCCCCAATCTATTTAGCTTTATGCTCTACCTTATTTTGGTGCCGATTTTGGTGTTTTTCTTTTTAAAGGATAAGGCCTTGTTACTTGATTGGCTTGGCCAGTTACTACCTCGAGAGCGTCCGTTATTAACCCGCATCTGGGTAGAGATGAATGACCAGATGGCCAATTATGTTCGGGGTAAAGTGATCGAGATGTTTATTGTCGGCACGGCATCATTTATTACCTTTGTCTGGTTCGACCTAAACTATGCAGCCTTGCTGGCAATACTGGTAGGGCTTTCAGTGATTGTTCCTTATATAGGCGCGTTTTTGGTTACCTTACCGGTATTGTTAGTGGCGTTTTTGCAATGGGGTTGGGGCGGTGATTTTATATGGTTGGCGGTGGTGTACTTTATTATTCAAGGCTTGGATGGTAATGCTTTGGTGCCGTTGTTATTTTCTGAGGCGGTTAA
>CAJQQO010000177.1 GCA_905480475.1 uncultured Pseudomonadales bacterium | reverse complement strand
ATCCCAATAACGCTTTTCTCGATATCCAATCCGGCTCCGGTGGCACCGAGGCGCAAGATTGGGCTGAGATGCTGTTACGAATGTATTTGCGCTGGGGCGAAGCCAAGGGGTTTAAAACCGATTTGATTGAAGCCTCAGCCGGCGATGTCGCGGGTATCAAAAGTGCTACGATTCATTTTCAAGGTGAATACGCTTATGGTTGGTTGCGCACCGAAACCGGTGTGCATCGATTAGTAAGAAAATCGCCATTTGATTCGGGTAGTCGCCGACATACATCCTTTGCATCAATTTTTGTCTCGCCTGAAGTAGATGAAAATATCGAAGTTGAAATCAATCCTTCGGATGTGCGTACCGATACATATCGTGCCTCGGGGGCAGGTGGTCAGCACGTCAATAAAACCGATTCTGCGGTGCGATTAACGCATGAGCCGACTGGCACAGTGGCACAATGTCAAAGCGATCGATCGCAGCATCAAAATCGTGATAAAGCTTGGAAGATGTTAAAAGCCAAACTGTACGAACTAGCAATGCAAAAGCTTGGCGCAGAAAAACAGGTACTGGAAGATAATAAGTCGGATATCGGTTGGGGCAGTCAAATTCGCTCTTATGTGCTGGATGACCAGCGTATAAAAGACTTGCGTACCGGTGTGCAAACCAGTAATTGCCAAAATGTATTGGATGGCGGTATTGATATGTTTATCGAGGCATCGCTAAAGCAGGGACTTTAATACTGACTGTTTTTTCCATATCCCGCGCAAGGATTACGGTAACTTGGAAAAACAGCAAAATAATTTAATTCAATTTGATTCGGCAGATTAATCAAGAGCAAATAATATGAGTAACAGTCAAGATACAGCAGCTAATGGTTCAGACAGCGGCGCAGAAGAAAATAAATTAGTTGCCGAACGACGAAGCAAGCTGGCTGCGATCCGTGAGAGCGGTGCGGCTTTCCCGAACAGTTTTCGTCGCGATAGTTTGGCGAGTGAATTACAAGCCGAACTGGGCGAGCATGAAAAAGCCGATCTCGAGACTTTAAATCGCCCTGCGAGCGTTGCCGGTCGCATTATGGCTAAGCGCGGCCCGTTTATTGTTTTGCAGGATGTCTCTGGTCGCATTCAATTGTATGTGGATAAAAAATCCTTACCCGAGGCTCTGGTTGAAAATATTAAGAGTTGGGATATCGGTGATATCGTTGCTGCCACTGGGCCTGTGCATAAATCTGGCAAGGGTGATCTGTACGTCTATATTAAAGAAGCGCAGCTATTAACTAAATCTTTACGCCCATTGCCAGATAAATTTCATGGTTTAGCCGATACGGAAATCCGCTATCGTCAGCGTTATATTGATCTGATCATGAATGAAGATGTGCGCAAGGTATTTGCCTTACGATCGCAAATTATTAGTGAGATCCGGGTGTTTTTGCTTGAGCGTCAATATATGGAAGTAGAAACGCCAATGTTACAAGCGATCCCCGGGGGTGCAACTGCGCGGCCTTTTGTTACCCATCACAATGCATTGGATATGGATATGTATCTGCGTATTGCACCGGAGTTGTATTTAAAGCGCTTGGTCGTTGGTGGTTTTGAGCGAGTATTTGAAATCAATCGCAACTTTCGTAATGAGGGGCTGTCCACACGTCACAATCCTGAATTTACCATGATCGAGTTCTACCAGGCCTACGCCGACTATCAGGACTTAATGGACTTAACCGAGGCGATGTTACAGACGGTTGTAAACAAAGTGCTTGGCAGTGATAAAGTTGACTACCAAGGCCATACGCTGGACTTTGGTCAATCATTTAGACGTATGACGGTGTTGGAATCGATCTTAGCCTTTAATCCACAACTGACTGCAAGCCATCTTGCCGAGCGCGAATCAGCGGCCAAAATCGCCGATAGTATGGGTATTGTGGTTAAAGAGGTTTATGGCTTGGGTAAAATCCAAATTGAGATCTTTGAAAAAACGGTGGAAGAAAAACTGATCGAGCCGACATTTATTACCGAATACCCGACCGAGGTATCGCCATTAGCGCGTCGCAACGATAACGATCCCTTTGTTACCGATCGCTTTGAGTTTTTTGTTGCCGGCCGTGAAATTGCCAATGGCTTTTCCGAGTTAAATGACGCCGAAGATCAAGCTGAGCGCTTTAAGCGACAGGTTGCAGAAAAAGATGCCGGAGATATTGAAGCTATGCACTACGATGCGGATTATATTGCCGCATTAGAGTATGGTTTACCGCCAACAGCGGGCGAGGGCATTGGTATTGATCGGCTGGTTATGTTGTTAACCGACTCGGCATCGATCCGCGATGTATTACTATTTCCTGCGATGCGGCCCGCTTAAGCTGTTGAGAGAACTGAATTCGCCTAATGAAGGGAAAAGCTTTCCGATTCAGGCATATATCGTTTAATATGTCGTGGCTTACAAAAACCGCTAAACGAAACTATTTAGCAATCGGCCTAAGTTACCGATGCCTAAGTTAAAGCCGCCTAATAAGCTAATAGGTTTTGAATAACATTGAGTTTTAATTATCTACAAGCTACATCAGTAGCCGTCTTAGTAGTCTTAATGACTGCTTGCGCCAGCGCGCCTCCGCCACCGCCACCACCTGAGGTGATTGCGGCTCCCGAACCAGCCCTAATTATTGAGCCTATTGCCTGTGAGCCAGAAATTGATCTGGCCACTGAGGCGGCTGTGCGTAAATTAAAATTGGCGAATGAGTGGCATAAAGAGCTGCGCTATGAGAGTGCCTTTGAGGCCTACGAAGCGGTGCTTGCCGAGCACGCTAGTTTATTATCCGATGCTTACGCGCTATGGGGCATCATTTCGATAAGGCTTGATCGCGATAACCCCGGTTATAGTCGTGAAGCTGCACAGACTGCTATTTACGTGCTGGATCAACGAACCCAATTAGCTTTAGAAGGCGAGGCTGCCAATGAAGCGCGATTACTTTGGTTTAGCGCCCAAATTATGATTGAGGCTGATGTCAGTAAAGATAAAGTGGTTGCGCAAAATCGTCAGTTAAAAGAAGAACTGGCGCAACGTGATGAAGCCATTAAACGCTTACGTGAGTTGACGCTCGGTAACTAAGGCTTATTCTCAGTAGCACAAGCGCATTACTCTTTGGCCTCGTCCAGAGCCGCTTAAGCTGAGCAAGTCTTATCTTAGCCTTTCCATTACCACTCCAAATCAAAGATGTGCCTGTCCCTTAATCTGGTCCCAGTCTGAGGCCGACGTTTCCTTATCTTGACGTTATTCACTCAAAACTAATAATGTGCCTGTCCCCATAATCTGCAATTTATCCAGCCCAAGCCAAAAAAGTGTCAGCCAAAAAGTGCCTGTCCCTAGCCGAAGAAGTGCCTGTCCCAAACTGACGGATGCCGTCTCTTTGCGTCAACTATGGTCAATATGCGCACAATTTGAACCTGTTCACATCCGATATGCAATTGGGACACAGTCTTTCGCGTTTTGCGGTATTACTATGCTGCTTGTCTTATCAGCGGTAGGTAAATTTCTGATTTGCCTGCATATTGAATTCAGCGGTCTCGGCGTATTGTTGAGCCACTACTTTCAATATGCGGGTGATTCAGGTTGTAAATCGCTACTGAATTGTTGTTTGATATTTAAAAGGTTTCTTATGTCTTTGACCAATATGCCGGCGCATTTAATCGAAAAAAGCTTTTTAGCTGATATCCCTAAAGAGATGTACGCGGTAAAGGTCCATTCAGCAGGGGGCGGTAAATCTCATGCCGGACCAAAGCGCTCTTTATTACAGCGACCATTATTTTCAAAGTTATTGGGTGGCAACGGTTCGGCGGCTGAAGTGGAGGTTGATCGATATCGCGGTTTACCGTCGGCAAAGTTTAATGTCGGTGGTTGGGTGCATCTACCTTTTGAATTGCGAAAACCGGTTTCTCTCTGTGTGGTGTATGTTGATCGCAGTGGAGAAAACGCCATTATTGTTGAGGAGATGGAAGCGCGAGGGGCAAGTCAGGTATTGCTCTCTGGCACGGTAGAAATTGTCGCTACGGGTTTGATTCAATCCATACAAATTTATTGCGGCGGCATTAACGACTCACGTGTTCATATTATCGATTTGCACTTGCAAAAATTAGCGGTCACTAATGAAAATCTTGCTCTGGTTTCGTAACAAACAATGACAGATATATTGTTAGGATGTGCAGCAATACAGAAAATTTCATAACGTTTTTCTAGGTAAATTTTAAATTAATAACAATTAGAACGATGGTATCTCTGCATAAAAAATTAAGCATTTAAATAACACATTTATTCAGTGCGAACTATTGCTTTACTCCAATTGCCACTGCTAAAAACATTAGGGTGTTACCAGCACTTTTTTAGGAATGTTTATGCTTAGTGTTAAATCAATGACAACTATCAATAAGCGATTTTTGCCAGCTGACAAATACTGTGGTCCAAGAGTATTACGCTGATTAATAATTATTATGAAGGGTAAACAACGTTATTTTTGCTGGGGAATGATTGCTAGCAGCTTTACCGTATCGGCGGAAAGTCAAAAGGCTCAGCATAATGACTTTATTTCTTTATTGATAGTTTTTTTCAAGCGGTTAGATTTATCAAATATGCAGTATGCAGGTGTACAGCGAATTCTTATTAGGGTATCGCTTTTGCACACAAGGATCTAGGTAATCAAATGGATAAAAAATGCGCATCAATGTCTTGTTACATTTCTTAAGCAGTATTTTTTGGGCGAGTCTGTTTAATGGCCGTTTAGGAGGTCGGGTCTAGTCGTAAGTGATTAACCTGAATGTTATTTGTTAACTGCTGGCGGTATGGAAGCCAACAAATATGCTAATACTTACACGCCGTATAGGTGAGTAATTATTAATTGGTGATGAGATCGAGGTGGTTGTACTCGATGTTAATCGTAATCAAGTTAATTTCGGTATTAAAGCACCTAGCGATATAACCGTGCTTCGCGAAGAGTTATATATTAGAGATAAACGCGTCCAATACAATGAGTGAATTGTCGCTGCCGGGTTCTAAGGTCTCGATTATATAGACTTACTTGCAAGGGTTAGGTTGTGACGACTAAACCCTTGCAATTGCCTATTTTATCGTATTCAAGTTCTGCGTCTTCCGCAGACCGATTCTGATATTGCCCAAAAAATAGCTATTGCTATAGGACTTAGCTATTTTTTTGGATGTCGTCTTTATCGGTTTAAGTATCCATTTAGATAAATATCTATTGATACCAGCATCTATTTTATCCAAGCATTTGGAGCGCCTCTAAACGGCATCTAAAAATATAAGCCTTTTAAAATATTGCTTTCGTTAAAAAGCCAGATAGCTGATGCCAAGTGCCTGATTAAATAAGCGATTACAGCCACGATAAAAAAAGCAAAAAAAAGCGGACTTAAAAAGCCCGCAAGGAGGATATAAAAAATTAACTGGCGGCAGGATAAATTCGTAAAAAAGGATTAATCATGCGGGTTAATGGCCCGGTAAATTTAACCGGCGCTTCCAAGACTGATAAGCAGACACACTCACTATCTTCACTAGCCATAGGGCGATGCGACTCGCCGGATTCTTTAACTAAAAAGTCACCGGGTAAATACAGACCTTCTTGATCGGAAAAACTACCGGTTAAAACAACGGTCACTTCGCGGCCATGATGATCATGATTGGCAACGCCGCCACCAGCTTTAATTCTATGCAGCGCAACTTCACGTTGGGTATCACCAGCTTCTAATCTGGCAACACTCAATGAGGTGCTAAGTTTTTTCCACCGTAAATCATCAAGACCATGAGGTAATAATTTATCTAGGCAGTTAGGTAGCTCTGAATCGTTGGCTGGAGCTGCTTCTGGTACAGCTAACTCGCTTAAATCTGAATTAATAAGATCTAACACTTTAAGACGAGTTGCAGCAGAAACATCGCTATCTTGCTCTTGCTGATTAGCCGCGTTTTGTACGTCATCCGCGAAGGTATTAAAAGACTCTGAGCTAGCTGCTTCAGCAGACAGGGCTTTATTTAGCATAAGGCCGCCCAAGCTATTAAGCTGTTCGATTTCAGCTTGGCATTGCGAGCAAAATGATAAGTGCACAGAAATGCACAAGGCTTGCGATAAAGGTAAATTGCCGGCCGCGTAATCCGTTAACCAGTGAATATCAGGGTGAAAATGATTCATAACGTGTAACCTGTAACAGTAAATAACACTAAAAAGCCTAAAGTAAAAATAATAACTAACTCTAGTACTAAATTTATAACTAAGTTTATAGCTAAGTTTATAACAACGTACGTAACTTACTTACTGCTAGTCGCACTCTGGATTTAACCGTTCCTAAAGGTAGCCCCGTAGCCTCTGCGACTTCGGAATGTGATTTACCTTCAATGTAAATACGTTTAAGCACATCGGCTTGCTCGACCGGAAGTTGCTCCACCGCACTATGGATATTTTTTTCAATCCTATGCTGATGCAGTGACGTAAACGGCCCGGTTTCTTCAGCCATCGGCCATAAGTCGTCAGCGGTCAGTGGCGTATCGGTGCGTTTTACTTTGCGGATAAAGTCGGTTCTGCAATTTCGAGCAATGGTGAATATCCAAGTACTGGCCGCCGCTTTCTCCGGATCGAAACAGTGCGCTTTAAGCCAAACCTTAAGCATCACATCTTGCACCAGCTCTTCAGCCATTTGCGCCGAAGTGTGCTGCGACTTCATCATCATGCCGTAAGACTTTATCTTGGGCGCGAAATGGTCGAACAAACGGGCAAAGGCTTCTCTGTCTTTGTCGTCAGCAATTTTTTTAAGTACCGGGCCCCATTCGTCAACAAAGGGTTGTTCATTTTCGGTTGATTGCATTGTGGCTCGCGTATTCTTCTGAGCAGGCTGCGCATTATGCGGCGTCTCTGCATTTAGCGAATTCGATAGCGTTTTATCGAATTCACGACCCCGGATGTCACTTATTCGGGCGCTAGCCAAGTTGCAGGGCCTGTCCCTTGAAGTAGGGTTTGTCTTGATT
>CAJQQO010000176.1 GCA_905480475.1 uncultured Pseudomonadales bacterium | reverse complement strand
TTTGCGGCACGGCATGCTTACTGCGCGATTTGCCCACATAAATTCGCTCGGCATCTCTACGCGTCATATCAACAATCGCTGGCGAAACCAATCGATCGTATAACACTACATCGGCGCGCTGCATTAACCTTAAGGCTTTAAAGGTTAATAGATCAGGATCACCGGGACCTGCACCAACAAGATACACTTCACCTAAAGACGCAGGATCACCATTATCGACCAAGGCTTTAAGTTGTTGATCAAATAAATCATCAGCCTCACTGATGCGTCCGGCAAATACTCGCTCGGCAATTTCGCTTTCGAGTAGTTGCTCCCAAAACGCTCGCACTAACTGTTCATTATTATTTAAGGTTTTGCGAACACGCTGACGTCGCTCAGCAATATAATCGGCTAGCTCACCGGTATTGGCTGGTACAGTACTTTCAATTTGGCTACGAATGGCTCGCGCTAATACTGGCGCCGCGCCAGAGCTTGAAACGGAAATCAGTAAAGGGTCACGATCAATAATGGCTGGAAAAATAACATTGCAGAGCTTGGGATTATCAACGATATTAACCAGAATACCGCGCTGCTCTGCATCGGCCGCAACCGCAAGATTAACCGTCTCGATATCGGTAGCGCCGATCACTAAAATAAAATCTTTGAGATCGTCGGCTTGATAGTTGCGCTGAAATAATTCACCACCGGACTGCTCGGCTAATACTGCCAGATCTTTATCAATCCTTGGCGCAACAACAGTAATAAGCGCGCCGGCTTTATTTAGCAGCACGGCTTTTCGATAGGCAATTTTTCCGCCACCCACAATTAAGCAGGATTTGCTTCTAACATTAAAACAAAGGGGCAGATATTCCAAAACCAGTTTCGCTCTATGCGGAGATGTGTTTTTTACCTAGCATATAAGGCTGTAGCGCTTCAGGGATATCGATTGAACCATCTTTATTCTGATAGTTTTCAAGAACCGCAACCAATGTTCGGCCAACCGCTAAACCAGAGCCGTTTAAGGTATGTAATAACTCAGGCTTACCGGCTGCATTGCGTGAGCGCGCCATTAAGCGACGCGCTTGGTAATCAGCAAAATTACTACAAGAACTGATTTCCCTATAACAATCTTGCGCAGGCAACCAAACCTCAAGATCATAGGTTTTGCGTGAGCCAAATGATAAATCACCACCACATAAAATAACTTTTCGATACGGCAGATCCAGCTTTTGCAAAATTGACTCTGCATGTGCAGTTAGCTGCTCAAGCGCTTCGGCAGATTGTTCTGGCTTAACGACTTGTACAAGCTCAACTTTTTCAAATTGATGTTGACGAATTAAACCACGCGTATCACGGCCATGACTGCCGGCCTCGCTTCTAAAGCAGGATGTGTGGGCGACAAACTTTAGCGGCAGCTCTTTATCTTCGAAAATATTATCACGGGCCAAATTGGTTAAGGGCACTTCAGCGGTAGGAATTAAATAATAATCGGAATCAACGTTCAGCTTAAATAGGTCTTCTTCAAACTTGGGCAATTGACCCGTGCCAGTTAAGGCCTCGGCGTTAACGATTAAAGGTACGTTAACTTCAAGATAGTCATTGTTCTCTGTATGCTGGTCCAACATAAACTGAGCTAAAGCTCTATGCAGTTTTGCAATCGCACCTTTTAATACCGCAAAGCGAGTGCCTGTCATAGTGGCGGCAGCTTCAAAGTCCAGTCCGCCAATATTGGTACCTAGCGCGACATGATCGAGCACCTCAAAATCGAAAGTCTTAGGTGTACCCCAGCGAAGAATCTCTACGTTATCGGCTTCGTCTTTACCAGCTGGTACTTCAGGGTCGGGAATATTCGGCACATCAAACATAAACTGTTTGAGTTTTTCTTCCACCTGACTGGCTTGCTCTTTAAGTGTATCGAGCGACTTATCGATAAGCGCCAAGGTTTCATTAACCTCAGCCTTGGCATCATCGACCGACATACCACCTTGTACCAATTCACCAATTTTTTTAGACGCTTGCTTGCGCTTGGCCAACAGTGATTGCGATTCTATATCGCTATGTTTGCGCTCGGCATCCAAGGCCTCAAACGCTGGCTTATCAAGTTGATAGCCCTTAATTTTTAGTGCTTCAGCGACTTTGTCCAAATTGCTGCGTAGATATTTCAAATCGAGCATGTAATTAAAAACCTATAAACAAAATGTTAAAAAACGATTTTGGGATCGGCGACTTATATTAGTCGCGCTAATTCAATTCCGGCCCAAGTTAAGGCGAGGCATATTATCACGCTGCTGACAATATATGCTATTGCACTAATCCACTGGCCTTGTTGTAGCATCGCGACTGTCTCGATGGAAAATGTCGAAAAGGTCGTTAGGGAGCCTAATAAGCCCACTACCAATAACGGCCGCCATTGCGCAGCGATTATCGCTCGCTCGCTGATAAAGACAAATAGGATACCGATAAAAAGCGCGCCAATCGCATTAACCAGTAAGGTTCCCAACGGAAAACCGGTGGAGAAACGCTGTATTGTCCAAACGCTAATAAGATATCGGGCAACCGCGCCTAAAGCGCCACCGAAGCCTACGGCAAGCAAGGTGGGTAATGCAGTTTGAACAAGCGGTGTATTGATCAATGTTTTTCACCTTGGCAATAGAACATAGTAAAGCCGTTAGAAGATAGTCAATTATTTGGGGTAACGCTGCTCTAAGCTTTGCTGATCCAGCGCTTTTAATTTGGCCAGCTTGTCTTTAATCCTTACCTCAAGCCCTTGTGAGCCGGGTTGATACAAGACCGTATCTTTTAATACTTCAGGCACATAACTTTCGCCAGCCGCGTAGGCGTCCTCAAAAT
>CAJQQO010000175.1 GCA_905480475.1 uncultured Pseudomonadales bacterium | reverse complement strand
ACCCCAAGTCGCGTTTCTATGATCCCAAACATTGGCGACCGCCTGATTGGCATAGCTCATCCAACGCTGCCCCTGACTTGTTGTCACAAACTCACGACACCAGTCATAAACGCGTGTGACCTCACCAATATGACTACCAATATATAAGTAGCTATCAAAAGCGACCCGAGGCGATCCGCCATTAGCAATTAATTGCTCTTCGGATTGCACAAACTCTTCAATCTCTTGCACCGCAAAATCACAATAACGTCGCTCGTCGGTCAAGTGATATAGCATTGCAACGCTCCAAGCTGGAAATGCATGTTGGTTTGCACCGTTCGCTTCAGAGTTAGCCGCATTTAAAAAGCGCACCGCAGGGGCTTCTTGACGATCAAGTTTACCCTTCAGTTTTTCAATCATTGCAGGATTCAGAAATACTAGACTACCTGGGACTGCTGCTGGTCGAGTAGTTGTGCCGCCGGTTGAACCGCCAGTATCGCCACCGCCAGTTGAGCCACCGGTATCACCACCGCCAGTATCACCTCCACCCGTTGATCCACCAGTATCACCACCGCCAGTTGAACCGCCGGTATCACCACCACCTGTCGATCCACCAGTATCACCGCCGCCAGTTGAACCGCCACCACCTCCGGTAACATTACCGGCAACGGCAATCACTTCTACCGCACCAATATCTATCGCACCACCGTTCGGGCGAAACGCACCGCGGTAATCAAAGTTATTAACAATCGCGCTATTGTAAGTTTCAAGGCCTGAATCAAATGCACTGCCAGTACTTACCGGCTCAAAATTACGGTTAGCAAAATCGACAAATAAACCCGTAGCGCTATTCGATGTAATATTTGACGAAGCATCTATTTGGTTGGCACCAACTTCATCGGCAAAGGGAGTATTGCTAACAGCAATATTGTTAAATAATCTATTATCGCGCGCGCCATCAGTGATTCGAACCGCCGCAATATTCGGTTCATAAAGTGTATTATTATAAACCTCATTATTATTGGATGGCTGACTACAACTGGGCTGATTGGTTAGATGAATACCGCCCGCACCACCGCGCTGACCGTTTTCATAAATAATATTGTTTCTAACCTTAGAGTTAGAAAAGGAAATTAAGCTCAGTCCTTTCCAACCATTGTCGTAGACTCGATTGCCTTCAATCACCGAATCGGTAATAACGCCATCACCACCAACTTCGCAATCGCCATTAAATTGGATGCCGTTTTGATGGTTACTATAAACATCGTTACCACGAACAATGGCATTATCATTTGACACACGACTGTTCGAAACATAAATGCCGTGCTGCTCACGTGACCCAAATGTTCGGTTATTTATAATTTCAAGATTGGTGGCAAATCCGGTTAGGATGCCCCAAATCTGATTGGGGCCAATATCGTTATTGCTAATCACAACATTGTCGGCATCGATAACTGCAACACCAGCACGTGAAGCATCACGAATAATAAAGCCATCCAAGACAAAATCAGACACGCCATTGATTTCAACGATATCGCGATTACCCGCTAGCCCGCGATCCAAAAATACATTGTCGCCATTGGCTTTAACCGTAATAGGCTGATCATCAGTGCCAGAGCGGCTGAAGTTGCGGAAACCTTCGTAGCGTCCGTCGGCTACTAATACAGTATCACCAGGGCCAACGCTATTGACTGCGTGGCTAAGCGTACGCCAAGGTGCATTAATGGTCCCGGCTGCAGAATCAGAGCCAGTAGTTGAGACATAGTAGGCATTCTCTGGAGGGCCATCACAAAAGCCTGCGCCTACTCCAAAACACTCCACGGCGCGCGGTGGCCGTTGCTGCGCAACACTTTCAAAACTCAAACTGAAAAGCACGCTAACCAATAACAATGCTAAACCGTTATTTTTTATTAAAAACATGTACATTCGCCTCAAATTGGAGTGTTGATGCTCCGAAACCAAATAATGACTGTATAGGGCAACTATAAGCCCTATCCCCTCTAACTACTGTGCCTAAATAACAATTTGATTAGAGAGAATAATAAACCTTCTCGATATGTGATTTGCCTCACAAGTAACGGCCAGCTTGCTGTTTAACAAACCGCTCAACCGGCAAATTTATTAATATAAACAAGGCTATCACAAGATCTATAGTATCGGCCTGAAAAGCCGCTTTTGCTGGCATTTGTGTCGCTGTAGCCCACTTCTCTATGACACTTAACACTTAAGACAGTCACTAATTCTGCCGCAACTCGGGTGCGGTGTACAAGCGTCTTTTTAAAGCCAACAACGATCTGGGCGTTAGTAGTTTGAGCAATATTTTCAATTTTGCAGGCTTGTAAGCGCTACAGGACATACTTTGCTTTAGCAGGCTCGCCGCTTGTATTTTATCTACATCAATCAGACTATTAGCCGCATTAATTTGAAACTCCGCTAACACCTTTGCATGGCGCTGAGGGTTTGCCACCATAACATCCGCGTTTTCGATGCAGATTTCCTTGAACACTCGCAAAACATCTATCATTCTGCGAGGGTTCGCTTTAGCAGAGGATATCTGCGAGTCAGAGAGCCGATAATCAATAAGCTCATTGACGACAAAACCAAGCTCGCCATGTCTGGCCAGTCGGGTTAGAAAAAGCCAATCAACCGACGAGCGAATAGTTTCATTCATGGGTTTAACAGATGCTAGCAGCTGCGCTCTAAACATAACTGTCGGCGGGTGAATAAAGTTTCCAAACACCAGCTCAGATAAAACGGGCGCTCGGTATAACTCTAGCGGCGCGTCCGCATAGATAAAACTTTGAGGTTTACCCAATAGTTGCTGATGTCTATCGACGCCCTCAAGCTGGCTGTAATAGCGATCGGCATAAAAGGAGTGACGATCACCATTTTCCCTAAATGCAGAAAAATCACCACAGATCAGCGCCATTGACGGGTTCTGCTCGAGAATAGCAACTTGCAGGGAGATTCGATGAGGATGGGCAATATCATCACTGTCTAACCAAGCAATATATTCACCGCTGGCATGTTGGTGAGCAAAATTTCTGGCACTGCCCAATCCGGCATGAGGTTTCTTGAGATAAATAATTTGATCAGTATAAGAGGCAAGCGCAGATTCAGTCTGATCCGTTGAGCCATCATCAATAACGATAATTTCAATATTTTGATAATCTTGATTCAATACACTTTCAACACAGCTAACGACATAACTCGCTGCGTTATAGGCTGGTATCAATACGCTAACCTTTGGTATCTTCATTGCACTCGGGTTGCACCTCGAGTAACGCCTGTATAATTTTTATTAAATTATGGCCTCAATCGCCATAACGGTCCTTTAACGGCAAAAACGTCTATTAAACCAACGCTTTATTTTTCTTAGCTGCATCATCATTCTCGTAGGTTTATCCTGCCGATACAGGGTAAACCAGTTTAAACGATTACTATCCGTGGCCAGACTTCTTTTGTAATCTTCGTCGCCCACTAAAAAATCATAACAATTCAAATTTCGCTGTGCCATGTAATCGATCAATAAAGCATGACTACTGAGGCCGGGCTTTATCTTATTATCGTCAAAATCGTCAAAGCCACTTTGATAATACAAGAAACCGTCCTGACTAATAAAGCCATAGATATAGCCTATCACATGCTCACCAGCGGAAATACTATAGATCTCCACCTGCCTATTATTCGATTTAATTAAGCCTTCATGAAATTCAGTCAAAAATCGATTAGAAAACGCTCCCGATTGACCACGTAACTGCCAGCTCTTTTGATGCAAGCTGATCATCATGCGATACATTTCCAAGCTTTCGGCAACCGTGGCTGCTTTATGTATACGCAATTCACCAGTGCTTTGTAATAAGCGATTGGAACGGTTTATTTGACTGCGTTTGTTGCGACTAATTAAGCCGAGATAAGTATTTTCATTAGCGCGAACTTGCGATAAATCAACGTAACGTGAATCTGCTGCACGGTTTTCGAAATAATAACCGTTCGCTTGCAAATCTTTCAGATCATTGGGCAGGCTTGAAAAACCGGGAAAGGTAATGCTGGATGCTGGGCTCATAATATTGGAATCGAGTAGCTCCAACACAGAGTAGCTATGTAAGTAGTTATCTCCAAGCAAGCTATCTCTTTGCAAACTAGGAATGGCGTTATATTCGATCATAAGATCATCAAGTAAGGCCACACCAGTAGAATTAATAAAAAACTGTTTCATGATTGGCAAACCCAAAAACCGCTTTTGGATCTCACCTAGAAAAAATGCCAGCTGTGGCTGATTATTTTCAAAGCCTACCACAAGGCTAACATTTGCATGCTCATCTAGCTGCGCTAACCAAACATCAAACCAACCCCAGCTAACGAAAAAGCTATGTTGCTTTTCACAATACAACTGCGCCCATATTTCCTGAATACGGTCATAGTCGTGCTTAATGTGAAACTTGGAAAAAAGCATAAATAAAAAAACCTGATCATTCGCATCGAATGCATCAACAACTTTGGTTTAAACAATTATCAGATGACTAAAAATCGCAGTCTTAGGAACAAATCAAAGACAGAAAGAAAAACTGCGTCGAATATTTATGTGGTGGTTGAGATTTAAAAAATGACAGTCTGCACCTTAAGTACTAGCTTGCTTTATCTTGGCAACACCATCCATCCATTGAGTGAGTTCCTTAATCACATTTTTTTGGCAATGCGGTTGGGTAATTATATGACCGGATTCCTGATAATAATGTAACGCCAGCAGATCAGCAAAATCGACCTGCCCTTGAAAGCTCTCTCGATACTGGTTGGGATAGTTGTAATGCACTTCACCACCAGTAAAGATCACATTCATTGCCACCTGTCGATCTAGCAATTGTTGCAATCCCTGAGCCACAGTTTCTTGAGGCGGAAACTCCCTAACATAAGAGGCTACTTCAAAATATTCTTCGGTATCGTTTTCGTCGCTATTTGAGGGGCTAAAACGCTCGCCAAATTTACGCTTAACAAAATTAAACCATTTTAGCGGATCAAAAATTTTGCCTTTATAATAATTCCAATAGTATTTTTTAGTACGATAACAATAAGCATCGATTTGCGCTATACCCACAACACGCTTATCAACTAATGCAGTGGTATAAGCCGCATCAGCGCCTGAACAAAGTCCGAATAAAATAAATTGACTAACACCGCGTTTGGATTGCAAATAATCCATCACCTCAGCCGCTTCAATCGGCGCTGATTGCTCAAAAGACAAACCACCACGTCGAGCTTCACTATCACCTATTGAGGAAAAGTCAAAGCGGATAGAGCCTAAACCGATATCCGCCAAGGATCGGGCTAGTTTAACCGATAGACGACAAGTGCCGATATGATGCATGACACCGGAGTTAAATATCAACACCATCGGCTTTTCTGCATCCAGCTTATCTGGCTCAGTTATCACACCAAACAATGCGGTGGGCTTACCTATTCTTACTGCTCTTTCTCTCACCGAGAAAACACCCTCATCTTAAGCATTGAACAAATTTTTTAATCGCGTTTCTTTAAGTCCATGTAACACAATACTTTTAAACAATCTGCTTTTTTAAATCTGCTTTTACAAATTTATAGCAACTACACCAATTACAACAACTAAAGCCAATCAACAATCGACTTAATCACTGGCTGCGGAAGCAATACTCCACCGTAGTCATCAACATAATTCCAATCTCCTGGTGACTCGGCGTGATCGTATTCATAAGCATCCAGTTTTGACCAAGCGCTTTTTAATTGCTCAAAACGATTATTCTCATTGGAGACGACTTGCAGTATTTTTTCTGCCGCTGGCATATTTTTCAGTAAATCCAAAGAGCCTAAACCTACCAAAAAATACGGCGTTAATGGAAAGCCATTAAAATGAATAACACCGTCGGCATCAATAAAATTGTCTTGGTCCAAGTCAACCACTTCATTGCGATTACTTATTTCATCACGCAATTCATTCTCGTACTCTTTGCCGCTATTAATTGAATCCCAAACAACAAGGCTACTTACATCTTGTCGTCGAGTAGATACCGTTGCAGCTAATAATCCACCTAAGCGTAAACCTATCAGCGCAATCTCTTCAACGCCAGCCATATCTTTTAATTCTTCAATAGCAATGTCGATATCAGCTAGCCAATCATCCGCCTTTACGTCTTCCATATCACAGCTAGAATCGCCGGTACCACGATAATCAAACCGCAATACATGAAAGCCTTTTTTAGCTAACAACATAGCTATTTGGCGAAAAGCGCGATGCGCACGCATATATTCCTGACCAAAGGGATAACACAGCAAAACGCCTTGTTTTTTAGGCCTTGCAGCAACGGCTGGGTGATAGACACCGTAAAGTTGATGCTCGGAAGGGCCAAAGAAAAATGGATTCATCGCTGCTATTTTCTCCCAAATACCGAACTAAAGAAGCCTTTACCTTGCTTCTCTTGCGAGCTTTCTGGCGAATTCTCTGGCGTTGACGAAGCATCGTGCTTCGTAGTTTCGCCAGATTTGGAATCGATCGCTGTCACGTCAGAGGGTTTTTCCTGCGTTTTGCCACTCGCCAGATTATGCGCATCAATTTCATTCGCTACCTGCTCTAAAGTATGCATCGCTAAGGTTGTTGCTTCCAAGCGCACGCCCATAGTTTTATCTACCCGCAAAATAATACGAATAGATAATAAAGAATGACCGCCTAAATCAAAGAAGTTATCAACCAAACCTACCCTATCGACACCCAGCACTTCGCACCAGATTTTGGCTAGCGCTTTCTCGGAGTCGGTTTGTGGTTCAACATAATTATCTTCAGGCGCAAAGGGATCGCGCAATTGGGCACGATCTTCTTTACCCTTATCATCAACCGGCAGTTCATCCAATTCAATAAACTGTTGTGGAATACAGTTGGCATCGAGATTTTCTTTAGCATAACGACGTAATTCGCTGACCGTAACGCTAAAGTCATAATCGGGCAAAAAGTAGCTAATCAATCGTCTATCATCATTCTCATCCAAAAATGATCTGACAATAGCGCTTTCAACTGCTTCGTGCGCAACTAAGGCTTGCTCAATGGCGAGAATATCATCATCGGCATCCGGATCATGAATATTCTCGCGAACATATTGAATTTGTGATTGGCCAGACTGAGCACCATCAGCACTATTTAATTGCTGCAACCATGTCCGCGTATCGACCGAAGAAACAATCCATTGCGCTTGGGTATCTTGTGACATTACTCGACTAAACGCTTCCGCACCTTCCTCAGGTAAAATGGCTTCGCGTAACAACTCCGCCAATCCATCGGATTGATTATTCGCTCTGCCAGCCGTATCTGGCGATGCAGTTAAACTGCCCTCGATTTTTTTCATGGTAAAACCTTCAACTTCTACAAAAGGTTTTCCAGTCTCGTCCATCAATGTCACATCAAAGCGCGCAAAACCTGCGGGAGAATCTTTATCAAATCGAACATGACTGATAAAAGCGCTTGGCATAGCAGAAAAATAGCGCAGCTTTTCATAAGCGATAGGTACGTAAAAATCTTCGCTCTTGGAAAAATCTGTTATTAAAAACTGTGCAGCACCCAGCGCCATATCCAATAAACCGGGATGAATTTTATAGCCTTGCAAATCCGTAGCAAATTCTGCCGGCAATTCGATATCCAATAAGGCTTCATGCTCACTGGATTTTATACTATTAATACAAGCCCAACGTGGACCAAAGGCCATAAAGTCCTGATCCAAAAATTTGCCTGCGGTTGGCTCTGATTGAGTACATCGCTGGCGAAGACTTTCGATATCTACTGACGCTTGGTTTACAGCGTCGCTTGCAATAAGCGATGCGCTACCAATCACATGCGGCATTTCTTCTGTTTCAGAGTAAATAGTTAAGGCCGCTTCTTGGGCATTACCACTGACGCTAATATGCATATGATTGGCAATATCATCGGCAACTTGAAAAGCCGTCATAAACTGTAAGCCTGATAACTCAATAGCATAAGTCTCAGGCATTGATGCAGTGCCAAAGCTATTACAATGTTGATCAAAGGCTGCGCGTAGCAGCTCAACAAAACCGGTGCCCGGCATCAAGGCGTCACCTTGCTTAACCCTATGCTCCGAGAGTAACCAATGCTGTTCAGTATCAAATTGAGTGGTGAATAAACGCCGTGTTTTGTCGGCAGATAGATCAATAAAATAATCCAGCGCCGGATGCTCACTAAGCTGCATCTCTGCGCCGGTTTTATGGCCTTCATTAATTGCGTTCTGACCATTAACGACCATACCGACATCGCGCCAAGCATTCCAATTGATCGCGATAGACTGACCGGCAGCACGTTGCGAACGCTCAATAGCAAAGGCATCTAAAAAGGCATTAGCCGCAGTGTAATCAATCTGCCCGGGCAAGCCTAGATAAGATGAGATTGATGAAAATACCACAAAGAAATCAAGCTGACTCGCATCAAAAACACTATCGAGAATTAATACGCCCTTCACTTTCGCATCAATCACTGCCTGCGCTGATTCGGCTGATTTGAGCATAATAAGTTCATCGTCCATGGTGCCAGCGGCATGAATCACACCGTTGACCTCGGTCAATGAACCAAGCATTTTTTGCATACTAGCCGCGTCAACCACATCCACAGCAAGGGTAGAAATTTTAGCACCTAGACTTTCAATCGCCTGTAGGCTTTGAATTCGTTGCGAAGTTAAATCATTGGATGCGTGTTGCGCTATCCATGTTGACCATTGATCCTTCTCAGGCATTTGACTACGGCCTAGCAAGATCAAATGACCTGCACCAAGCTCAGCCAATTGTTTTGCGATGGTTAAACCAATACCACCTAAACCACCGGTAATTAAATAGCTACCACCTTGTTTAAGCCAACCTATGGATTCCTCAGCGGTCTGTTGCGGAGGTGCAGATACAATATTGCGCACCCATCGGTCCGCTCCGCGATAGGCAACAATTCGATCATCATTAGCCGATAATATTTCTTGCGCTAATTGTTTTGCTATTTTCCCAACAGCATTTTTTCCAACACCATTGGGCGCTAAAGCTTGCGCAGCAATATCAATTGATTGGGTCTTGATATGAGGTAATTCATGCGGCAATACAGCAACCGTGCCAAGTAGCGTTGCTTTTTCAGGACTACATGTACCACCAATGGATTGCATATCAGAAGAAACAACCGTTAATCGCACACTCTCTTCAAACTCGCATAAGGCTTTGCTTAAATGAAATAAACCCCAGAAATAGCACTGCATATCCTGGTCATACGATTGCAGTCTGGAATTGCTTGAGGCACCAATATCTGCTGCTGAAGTCGTTGGCCAAAAATATACTATTTGCTGCGGTGTTTTGTTTAAGGATTCAAGCGTTTTAAATAAGCTGGTAAATTGTGATAAATCATTAGCCGCTAATGCAAAGCTATCGTCGCTATGCTGATTAAAACTTTCGCTCTGCACAACCGTGATAATTTTTGCCGAATCATCAAGACTTTCGATAAACGCTTGCGACACTCCCACTTTATCAGCAAAAATCAACCAAGTATTGGATACGGTAGATTCAGATTTTGAATCGGCGTTTGAGTTGGCATTGTCGGCAATGGGCAGCGAACTTTGTTGCCAGCTTAAACGGCCAAACCAATCGTCCATATTAACGCGCTTGCTTAGACTAGCACTCGCATCATTTGCGGCGGCGACAGCAACACCGGGATCGATCCAATAGGCTTTACGCTCAAAGGCATAACCGGGTAATGCAATTCGTCTTCGCCGTTCGTCTCCCCATAATTCAGACCAATCAGTCGCAAGCCCTGCAGCCCAAAGATGACCATAGGTTCGCAGCGCATACTCCACATCCGAACACGCTTCATTGGGATGTCGCATTGAGTTAAGTGTTGCGCGCGCTTGTACTTCACCGGCTTGCGCTAAATTAGTCAGTGTACGACCCGGGCCAATTTCTAAAAGCACACGTTCATCATCGGCCAATACGGTTGCGACATTGTCTGCAAACCTAACGGTATTTCTTAGGTGATTAACCCAGTAATTCGGATCTGTGGCTTGTTCATCGCTAATCCATCCGCCTGTGTAGTTAGAGGTAAACGGAATTTCAGGTTTTGAAAATTTAACGGTTTGGCAAAACTGTCTAAACTCATCAAGCACTTCATCCAACATGGATGAGTGTGCAGCAACGTTAATGCGAATACGTGTGCAATCAATTTGCTGGGCTTCCAATTCGGCTTGCAGTGTTTCGATATACTCAACCGGACCGGAGGCAACACAGAGATCCGGCGCATTAACTGCTGCAATATCAATTTGATCCGGTAATAACTCACGCGCTTTGCTTTCTGATAATGCAATACTTAACATGCCACCTAGTGATACGCGCTCAAATAAGCGACCACGTAAAGCAACTAAATTGACCGCATCATTTAACTGCATAACGCCCGCTAAACAAGCCGCAGTATATTCACCCATGGAATGGCCAATAAACGCCGCAGGTTTGGCACCTAAATCGATAAAATATTTTGCTAAGGCATATTCGGTAGCAAACAATGCAGGCAGTGTATTGGATGGTCGCTCCAAATCAGTTGAGGCAGCTTCCAAATTCTCAGCGCTGGCAAACACCAGATTTTTAACTTTGTTTGCAAGCTCTGCACCCAAACAATTCATACAGGCATCAAAAGCCTCGCGATAAACTGCTTCAGTTTGATACAACTCTGCACCCATTCCCGCATATTGTGCTCCTCCACCGGGAAAGGTAAACACTAGCGAAGGCTCTCTTTCATCTGCTTGATAATCCGATACACGCTTGGCATCACCACCTTCTAATAAAAAGATTGCCTCATCACTATTACTTACTGCAATAGCACGTCGATATTTATAAGCCCGTCGACCAATTTGTAAGGTATAGGCAACATCGGCAAGATTAAGCGCTGGCTGCTCGCGCAAGGCGGTGGCCAAATTGCGGCAAACTGCATCGAGAGCGCTAGAGGTTTTTGCCGACAAAACTAATAGCTGTTTATTTTTTTCACTCGCATCAAAGACTTCTGACTCAGGCGCTTCACCAACAACAATATGCGCATTAGTGCCGCCAGCACCCAGCGCTGTTATTCCGGCTAGCCTTTTTTTGCCAGCGTCCTTATTTTCCCAATCAGCTAGGCGATCATTAATAACAAATGGGCTATCGTCTAGCTCAATATCAACATTGGGTGCTTGATAATTAATACTGGGAGGCAGTTGTTTATTTTGTAATGACAGCACGACTTTAATTAGTGAAGCAACACCTGCCGCCTCCCCTAAATGACCAATATTGGATTTAACCGACCCAACACGGCAATAATGCCGTTGCTTGGTGGCTTCGCGATAAACTTGATTAAGCGCTTCAAACTCTATCGGATCACCGACTTGCGTGCCGGTACCATGTGCTTCGATATAGGAAATATCTTCGGCCTCAACACCACTAATCTCTAAGGCTTCTGATATAGCGCTAGCTTGGCCATCAACACCCGGCGCTAGATAACCAATTTTTTGTGCGCCATCATTATTAATGGCCGAACCGGCAACCACTGCATAAATGGTATCGCCGTCTTCCAAGGCATCTTCTAAGCGACGCAACACTACCGCACCAGCACCACTGCCAAATACCGTACCTGCCGACTGACTATCAAAAGGTCGACAATGACCATCAGGCGATAAAATTTCGCCTTCTTTATAAACGTAACCGCGCTGCTGTGGTAATAAAACCGTAGCGCCACCAACAATCGCCGTATCACATTCACTACCCAATAAGCTTTGTATCGCCATATGAATGCCAACGATCGTGGATGAACAAGCCGTTTGGATATTAAGACTAGGGCCGCGTAAATCCAACTCATAAGATAAACGGGTGGCAAGGAAATTCATATCGTTGCCGGTATGGCGAACCAAAAACTCGCCCATCTCTTCAATCAATTGTGGATTGGATTTTAAATTATCCATCCAATATTGGCTGGCACCGGAGCTGGCAAATACACCAACCTTACCTTCAGCGTCATAAGCCGTATGACCGGCGTGTTCAATTGCCTGATAGGCAACCTCTAAAAACATACGATGCGCTGGATCAGTAACTGCTGCGTCTTGTGGACTAAACCCCCAAAACTTGGCATCAAACTTATCAAAGTTTTTAAGTAATGGTTGTGCTCGAACATAATCGGGATTGGCAAGATTAGCCGCCGACTCACCCGCCGCTAATAATTCTTCGTCGCTAAAAAAGTGGACTGATTCAACACCATCACGAAGGTTCGCCCAATATTCATCAATATTCTGCGCGCCGGGCAAATGACAGGCCATACCCACAACAGCAATTGTTGCGTCATCCATATCTTGATCATCATAAGCATCCTCATGATCATCTTTATAATTATCCAGTTCTTGCATAAATATTTTTCTCGAAACTATTTTACTTGTTAGCTTTTCTAGCTAATTAGCTATTTGCGACGACCAGCGGCACGACGTCGTCGACTCGCTTGCGCTGCTTTACGTTTTTCTCCACGCTTTTGACCTTCTTCAGAACTCTGTTTCTGATCTGAAGCGCCACTCAAATAATCGGCCAAGGAAGCAATCGTTGGGTAACGATACATACTCACCAAGGAGACTTTTCGCTCCAAACGCTGACTCAATCGGTTATTCGCTTGCACAATTAATAACGAATTTGCGCCCATATTAAAGAAGTTATCTTTAGTGCCGATTTTCTCCAGGTTCAACATCTCTTGTAGTACCGAGGCTATGGTTTGCTCGACATCACTTTCCGGCGCGACAAATTCTTCTTCCACTTGTCGCTGGCGTTTTTCCGGTGTGGGTAATGAATTGCGATCAATTTTTCCGTTAGGCGTTAGCGGCAGCGCATCCAGCATAATAAAAGTGTCAGGAACCATAAACGCCGGTAACTGTTCACCCAGCGCTGTTCGTAACTGATCAATCAAGGCAAAGGAATCTACCGATGTCAGCGGCTGGAAACAGTAATCGCGTAAATCGCCCGGCAGATTTTCTGGCGCCAAGTTAATTGCAGTAGCGTCATTGGCAGGCACAAAATAGGCATCGTAACGATCTTGTTCACCGGATTTAGCCCAAACTAATTCCGTACGCCATTGCGAATTCAGTTGATATATCTGCTCAGGATCAACACCGCTTTGATTGAAAGTACTTAATGATTCGCTAAAGTCCGCAACCGTTTGGGCAGAGCCCACGCCGTCGCTCATTTGCTTGCGCGCATAAACGTGTTTGCTAAGCCGTGGATTAACTAAATCGCGAATAACAAAAGGTTTTGATTGATTGTCAAAACAGTTTTGCACCTCGGCAATAGAAGCCACTGAAGCAATCGATTCAAAATCTTGATCTGTCAGGCTCGCGGTAGAATCACCTAATGTTATGGTAACGTCATAACGATAGCCCGACATCTCATTATGATACTGACCGCGCTTAAGCTGAATATTAACGTTGGCAATACCCGAAAGACTTTGCTGCAAGGCATAGAAGAATTCCGGCGCAATCAGTAACTCTGATTCTTTTTCGGCTTTTTCATCTATACGTGCTTGTAGATCAGCCAGCGACATTGTTGCTGGCGCTTTAGCCATTTCGGTTGAATGATGGAACGCTTCCATTAACGCTAAACATCGTACATCGCCAATAAATATTTGCCCATTGGGCGTTAATACTTCAACCGCTCGTTTAATTACCTCAGCCAAATAATCGGCAGAAGGAAAATACTGGGCTACCGAGTTAATCACCAACAGATCAAAAGTTTGCTCATCAGCTTTTAAAGCATCATGTACGGCATCACTGTCGGCTGCGCCTTGCAGTAATCTGACATTATTCCAACCCAGCGATTGGCTGTGTTGATCAATCAAATGCAAAGCATGCGGCGACAAATCAACGCCGACATAACGCTCACAATGAGGGGCGACTTGATACAGCACCATACCGGTACCGCAACCTAACTCCAATACTCGGCGAGGTTTTAAATCCAGAATACGACTAGCAGTAAAATCCAACCATTCACGCATCGAAGCTTCAGCATGTGGCTCGCCGGTATAGCTATCTAACCAGCCGGTAAAATTAAAAGTAGGGTCAATATTGCTAGCATCATCTGCCGCGGACTCGGCCGTACCGGTTCCCGATTGATAGGTTTCATCCCAAATGGTTTGCCACGATGATACTGATTGCTCACTAAGCACTTTATTGTCTGCACCGACATCCTTTTGCTCGTCTGTTTGCGCAACAACAGGTACAACATAAGCTAGTAAACTTTGTGTACCCTCATCACTGATTGGCGCCACAACGACACAATCATTAACAGTATTATTGGCGCAGATTAAGGATTCAATTTCACCTAATTCAATTCGGTAACCGCGCAACTTCACCTGATGATCAAGCCGACCTAAATATTCGATATCACCGGAATTGCGATACTTCACCAAATCACCGGTACGATAAATACGCGGTGAAATAGGGTGTTTAAACGGATTATCGATAAATCTTTCTGCCGTCAGTTCCGGTCGATCGAGATAACCACGAACCACACCAGCACCACCAATATAAAGCTCACCCGCAACACCAATGGGTGTGGGCTGTTGATTCTGATCCAATA
>CAJQQO010000174.1 GCA_905480475.1 uncultured Pseudomonadales bacterium | reverse complement strand
GTTGAAAACTACTGGCAAGCCATGGCGCGTGAATCTTTCCGGGATGATTTGGAAGGGCAGCAAGCTGCACTGGCCGATAATCTGATCAGTGCCAGTGGAGGCGCTTTTGATGCCGGACATCTGGATCAGTGGTTTGAAAAGCATGAAGCCTATATTGGTCGCTGGCAGGGCATGATGGCTGAATTACGCTGTGCCGAAGAACTCGATTTGGCGATGTTCCCGGTGGCCATACGCGAGTTATTGGATTTATCCCAAGCGAGCCAAAAATCGGCTTAGTTCGTGATAGATAAACTTTTTAAATTCTAAAAACCTGCTGTATTGCGATACGCTAGATAAAGGTAAGAAGGACAGTTAAATGGAGTAAGTAGATCAACGGACGATCGAAACGGATTTAACTTAAATGGAATAAAGGAAGCAATAGGGTGTGCCGTTATGGATAGTGGCACACCCTTTTTTTTGGCTGGCTTTTATGGTTTTATATTCCCCTTATTGATCAATCGCTATATGCTATTGGTATTCAATTTAAGAATTGGTTTTAGGTGAGCTTTAGCTGAGTGTTAGTTAGATAATTTGTTGGGAAAGTAATTGAGTGACTAAGCGTAAAAGCAGTGCCCATAAAGGCAATCGCAGCTTTGTGGTACGTTTAAGTATTAGCAGTGATGAGCTATTAAAAATTTATCGTGATGGCGCGCGTGAGGTTATTGCGCGATCGCTTGATGGTGTTCGTGTGCGTTTTCCGGCCAATGCATTGCAAAAATATATTGGCCATGATGGCGTCTACGGTCAGTTTACTTTAATTATTAATGACGCCAATAAATTGCTTGAGTTGCGGCGTGATGGCGATTAGTTTTTAGTTATCTTTTGCGCCTTGCACAATCCAATCATAAATCAGTTTTTTCTCTTTTTTGTTCAGTTTGGTCATATATGGCATGGCCCATCCTTGCCCGCCGGCATCAAGATGCTCGCCAGTAATTTTTAGCCAGAAATAACTTTGCTGCGGATCTCCGGGCTCAACTCGCTTCATCTTAGGTAAAGTAAACGATGGCACGTTTACCAAGGCGATATAAGCGTATTCTTCATCAATAACCAAATAGCCGTGACTATCTTCGCGCATATGGCACACCGAGCAGCGATCCATTAGTACCGGTAGTACTTGGCCTTTAAAACTCACCGGCTCGGCCAGACTTATTTTGGAAAACAAAAGACAAGCTAGTATTAAAGCGCCAGATATCATTGCACTGCACAGCTGGTCGTTTACTTTAAGTGTAAAAAATTGATTAAGCATTTTTCCCTACTTTAACTATCGGTTTTTATCGTCGCTTTAGCCGCCGATTCGCCCGCGATACGGCCAAAGGTAAGTGCTGTGCCAATGGTTGCGCCGGCAGCCCAATAAGCATTTGCTGCCGGGTGGGCCATGCAATTACCGGCGGCGTAAAGCCCTTCAATCACTTGGTTCTGATAATTAATCACTTCACCCTGAGGATTCGTTACCGGGCCACCGTTGGTTCCCAGTGTGCCGGGGCCAAGAATAATGGCATAGTAGGGTCCTTCGGACTGTAGGGGATACATAGTGGCATTATCAGAGTAGGGTTTATCCGGCCAGCGCGGGTCATTGCGCTTATCAAAAATTTTGTACCATTCTTTATCGTAGTCATAACTACCGCGACCAAAATCTTGATCGACACCGGCTTTTGCCATGCTGTTAAATCGTTGCACGCTATTGATTAGATTGTCGCTAAAGTCTTTATCCAGTGTCATCATACCCGTATGCGCTTTTACTTTTTCCAACCTTTCGGCAATAGCTTGAGATAATTCTTTCAAGCTGTCGCCTTTTACAACAAAGTCTTCGATATCGCTACGCGGCGGAATCGGAAAGTTGTAGCTATTTAAATCGGCGCAACGCTGATCGTAAATCATCATATTAATCATGTTGGGATATTCACAGCGATTGGCATCGTAGTGATAGAGCGCTTTGGCGCGATCGTTATAATTGCGTTTTTCATTAATACAACGCTGGCCATATTTATTAACAATCAACATGCTATCGCCAGTCGGCCAAAACACCGCAGACAAAACTGACTTGTAGGCAATCGATTGTTCAAGAATAACCTGCGCCCGCCACGCGCCAGACATATTACCTAGCTGTGCGCCTAGCTCGCTCGCGATAGGAATAAAATCGCCTTCATTGGTTGGCACTGCGCATCCGCCAGAAACAGGTAATAGTTGAAATTGATCCATCAGGTTTTTGTTATGCGAAAAACAACCGGTGCCGAATACCACGCCACGGCGCGCACGGATATTAAGCGTCTGCCCCTGATTATCTTCAGCTGTAATCCCAATCACCTGACCTTGGCTATTGCGATGCACGCCGGTCGCTCTATGACGCATCTTTATTGCTACGTTTAATTCACGCAGTGCCTCGCGAAATGCCAGCACAACATCGGTGCCTACCCAATGCGAGCTGCCGGGGCCGCGAGGTTCCAGGCCACGGCCAATAGGCACTTTGTTATAGGGTGAGTGCTCAAAATAATCGGGGCCAAGCGTACCTTGTTGATCGAGTCGGGCAGTGCCAAATTGGCAGACATCCCATTGCATAATTTGCTCGATGGTCGGAGCGGCCTGATCGTAAAAGGTTTCGAGCAGTGCAAAGTTATTAGCTGGAATACCCAGCGTGGGATGCTCGGGATTAAACAAGTGTGGGTAAGAGTATTGGGCGATATATTCCAGGCAGCTGCGTTTATCGTCGTGAATACCTTGTTTGCGTAACTCAAAATTATTCGGTATCCAAATATGAAAACCGGATTTTCCAGTGGTGCCGCCCCAAGCCGAGCTTTTTTCTAAAACCGCGACACTGGCTCCCAATTTCGCGGCAAACAAGGCGGCGGCACTACCCGCAGCACCCGAACCACAGACCACCACATCGTAAGTATTGTGCCAATGAATTTTTTTTGCAGCAGACGTTTCCACCGACGATGCCCCAACCGCAGAGGACAGTGCAGCCGCTGCTCCAGCACCGCTGCCTTGTAATAGTTTTCTTCTTGAAATCATAAAGTGCTTATCAATTAAGTGTATCGATTCCGGATATGATCCGCTTTGTGCAGGACTAATTTGCGCTGGACTATACCTAGGCTACTTTGGCTGGGCAAATGATGGATATTTAATTAAGTGAGTTGGGGGTTTGCTTGGTGTTTTTTGTCATTTGCGACAGCTCGTATGCGCATTTTTGGGGCGCCGTAACTGCTAGGGGGAATTAAGCTGCCATGTGAAGATTTGTTGCTCGCTAAAGCATTGTCAGTCATCAAATCAGCAGGCAAACGAGTTGCTTAATAACCTCGCGCGCTAATTGTAAGGATATCGCCACAAATCCTAACAATATCAATGCGAGTATTGGATCATTCGCTTGCATGCACATCGTACATTCGCCATAATCCGCGCCCTGTGCTTTTGGCTCAGAACGTTATGGTGGCCTCAACGGGTCCCTTCGCAATGATAGACGGTAAACTCCGCCAGGCCCGGAAGGGAGCAACGGTAGCTGTTGACTCGTGTGCCGGGGTGTGGCTTGTTGGGGTTCACCACCAGATTTCCTGCCTTTTCTGGCTCGCGGTTATCCCCAGCGTATTTCTCAAAGCCTTCCTTAAAGATACTGCTCAAAGATCCCCCAAAGCATCCGCTTTATAGCAGTAACCGTGTATACTTCCGCGCGGACACCGCTGTGTCTAGCTCGCTATTGCCGTGGTGGCCAAATGCCTCCCGGAAATCAGCTTTTGAGCCATCAGCTGTCCAGGCAAATAGCGCTTAGAAAAAGCGCGTGTAATTTTCAATTCGGTTAGATCACGCTATGTCATATCAAGTGTTGGCGCGCAAATGGCGTCCGCAGTCATTTGAAACATTGGTTGGGCAAACACATGTGCTTAAGGCGCTGTCGAATGCTCTAGATCAAGGTCGTCTGCATCACGCATATTTATTAACCGGTACCCGCGGTGTGGGTAAAACCACCATTGCCCGAATTCTCGCGCGCTGCCTTAATTGTGAAACCGGCATCACCGCAAAACCCTGTGGTGAATGCGCTACCTGTAAAGAAATTACCGAAGGTCGCAGTGTCGATTTAATCGAGGTCGATGCGGCATCGCGAACTAAAGTAGAAGATACTCGCGAGTTATTGGATAACGTCCAGTATGCGCCGTCACAATGTCGTTATAAGATTTATCTGATTGATGAAGTTCATATGTTGTCTAATCACAGTTTTAATGCGCTGTTAAAGACACTCGAAGAACCGCCACCGCATGTGATATTTTTATTTGCGACCACGCATCCACAAAAGCTACCACCAACGGTGTTATCGCGCTGTTTGCAATTTCATTTAAAGAATCTCACGCCGCAATTAATTGTCGATCATTTAAAAACCGTTTTTGATGCCGAAAGCGTTAGCTATGACGATGATGGATTATGGACGATTGCTCGCGCTGCCTCTGGCAGTATGCGAGACGCTTTAAGCTTATCCGATCAAGCCATTGCCTTTGGCGGCGGTTCAGTATTGGGCGATGGTGTTAACACCATGCTCGGAACCATTGACCAAGAAGTGCTAACCCAGTTATTAACGGCGATTGTTGAAGGTGATGCCAAGCAGGCCTTAGCGGTGATTGCCGCCTACGCCGAGCGCGCTCCGGACTTTGCTAGCTTGGTTGATGAGCTACTAAAACTATTACACCGTATTGCGGTAGAGCAAGCTGCGCCGGGTGCGGGCAGTGAAGGGCAGTTGTATCGAACCTTTATTAAGCAATACGCGGGTATTATAAGTCCGGAAGATTTGCAATTGTATTATCAAACCGTGTTGGTCGGTAAGCGTGATTTATTATTGGCGCCCGATCCGATAACCGGCATTGAGATGATTATTTTGCGCTTATTTGCTTTTCGCATTGCGCCCGAGTTTAGCGACTTGGAAAGCACAGGCTCTAGTGGGCATGCGCAGCCAATTACCGACAACAGCAATACAGAGGACCCATCGGCAAAAAAGTCCCTAGCTGAAAGTGCAGCTGATGTTGTCACATCAGGCAAAGCGCCGTCGGCTGAAAATAAGGTGCCTGCGATTGAGCATAATACGCGGTCGGCTGGCACTGAAGAGCAGTTAGTACAAGCAAGCAAGGAAAAATCCCCCGCAGCGTTAATGCGCGAGAGTTTGGATAGTAATACCGGTCGAGGTAACGCCAGAAGTACAGCTGCTGAACAGCCACCAGCGCAAGCATTATCCCAGCAGCTGGTTGAAGACAGCCCGCTTGAAATCGATCCGGCGAGCGGATTGGATACTAGTCTGACGGCTGGCTTTGCTACTGATGGCGAATACCCAAGCCTTGACGAGCTTACACCGCAACGCTGGTGCGAAATCTTTGCCGCATTGCCGCTTAGTGGTGTTGTTAGAACGGTGGCATCTTATTGTGTGCCGATTGCGATAGATGGAAACAGTGCTAGCGTAGAGTTTGCCATCGCAGAAGAAAATACTACTTTATATAACGATCAACATCCGGAACGACTAGCAAAGAGTTTAGCGATTTATTTTGGTCAAACGATTGTGGTCAAAATTAAACGAGTTGCAGATTGGCAAAGCCTGGCTTTAGCTGACGATATAGAAACCCCTGCCGATTTTCGTGCGCGGGTTAAAATCGAAGTGCAAGGTGGTGCTTTAGAGTCCTTGCAAAAAGATGAAAACGTCAGTGCGATTGTTGAGGCTTTTGATGGCGAATTGGATGAGCAAAGTATTCAGCCATTAAGTGGAAGCTGATATCAATTTTTTCTAGCTGGGTTCTATGTAGCTTCAGTATTGGCTTTTTGATTTAAACAGTTAACGATAATGTTGGAGATGCCGAATGAAAGGCTTAGATGACATAATGAAACAAGCGCAGCAGATGCAAGAGAAAATGCAGCAGGCGCAAGAAAAAATTGCACAATTAGAAGTGCACGGTGAAGCGGCCGCAGGTATGGTGTCGGTGATTATGACCGGTCGATACGATGTTAAGCGCGTTTCTATAGACGATGAATTAATGTCTGAAAATAAAGAGATTTTAGAGGACTTGCTGGCTGCAGCAGTTAACGATGCGGTGCGTAAGGTTGAAAAAAATAATCAAGAGCATATGTCCAGTTTGACTGGCGGTATGAATTTACCCGAAGGTTTTAAAATGCCGTTTTAGTTTTGCTGCCAAGCATGCTATCTATTTGATTATTCGAACCATGATTTTTCAAGTAGTGATGAACATAAGTAGCGACAAACCTAACAGTAATTAACGACAATAGTAATTTTTATGGCTCATAGTCCATTAATACAAAATTTAATCGATGCATTTTGCTGCTTGCCCGGAGTAGGGCCCAAGTCTGCGCAGCGAATGGCTATGCATGTTTTAGAAAAACAGCGTCCCGCCGGCATGACACTTTCAGCTGCATTGGCTAATGCTGTCGAGCATGTTGGGCGTTGTAGTCGTTGTCGCATTCTTACCGAAGAACAAACCTGTAATATATGTCTTTCCGCCAAACGCCAAGAAGGCGTTTTATGCGTGGTTGAAAACCCCAGCGATGTATTTGCTATTGAGCAAAGCGGCGAATTTAAAGGCCGGTATTTTGTTTTGATGGGACATCTTTCGCCTATTGATGGTATTGGCCCCGACGATATTGGTGTGACCGATTTACTAGCGCGTATTGCCGATGAAGCGGTTGAAGAAGTGATATTGGCAACCAGTACAACCGTCGAGGGTGAGGCAACGGCTTTTTATATTGCCGATCAATTGGCGCCACAAAATATAACCGTTAGTCGAATCGCCCACGGTGTACCCTTGGGCGGCGAGTTGGAATTTGTTATGGCGGAACCATAGCGCGTGCACTCAGCGGTCGGTCGCGGTTTTGAGCGATGATAATAATAACTTGAGCACACCGCAGATAATGGACAATACAGGCGCAGCTAACTTAACCGATATTAGTGCAGCTGTAGAAGCTATGGATTTTAAAATAGTTAATTCCGATGCTGCACTCGTTGATATGGTCGACGCTTGTCTAAAGCAGCCAGCGATAGCATTGGACTCGGAGTTTATTCGTACCGATACTTTTTTCCCCAAACCGGCGCTATTGCAAATCTACGATAGGGAGCAGGTCTATTTAATTGATCCCTTAGCAATTGATGACTTTACGCCGTTAAAAATGCTATTTTTAGCGCCCGATACTATTAAAGTTATGCATAGCTGTAGCGAAGATATGGAAGTCTTTGACCGCTTATTATCGTGTTACCCGCAGCCGCTTATTGATACGCAAATTGCAGCCAGTCTGGTTGGGCTAGATTTTTCAATTAGTTATCAGCGATTGGTCGATGCGGCGTTAGGCAAACAGATAGATAAAGGCGAAACTCGCTCCAATTGGTTGCAGCGCCCGTTAACCGATAAACAATTAAGCTATGCTGCCGATGATGTACTTTGGTTGTTGGATGTTTATGATTTCTTAATGGCAAAGCTTGATGATTTGGATCGATTAAGCTGGTTGCAAGAAGAATGCGAAGAGTTGCTTTTAATCGCCAAACAACCCGTCAGTTTTGAAAACTACTATTTAAAAATTAAAACGGCATGGCGATTGGATCCACAATCATTAAATGTCTTGCGATCGCTATGTGCTTGGCGTGAGCGTGAAGCAAGAGCCGAAGATGTACCACGTAGTCGAGTCGTTACTGATGCCGCTTTGCAAGAGTTATCACGAGAGCGGCCGCGAGATAAAAACGCTTTAGCGAAAATTAGTGATTTGCGTCATAGCATGATCCGCAATTATGGCTCGGCTATTTTGGCAGAAATTGAGCAAGCAGATTCGCAGGGTAAAGAGAGTTACCCGCCGGTATTACAGCAAAAAAATAGCTCCAATATTCGCAACGCAATCAAAAAAATGAAACAAGTTGTCAGTAGCTTGGCTTCTAGTTTGGATATTCCCGATAGTTTATTAGCGCGCAAGCGTGATCTTGAAGCTTATTTATTTGCCGATGATCGTCAGCTTGAGTTGCTGGGTAGAGGTTGGCGTAAAGACATCCTGCTAGAGCAGTTAGATCCTATTGTTGATAATTATCATGCCAATTCTGATCAATAGATTTTTTCGCTAAGCGTCCAGGAATCTAAGCGGCTAAGCCGAGACGCGGATAAGTAGAAAATTGTAAAGTAGCGTAGTAAAGAGTAAAGCCCAATGAGCGAAAAAATATTTTGCAAAATTTATCGAAGCGAACGCCAAGCCGGGGCGTATTTATACACCACCTTCGATCAAGGTTTGGAGCCTGTTCCACCGATGTTATTAGGAAAATTGGGCGAGTTGGTTGAAGCGATGTCGATCACCTTGGAAAGCGATCGAAAATTAGCTAATGCCGATGTAAAAACCGTGATGTCACATCTCAAAGACAACGGTTTTTATCTGCAAATGCCACCGGGAAAGATTGCCGCCGAAGAAACCGCGCTTGCCAAGCTGGCAGCCAGCACTATTGACGTGCTGGGTAAAGAATCATAATCCGATGTTTTGGCAGCAACGCGAATTAGAAGATTTTAGCCCTGATGAGTGGGAGCAACTTTGTGATGGTTGCGGCAAGTGCTGTTTGCACAAGTTGGAAGATGATCAAAGCGGTGAGGTGGTTTATACCCGCGTTGCCTGCAAGCTGTTAAACAGCTATTCCTGTCGCTGTCGCGATTACGCCAATCGACAGCGCAAAGTAAAACAATGTATTCAAGTGACGCCTGAGATGGCACGCAGCGGGAATAGTTTACCTAGCACTTGCGCCTATCGCTTAGTGGCGCAAGGTCTGGATTTACCCGATTGGCATCCGCTACTAACGGGCAATCGTGATTCAGCCGTTGAGCAAGGACATTCTGTTGCAGGCCTTGTACTCGACGAGGAATACGTCCATCCCGACGGATTTGATGAGCATATAATCAATTGGGTTCAGGTTTAGCCGTTTACCGTTAGCATTGCTGTTAATCGGCAGATGAAAAAAACGATTATCAGCATTAGACTTAGGCTTTGTTTGTAGCTATATGTGTAGCTATCCGTGTAGCCAAGAGATCCATCTATGACCGAAACAATCAATGTAGGTTTGCTTTACGCTGCGGCGCTGGTGGGTTTGTTGCTTATTTGTTGGCGCTTATTGGCCAAAATCGCGCCTGCCGGTGTGCAGGTATTTTTATTGGGTACGTTGGCGATTGCCCTCGCTACGCCAACAGCGGTTCCCGAAACACAAAACCTTGCGCCAGCGTGGTTGGTGTCGTTATTTGAATTAGCAGTTGGCAGAGCTGAAGTCAGTGAGCTGACGATACGCCCGTTGCTTATGGCAATGACCATTTTTTACCTGCTTTTTCTGATGTTTT
>CAJQQO010000173.1 GCA_905480475.1 uncultured Pseudomonadales bacterium | reverse complement strand
TTGCCATTGTTTTGTATTTACTGGGTGGCGCACGCGAGCTAATTGGCACTGGTACTATGTTTGCTAATATGGATTTATTATTTGGCTCTGCCGCTAGCGATTGGGAATGGGTTGTTTTTCCGGATTACCCACAGTTCCTATTGGCGATCTTACCGCCGGGGGCATTTATTTTAACCGGTTTATTAATCGCCTCTAAAAATATCATTGACGGTCAAATCAAAAAAGCGCAGGAAGCAAAGCATGCTGGCGAAGAAAAGACGTCCAAACGTGTAAGAGTGACTGGAACCATTTCCTAGCTGTTTCAGTCGTTTATCCTCTCAGCTTCAGTTGCCAAATTCAAATAGCTAATACGGCCCTGCAAGGTTAATAATAATTATGCCCGTGGCGCTATAGATCCGCGCCAATATTTGCTCTAATCACCCGTCGACAATCAAATAGCAGCAATTGCCGACCAGGCGAAAACATCATTAGCATAAAAATCCAAACGTCACTCTGGAGATACCAATGGCGACTATCGACGACAATCTTGCCGAATCCACCGCAAAACTCAATATCTGGCTCGAAAAACAATTGCCCGACGCAAAATCGATTTCCATTGCCAATCTTATCCGCCCTGAAGGTTCCGGCTTTTCTAACGATACCTTACTAGCTGATCTCAGCTATCAACAAGACGGCGAACAACATAAACATAAAATTGTTTTACGCATTAGCCCAACCGGTTTTCCAGTGTTTCCTTTTTACGATATTCCTCAGCAATTTGATGTAATGCGCGCGCTGGAACAAAACACCAATATTCCCGTGCCTAAATGCCTATGGAAAGAATACGACAAATCGATTGTTGGCGAGAATTTTTACGTGATGGAATATTTAGAAGGCAAAGTGCCTTCAGATAACCCGCCTTACCATATGGCCGGTTTTGTAAAAGAGGCAACGCCTGAAGAACGTGGCGCAATGTGGAAGAACGGTATTAGCAAAATGGCGGCGTTGCATCAGCTCGATTACAAAGACGCTGGCCTAGGGTTTTTAGCGTGGCCTGACGCCAACAAGTCGGCTATCGAACAACACCTGCATTATTACGAAGATTATTTTACTTGGGCCGCGCGCGGCAGATCGCAACCTGTTGCCGAGCACGCTTTGCAGTGGCTTAAAGATAATATGCCAACCGGTGAGCGCGATGGCATTATCTGGGGCGATTCGCGATTTGGCAACTTAATGTATAGCGGCTTGGATGTTTGCGCTGTTTTGGATTGGGAGATGATTGCTATCGGAAACCCGGAAGCCGATTTGGCATGGTGGCTTTTTGTTGATTGGACTCTACAGCGCGGTAACGGCAACCCTGAAATTGCCGGAGCAAGACCCGAAGGCATTCCATCCGATGAAGAAACAGTTGCCTATTATGAGCAATGCACCGGCCAGCCAGTTAAACATTTAAAGTACTATCAAGTGTTTGCCGGATTTCGTTTTGCCTGTGTAATGATAAGAATTATGCAGCAGCAAGTGTCTTACGGCACTTTTCCAGAAGAATTAGGTGATGCACTGGAAAGAAATAATTCAGTGACACAAATTCTCGCTGAGCTATTGGACCTACCTGCACCCGAATAGCTATTGCATAGATACCGACTCAATAAGACCTGTACTAAAAAATCTGTTAAGTAGAAAATTGTATGAGTAAAGCAAGCGAACTAAACGAATTACAAGGTCATATTATTGGCTGCAATCATTTAGGTATTAATGTTGATAATCTGGCAAAAGCCAAATATTTTTATGGTGAGATACTGGCACTAGAAGAATTGCAACGCCCTGAGGCAGTAGCGAAAATGTTTTCCAGCGCCTGGTATTTATTAGGCAATGCCGAACTGCATGTCGTAGAAGATCCCAATATGCAGCAAAACAGCTCCCCAGCCGGACCACACTTTGCAATATCAAGCAGTCACTTTAAAGCCATCACAACCCGCTTGGCAAAAACCGATATCGATATTGTATTTGGTCCCGGCGCGGGCTTAGACGGTATTGATCGCTTAGTCATTAAAGACCCCGCGGGAAATGTTATTGAGCTTATTGATTTACCCTTAAGATAATCGGCAAGAAAACTTAACCCGCAAACGGTGTGGGATAAAGCAAGCTACGCCAGCCGTCGCGATTAAACGGCTGCCATTGATCTGTCGATTGCGCTAAGCGATCGGCCAACACATACCAAACCGACGCATTATGCGTTAAACCACAATGGCTGCCGCGCACTTCAATATTTTCGCATTGGCCGTGACCGTCTTTTTGTACCGCTAAACCCCAGCCCACAATACCATCGGTACGTGTATAAACTGCACTGGTGGGTAATGGCGGTGCAACAGAATATTCGTCACTCTCATCAAGACTTTCTACATCAGGATTTAACCAACGAAATATTTTACCGGCGAAGTTTTTGGGTTCTTGACCGCGACTAAAGGGACTACCGAGTGTAATCACCTGACGTACTAGATCTGGACAAAGTTTTGCCACTTCACGCGCATAAATCCCACCAAGGCTATGACCAACGATACTTATTTTACCGCTGGTCTGCTCGGCAAATTGTTTTGCCACAGTTGCTGCGGTCTCAATCGGCGACACCGTAGGACCAAGGTTAACCCCCAATGACCAACCAGTACTCTGATAACCCATACGATCCAAATGTTTGCGCAGCGGGCCATTAAATGAATCATCACTTAAAAACCCGGGAATCACTAAAACGCCATGACCATCACCCCGAGGCATTTTCTCCAAAGCTGAACGCATAATTTGTGTGGTAGCAATTTCGCTAACCGTTCTTGGCAATTCGCTAAAAGCTAAACCTTTGCTCGGCGTAGCCATTGCACGATCATCAATTTCGGATACGATATTTTTCTTAGCCATTATTAGACCTATTTTTTTAATACAACGTTTAAAGCAAGAACGCTTGTCTATCGACTATTTTTATTTTGATTTTTTTAGCGACTTAACTGTCGCTGTTGTCGGAGTTTTGGACTTCGCTTTAGACTTTGCCTTGCGTTTTACTTTTGCTTTGGCCTTTACTTTTGCTTTTGGCTTCGATCGGGCTTTTACTTTAACAGGCTTTTTATTTACATCCGTCTGTTCGCTATTTTTATTTTGCGTTTTCATTTCCCTTAAGGCTTCTCGCTGCTCAGAATCCAGCACCGCATTTTTTAACTCTTCAAAGGAATCACGTATACATTGCGAATAAAAAGCCGGATCAGGCATCATCACACGACAACAGGTAAAAGAAATCGTCATCACACCACAGTAGGTAGTAATGGCATTAAACAAACCCATTCCATCAATCGCAGGGCCTGCACCAGTTGAAGCCAACATTTTTGCGCCAGTAAAATATAACGGTATTTGTGGGCCGGGGACATTGGTGACTACGCAGTTGTAAACCGGCTTAACCCTATTAGCCATTCCCCAACTACTCGCCAATCTTGCCGCTGAAGCGGTTAATACCGAGGGAATAAATTGCGTGTAATCGGTCATGGTTTTTGCACCAATCGCTTGGGTTAACTCTTTAGCGTTGCGAGTACCCTCGTTGACCGCTTGCAATCTTTCCAATGGGTCTTCTATATGGGTACACAGCTTTACCGTCATCTGAGAAACTTGGTTGCCACCGGTTCCTAACTTATCGTCAGCGCGAATATTAACGGGCGCCATCGCCGCTAGCGATATATCTGGCAATTCGTTTTTGGCTTGCAAATACTTGCGTAACGCACCGCCAACAATGCTTAATGCAACATCATTAACCGTGGCAGGTTGGCAATGATTTTTAATTGCGCGGATATCTTCAAAATCCAAAAACTCGGCGTCAAATACCCGGTGCGGTGAAACGTTAGTATTAAAGCGCGTACGCGGAATTTTACTTACCCGCTCTAATCTACCGCTGCGCATCCCCGCAATCGCTTTACCCAAAGCTGGCACAGTATTACGCGCCACACTTAAAAATCTAAACGGCTGTTTAATATTGTTAATATTGGCTTTAACTAATAGTTCTATGGCGCTGGGATTATTTTCTTGCTTAAACACCACCGGCGTAGAAGGATGATGAATTTCCGGTGCCAAATCATGTATCACTGATGCTATCTCGGTACCCGTGTGACCATCAACCGCAGCGTGATGCACTTTAGTAAACACCGCAAAACAACCTTTAGGCATTCTAGCGATATTATCCAGACCGCCAATCACATACATTTCCCAAAGCGGTTTACTGCGATCCAATGGTAATGCATGTAAACGCGAAATTAAAATACATAGCTGTCGCCAATCACCCGGCGAAGGTAAAGCCATATGACGAATATGAAACTCGGAATCAAATTGGCCATCGGCTTTCCAATAAGGATGATCTAACTGAAAAGGCACACTGACTAAACGCTCGATCATTGACGGCACTTCAGACACTCGCGCCTCAACATTTTCTAAAATTTGCTTAAAGCGAACCGTACCACCCTCCAGATCAGAAGGATCATAAATCGATAAACTTGAAATATGCATCGGAGAATTGGCTGTCTCTAAATAGAGAAATGATGCATCTAAACCGCTTAGCTGGCGCATAAAAAAACCTGTTATGGCAAAGACTTACTCCGACCACGCTAATATTAGCAGCCGTCGAATAATTTAAAGCCATTATCATACGCTTTTTAATGGATTTGCGCTCGTCGCGATTGCGACTAAAAAGGAAGGCCAATCATTGTGATTTGCAACTGAAAGCGCTCGTTAGATTATGTAATAAATCGATCATTGTAAGTTAGCCTATGAGCCAATAAGTAACGCAATATAGTTAATATGCGCTCAACATACCATCAACATATTAGGGCATAAAACGACTGTTAGACTGGCATAAATCAGCGGCTTCACCAGCATCACAAATTAATGCCATTTGCTGAAGGTATTGCTGCTTAGGAAACTGACTCATCAGCTTTCGCCCTACTAATACAGCGTTGTGGTAGGCTTGCTCGTTGTAATAGAGCGACCAGAGCAAGGAAAGCCAAGCCTCTTTTACCTCACGACCACTGCTCTCGCTGCCATCGATAACGCGCTCCATAATTCTGATGGCTTGATCGGAGCGATCAAGCCGATGATAACTTCGCGCCAATAATGATTCGGGTTCATTATCAATCACAATACCGAGATTGCGGCCACGTTCAATTGATTCGACCACACCACTATAATCATTATTAATAAAGCGTATTTGCGCAAGCGTATATAAGGCCTGACTGCGCGAAACGATATCCAGCTCCGCTGAATCCACTACCTGTTGGTAAGTACTAATCGCTTGCGGAAACTTTCGCTGAACCGAGTAAACGTAGGCTTGCAAACGCCATATTTGCGACTGTTCATAAGCGCTAAAACAATTGCGCTCAAGCGTGAGTTGTAATTGTTTTTCGGCGGCACTAATATCACCAGCTTCAATCAATTGCTGAGACAGCGCTAAAGCCTCACTGCAATTTTTATTCAGTGATTTTTTTACTGGCTGGTTAGCAAGTTGTGAAGCGTCCGTATTTGAAACACTATGGCTTTGCTTAGCCGGCGAAGTTGCGCAGCCAGAAAGTAGCGATAAAGCAAATAAGCAAAAGTAAACAACAGCCGAGCGGGAGCGCAATAAGGCAAGCAAGCCAATTGGCTTACAAGAATCAATTATTAGATCGCAGTGCTGTTTAACCATAATTTTATTATTAAAATTCAAACAACTGCTGACAGCGTTATTAGTTTCAAGAGTTATGCCTCAAACACTCAGCCTTTAATCCTTGATCTTAATTGCTTAACCTTTTTAGGTTACATTAAACTATAAGAAAAAAGGCATACGGGCATTGCTTAAGCGCATTAACAAACTGCCCAGATAGGCCAAGACATCAAAGCGCTGGCAATATGTCAGACTCTAACTCAAATTTTCGGCTGCCGCCACTGTACGACCCGCCCAACGGCCAAAAAAGCTCACATCACCCACCGACATTCCACTTGCATAACCATCACCGGTGCGCGGCATACCCGCAGTGGTTCTACCGGCTGCATATAAACCTTTAATCACTTCGCGCTCGCCAGTAAGCACTTCACCGGTGGGTAGTGTATCCAAGCCGCCCAAGGTAAACATAGAGTACATCGCACCGCGACCCAGCGTACAATCTAGTGCGGCATAGGGCCCTTTAATAGGCGTTAACCATTGCGGTATCTTATGGAATTTTGGATCTTCACCCTTCTCGGCATAGTGATTATAAAACTCCACTGTTTGCTGCAATGACAGCTCAGGCAAGCCAAGCTCGGATTCCAGCTCGGCAACCGTTTCACCGGTACCCGCAATATCTGCGCCCATATAATTACTGTTTTGGTAATTGCCAATATCGTCGGCGCTAAAGATCAGATAAATTCTATCGCCGGGTTGTTTTAAACAATAGTTGCCGACGCGGCTATGGTAACAATCTTCATTTATAAAGCGCTGCCCCGCCGAGTTGACAAAAATACCTTTAGTTAAGCTCGGTGGTGGATAAAACGGTAGCGTAGTTAAACCTTCGTGCATATTGATTGCTGCACCACCAGCACCCATACCCATTAAGATACCCGCACCATCATCTCCGGGATTACCGGTTGGCGCGTTGCATCTCGATAACATGGGCGCATAGCGTTTTAACATCGCCTCATTCATTACAAAACCACCGGCACAAAGAATAACGCCTTTGTGGGTTCTAACATTTAACTCTTTTTGATTTTGACGAATAACAATTCCGTGCACGACTCCGTCTTCATCTTGGATTAGCGTTAGAGCACGCGTTTCATACTCTACATTGACACCTCGCTTTTCAACATTATCTGTCATGATTTTCATAAACAACGGGCCGCCGTTATCACCGTCGACATACAGATTGTGACCACGCGGCACTGGCGTTGCCACCTCATTAAATGGCCAAACTTTTTCATTGCCGGTGTATAACAAACCATCATCGGTGGTAACCATAATGGCGCGCTCTTTAAACTCGGTATCTTTAAACGGCACTCCCTTATCAACCAGCCAATCAAAATGTCCCAAACTTCCTTCGCAGTAGGCGCGGATTTTATTATCGTCACCCTGCTCGCCTTGACAAAGCTTTAAATAGTTATACATATTTTCAGTGCTGTCATCGTAACCACAGGCTTTTTGCACCCGCGTGCCACCGTTGCCGCCCATATAGATTTCGGCACTAGACATAGCGGTTGAACCACCTGACGCACTGGAGAGTTCAAAAATAGTTACGTCGGCTCCTGCATCTTTTGCTTCTATCGCTGCACATGCACCTGCACCGCCAAAACCAATAATCGCGATATCCATTGTTTTGTGCCATTCGCTAATATCTTTTAAACGGCGTGGTTTGGTTGCTTTTGCTTTATCTTCTGTAGACATAGTTATTTCTCAAATACCTATATTAAAAATGAGTCTCAATAAAAATCAGTCAATCTGCGTATCAAATAGCCTTAATATAAAAAGAACCAACTAATTATCGCCGCAAGTATTCCATACATGGTTGCCATATTTAATATGCCTGGGCCTTTACCAAAATGTTCGATTAAGGATTCCATCGCCGACTTACCACCACTTGCTAAACGAATAACAGGAAACTCAATAACCGACACATAGACCAACATACCAATACCCACAGCCAATAACATGGTGCGGCCAGCACTATCTAAAGGAATACAAAATAAAATCAAAGCCAGAAAAATTAAATTACCGACGGTACCACCCACACTCATGGATAAAAATTGTTTGCGGCTATTTTTGTCATAGTCAAAATCAAAAAATAGAAAAGCCGGTTTTTCTTTAACGGTATATTCAGAGCCGCTAAAGTAAGCGCCCATAAAATGGCTCCACTCATGCAAAATATGCGACATGGCTATACCAAAAGCGATTGACGCGATTACGGCAAATACACCGGCGATAGGTAAATTGGAGATCAATGCCCAACTATCAGCAGCCCCCCAAAGTGCAAGCGCGGCAATTAACGCAAAACCATGGTAACCGGCCTGCACTTTGATAAACCGTGAGTTGGCTTGATCACGACTTAGATCACCATCCATCCCAAAGGCCTGTTCGATTGCCGCCGTACCTGAAGCATCAGCTCCTGCATCATCATTGCTTGCATCACTGCCCTCCATAGCTGAATCGTTAGTTGTCATGATCATTGCCTCGGATTAAATAAATTGTTGAATTGGCCTGTAATAAATAGCGCGGCTAAATGCGTGCGACATTTTACCACCGACAGGATTAATACCAGTAGAAACTGACGTCATGGTAACACTGCCGACAGTAACAATTCCCTTCACTCTTACTGGCAATACCATGCGTTTTCTGCGTCGATTGCATATTTATTATGGTGTTTGTGCTCTGCGATTCAGCCGACGGGAATAAGCGATGACTATTGGCAAAATCATTGCCTGAATAGCATGCGTTCTTTACCGATTGTTAAAGCATTTATTGCCGTTTATGCGGTTATGCTGCGGCTAGCTAATAAAAACACCTCGATCAGGATCGCTGATCATATTGCTTTGTAAAGGAGCTGACATGCCTGTTAAACCGATTTATCAACGACCACTGGATTGCCTACTAGTAGCCTTTTACAGTATTTCAGTTTTATACGGCTTATTGTTTAGCTTACCCGAGGCCCTCGGTATTGCCGTAAGCCCGGATAGCCCATGGCCACCACTGCGCGCTTTATACGAATGGGCGAGATCGGAAGAGC
>CAJQQO010000172.1 GCA_905480475.1 uncultured Pseudomonadales bacterium | reverse complement strand
AGCCAAATGGGTGTGGCTAGCGCTTGCGATAAGTTGATTATTCCAATTACTCCTTCACCTATCGATATCAAGGCGGCACTGCGTTTATGGGTTACCTTGAGCAATATCGGTTGGTTGGATAACCCGAATATGCAAATCGGCGTGATTGCCAATCGTGTTAAAGCGAATACCAAGTATATGCAGACGTTTAACTCTTTCTTGGAGCGAACCAATATTCCGCGCATTGCGACCTTGCGTGATACACAAAATTATATTCGTTCACTTGATGCAGGTTTAAGCTTGTTTGATTTGCCGCCGGGCAGAGTCGCTAACGATTTAGCCCAGTGGCAGCCGATTATGGAGTGGACCGGTTTATTTGATATGGAAGACGAAGAGCTGCTTTCCATGATGGGCTTGGAAGAAGATATTCAACCATCAGAAGATAAGTTTGTTTCATTTGAAGAAATGAATCTTGAAACTGCTCAAGAAGAAGAGGAAATGGAAGAATACACCGAGCAGTATTAATTCCCGGTGTGTTCTTAATGCCTAGCTGTTAATGGCGACCATTCAAACGCTTTTTTATTGATTAAGCCGTTCAGCTATTAAACCATCCACGACTGCAGGGTCAGCCAAGGTGCTGGTATCGCCAAGTGAATCTAATTCATTGGCCGCGATCTTGCGCAATATCCTACGCATGATTTTTCCGGAGCGAGTTTTTGGTAAGCCGGGCGCCCATTGAATTTTGTCGGGCTTGGCAATCGCGCCAATCTCTTTGCTGACCAACGCAACTAATTCTTGTTTTAAATCTTCAGATACTTTGGCACCCGCCATCGGCGTCACGTAACAATAAATACCTTGGCCTTTGATATCGTGCGGATAACCTACCACTGCCGCTTCGGCAATGCTCTCATGCAATACCAGTGCACTTTCAACTTCTGCTGTGCCCAAGCGATGGCCTGATACATTTAATACATCGTCAACCCGGCCAGTTATCCAATAATAACCATCGGCATCACGGCGTGCACCGTCGCCGGTAAAAAAGTAACCGGGGTAAGTACTAAAGTATGTGTCGATCAGGCGTTGATGATCGCCATAGACCGAACGAATTTGGCTAGGCCATGATTGTTTGATGACGAGATTGCCTTCACCTTCGCCAATAATTTCATTCCCGTCGGCATCAAGGAGTATTGGCTGTACACCAAAAAACGGTAAGGATGCAGAGCCGGGTTTTAAATCTACTGCGCCCGGTAGTGGCGATATCATGATAGCGCCGGTTTCAGTTTGCCACCAAGTATCAACAATCGGGCAGCGGGTTTCGCCGACAACGTGGTAATACCACTCCCATGCTTCAGGGTTAATCGGTTCGCCTACTGTGCCTAACAAACGAATAGAGCTGCGCGAGCTTTGGGTAACGTAATCATTACCCATGGCCATTAGGGCGCGTAAGGCGGTTGGCGCAGTATAAAAAATATTAACTTGGTGTTTATCGCAAATATCCCAGCAGCGTGATGCAGTAGGATAGGTTGGCACGCCTTCAAACATTAAGGTCGTTGCGCCATTGGCGAGCGGGCCGTAAATAATATAGGAGTGGCCAGTAATCCAGCCTACATCGGCGGTGCACCAATAAATATCACCATCGTGATAATCAAAAACATATTTATGGGTGATCGTCGCGCCAAGTAAATAGCCACCAGTGGTATGCATAACACCTTTGGGTTTGCCGGTAGAACCCGAGGTGTAAAGAATAAATAGCGGATCTTCACTATCCATTAATTCGGCAGGACAGTTGCCATCAACGCTGTTAGTAAGCTCGTGATACCAGACGTCGTTATCGTTCCAGTTTACTTTACCTTGGGTATGCTGCACGACTAATACGGTATGGACATTGGGGCAAGCGGCGACAGCAGAGTCGACATTATTTTTAAGCGGAATTTTTTTACCGCCTCGAATACCTTCGTCTGAAGTGATAACTGTTTCGCAGTCGGAATTAATAATACGATCGCGTAAAGCATCCGGAGAGAAGCCGCCAAAAACGACTGAGTGAATCGCACCAATGCGCGCGCACGCTAGCATTGCGTATGCGGCTTCAGGAATCATCGGCATATAAATACAGACGCGATCGCCTTTTTTAACGCCGCGTTGTTTTAAACCATTGGCTAGACGACAAACTGCTTCATGTAATTGCCTGTAGCTAATATGCTTTTGTTGGTCGGGTTCATCACCTTCCCAAATTATTGCGGTTTGATCACCGCGAGTGTCTAAGTGCCTATCGATGCAGTTAGTGGTGACATTGATTTTTCCGCCGCGAAACCAGCTAGTTTCACCTTTTTTAAAGTCGTATTCGCAAACGCTATCCCAAGGTTTATCCCACGAAAGTAAGTTTCTGGCTTGTACATTCCAAAACATATCGGGCTGTGAAATAGATGCCTGATACATGGCATCATATTGGTCACGATTAAGATGGGCATTGCTTTCAAACTGTTCCTTAACTGGATAAACAGACGACTTGGACATACAAATAACTCATTAAATGGTGGCTGATAAAATATTTTTCGGCAATTTAATTCGCTGCGTTGCGCTACAAGCTTAGATAAATATTATCCAGCAGTCGAGTGCTGCCTAGTGTTCCCGCAGCTAGAATAGATACTGAGCTATTCTCGGCATCATTCGCTAACAAGCTAAGATCATTTTGATCGCGAATATCAAAGTAATCGACGTCAAAGCCGGAGCTGTTGAGTTTTTGTTTCGCTTCTTCGCAGAGTGTTTCGTACTGTCGATTGCCTGCCAATATTTGGTCGCGTATATCCTTGAGTGTTTCGTATAACATCGGCGCTCTGGCGCGATCAACACTGCTTAAATAGGTATTACGCGAGCTAAGCGCCAAACCGTCATGGGCTCGTGCCGTTGGCACGCCAATAATATCAATAGGCATACATAAATCGGATGCTAAGCGTTTAATAATGGTGAGTTGTTGAAAATCTTTTTCACCAAATACCGCGGCATCGGGTTGTACTAAATTAAACAGCTTGGTCACTACCGTGCAAACCCCTTCGAAATGCACGGGTCTGTGAATACCACAAAGCATATTGGAAAGGTTTTCAATGCTGACCTTAGTATGATTTTCTATGCCGTTGGGATACATTTCTTTATCGCTAGGCGTAAACAAAAAGTGTACGTTCTCCGCTTCGAGCTTTTCCTGATCGTCTAACAAGGTGCGGGGATAGCTGTCGAGGTCTTCTGATGCGCCAAATTGCATTGGGTTTACAAAGATACTAACAACCACTATTTCGGCTATTTCATGGGCGCGTCTAACTAATTGCAAATGGCCTTCGTGAAGATGGCCCATGGTAGGTACCAAGGCAACGCGTTTGCCCCGTTCTTTATCGGCATTGATGGCGGCGCGTAAGTATTTAACCTGATTTAGCGTTTGCATTTTTTCTTGGGTCTTGTTTTAAAGTTATATAAAGCTGCTGGCGTTTTTCTAACGATTTTTAATAGTGAGTGGTGAGTTATTATTGATACAAACTATTAACTATACTCATGCTCTGCTGCTGGATATTGTCCACTTTCTACCGCTTGTTTATAAGCTGCAAAGGCATTCAATATTGAAGGCGTATGCGCGCCACCGGATTCGGCTAAAAAGTTTTTAACAAATTTTGCCGGGCTGTTGGAAAGGCCAAGCATATCGTAACAAACCAATACCTGTGCATCGGTGCCGTTTCCTGCGCCAATACCAACGGTGGAAAATTCAGTGGCTTGGGTGATTTCCTTAGCTAAAGGTGTGGGAATACATTCTAGTACCAGAAAGTCGGCGCCAGCTTGATCTAGCGCAGTCGCATCGTCTAGTAGTTGCTGTCGTTGGTTTTCAGTGCGGCCTTGCACTTTGTAGCCGCCAAGCTTATTGACCGATTGCGGTGTTAGGCCGATATGCGCACAAACCGGAATGCCACGTTCAGCTAATTTTGCTACTGACTCTGCCAGCCAGTCACCACCTTCTAGCTTGACCATATTGGCGCCTGCGCGCATCAGTCGTGCAGCGTTTTGAAGGGTATTTTCTACCGAATCAAAACTCATAAAAGGCATGTCGGCAATAATTACCGCTTGCTCGTCACAGCATAAATTACTGCGGACTACGGCCTCAGTATGATAAATCATATGTTCCATCGTGACGGGTACCGTGCTGTTTTGTCCTTGCACAACCATACCTAGCGAGTCGCCAACCAAGATGGCTTCGATGCCCGCTTGATTCAAGGTTTCGGTAAATGTTGCATCGTAGGCTGCAACGACACTGAATTTTTTTTGCTCTTTTTTTCGCTCGCGCAATTTTTGAATAGTATGTTTCAAAGATTGAATTCCCGTGGTTGCTTGATTGAATTAATGGCTAAATATCGCCTTAGATAATTAGCCTTTGTAACAATGAGTTTGCGCGGTGTTAGGAGAATATGGTCGGGTTGAAATAGTGTCGACCGCCGCGGACATTAAGCATATAGTCTATCAACGTTAAATAGTCGCCGTCGTTGTTGATAAAGTCAATTTCAGCACAGTTAACAATAAGCAGCGGCGCATCATCGTAATAAAGAAAAAACTCACTGTAGGCTTCATTCAGTAATTCCAAATAATCCCGATCGATAGATTGCTCTACCGAAATGCCGCGCTGTAATATTCTATCCATTAATACATCAACGGGCGCTTGCAAGTATATGACCAAGTCGGGTTTGGGGGCGTCGATAGTAATTTGTGAGTAAACCTGCTCGTACAATTTGAATTCATTTTCTTCAAGATTGGCGCGGGCAAATAAGCGATCTTTTTCAATCAGGAAATCGGAGATGCGAACCGGCGAGAATAAATCCTGTTGGCGCATATCCTGAATTTGTTGCGCTCTTTGAAACAAAAAGAACAGCTGGGTTGCCAGCGCATTTTGGCGGCGGTTTTTATAAAAGCCGGCAAGAAAAGGGTTTTCTTCGGCTCGCTCTAACATGGTTTCATAGTTAAAGCTTTCGGCCAGACGTTTGGCTAAAGTGGTTTTGCCGACGCCAATAGGACCTTCAATAGTAATAAAGCGGGGGATTTCACGATCTTTTAGTAGCTCGCCAATACCTAAGGTATCGGTATCAAGCATGCCGGATTCAAACGATTTATCAAGCGGGTTAAGCTCTGTCATCTTATGGCCAAGAGTGTAGTTAGTATTTCAGCGGGACGGCTTACTCGCCAGCTGATGGCGCTGTATTACTTGTTGTTTCGCTAGCTAATTCAACAATCGCCAGTTCATCAATCGGGCATCGCTTTAGCAAGTCTGCAAGGCTGATATCGTAGGGCATTATCAGCTCTGGCGCTATTTCTGCTAACGGATAAAGCACAAAGTGGCGTTTGCTTATTTCCGGGTGCGGTACGTTTAAAGTGTCGGTGGCGATTGTTTGGTCGCCGTAAAGCAGTATATCCAAATCCAGCGGTCTTGGCTCCCAGCGTTGTTTGCGAATTCTGCCATGGCTTTGTTCTATTGCTTGCAGTGCCAGTAGCAATTGTTCCGCCGGCAGCCGGGTTTCTAGCTTGGCAACGGCATTAATATAATCATTTTGGGCGGCGGCTGGCGATTCAATGGCTTGATCAGATTCGATTGCGCGTGTGCCTATTAAGCCTGTGTCGATTGGATTAGGCTCTGCTGAGCCAGTGTCAGCGACCTTAGGCACTTTAAGTGCATGGCTCCGATAGAGGGACGATTGGGCCAGTAAGCGGCTGTTTGGCAGCTTAGCGAGGCTTTTCAGCGCGGTAAGCACCTGCTGAATCGGCTGGTTTAGATTACTGCCAATGCCGATATAAGTCATCGTGCTGGCAGCATTGCTATTGTGATTGCCTGAAAGACTCATTTATTGATAATCGTATATTTAACGTTCACTTACTTGCGGCTGTCTGGGCAGTTTTCCGCAGCATATTCAGTGTGGAAATAAGCGTATCTTGCTATTCGGCTGCTGGTTTGTCTTTATTCCTTGGTCGGCGTCGGCGACGATTACCGCCCTCTGGCCTCGGCGTGTGCTGTCTTTCAACCGGATGTTCGATTTGCAGCTGAGTCCAGAATTCACCGCGATTGTCTAAGGATTCGCCGGTTTGCTCTCGCAGTAATAAGAAGTCGTATGCAGCCCGGAATCTGGGGTGCTGCAATACCGCAATGGCGCGTTTGCCGTGGGCGGTTTCCAGCCTTTGTTGCAAAGTCCAAATTTCTCGCATCGCAATGCTAAAACGTTTGGGAATAGCGATAGTGCCAATTTGTCCATCAACGGCATTGTGACCGGCAATTTGCAGGGCGCGTAGTTTTGGCGAGCCGCTACCCAACTGAATGGCCGCATCTTCACATACCGCAGGCCAAAGTAGAGCGGCAAATAAGAATGCTGGCGTAACCGGCTTATGGTCCTGCACGCGTTGGTCGGTATTGTTTAGCGCATTACAGATTAGCTGGTAGTAGTGCTCACCAGTATTTTCGCTATTCTGCTGGCCCTCGCTTTGCAAATAAGGCGCGGTGACGGGAAATAAGGTATCAAACAGCTGGTATTCAACCAATAACTCAAAGGCTTGGCGGCCATGGCCGTTAAGAAAGATTTTTACCGTCTCGTCAAATAAGCGTGGCGGCGCGACTTGATTGAGCAAGTGACCGAGCGAGCGCATAGGCGCAGCGGTTTGTTGTTCTAGTTCAAAATCGAATTTGGCTTTAAAGCGAATGGCGCGCAGCATTCTCACCGGGTCTTCGGCATAGCGCTGGTTGGCGTCGCCAATGATACGGATTAGCCGGTTCTGCAGGTCGTCCAGACCGTTGACATAATCGAATACGGTAAAGCCATCGATGCTGTAGTAAAGGGCGTTAATCGTGAAGTCGCGACGCAGTGCGTCATCACGCAGATTGCCGTAGACATTATCGCGTAACAACATACCTTGATCGTTAGTTTCGGATTTGTTGCTATTGCTGCCCTTTTTGTTTTCTAGCTGCTCATGACCGGCGCGAAAGGTAGTGACTTCTATTATCTCGCGGCCAAAGCGCACATGGGCAATTTTAAAACGTCGCCCCACAATGCGGGCTCGGCGAAAGTGTTGCAGCACCTGTTCAGGTGTGGCATTTGTCGCGACATCAAAATCCTTAGGCGCTAAGCCGAGTAGTAAATCTCTAACACCACCGCCCACTAGGTATGCCTCGTAACCGGCTTTGCGTAAATCGTACATCACAGTCAGCGCGCTTTTGCTGATCTGCTTACGAGAAATACAGTGATTGTCGCGGGAGATTATATTTGGCTCGACGGAGGCCATATCTGAGGCATTAGCTGCTTTAGAGGAGATAATAGTTTTGAACAGCTTCTTTAGCATTCATAGTCCGAAAATTGTTTTGGCTGGCGAATATCGCCTTATCATTGGTCTTAGCTATAAGCTTCTATTTAGCTAATGGTAAAAAACACCCGATACTGCGGCACTCCGCAGCTGAAAGTGTCTTGCTTAAAGGATAGTGTCAGGTCTTATGTGTACTACTGTACTTGTATCGACTGGGCCAGCCATAGCAATAGTTGATGGTCAGTAAATTAGCAGTTTTCTTATCACTTTTATCCAAGTGCGGGAGTTTATCACAACTACCCGTTACAGCGCCTGTATCCGCTATGCGCCGTATTGAGTGGCGGTTCTTAAATCTGTTATTGATGCTGCGCTGTTGGTGCTTGTAACCGGTTTGAAATAAGACCGAATGCTTGTCTGTGTCTGTGCGCCCGCGTCAAACTATTTAAGCTTGTAGACGTTTCGCAAGATATCCGGATTTGATACTGGAGTTTATGGTTCAGATGTTTATCTTCAAGAATATTAAGGCAGGCAAAGATAAGTTGGATAGTACTAAGTGAGGGAATTACGATGGGGAGATAACTCCCCATCCAGGTCTTGTTGTCTTTTTTATATTGTTATTGCTTTTCGCGTGTAATTATTTTTATTGTTATTGCTAATTATTATTTTTATTCAGCAATACAACTGATTGCACGCAGTGTGCCATGTATTGCCAAATCTTTAAAAACAATGACTTACGCGAGGTTTACGTAAGGTAATGCATGATATTTTACATTGGGTGTTACGCATCGACTCTTTGCCGTGTTACCGGCTACAGAATCCAGAGGATTTACGCGCTATTGGTAACACGTGGTCCGCTGATTTCGCTCTGTATATCAACTCGGTTTGTCTAAGACCCTATTCGGGTAACAGAATAACCACTATCAGACTGAGTAATAGCGCTGTCGTGTTGGTGGCGAAAAATAATTTGGTTTAGCTGCTGATTTGGAAAAATCAGCATGGTTTTATAGATTAGGGTCTTGTTGTATCGATAAGAAAGTCTAAACGGATATCTGGACAGCGAGTGGCGATTTACAGTAGGCCGCCGGAGGATGATTTGCCACCCGTTTTGTTGCGTGGAATGCCAAAGCGTTGACGGCGTTCCCATAGGCATTTACGGCTGATACCCAGTTTTTTGGCGAGCTCGGTTTCGTTCATGGTTTCTTGATTTTCTAATACAAAGCGCTGGAAATAATCCTCCAGCGAGAGATCTTCAATTGGGTCGGGCAGTTGATTGCGACTGGAGGCGGCTGATGTGCCTAGGCTATTAATGCCTGCCCCCGACATGTTGGAGACCGAGGGTTGATTGATTTCTAAATAATTGCCGGTAAAGGGGGTAAGGATTTCGGCGTTAAAGCGGGCGTTATCGCCAAACTCGACATCAATCTCTAATGCATCGCGGTCGATTTCCAAGCCTTCAGTCATAATAGCGGCTCGCTCGATAACATTTTCTAGCTCGCGAACATTACCCGGCCATGAGTAATTATTGATCGTTTGAATCGCCTCGGGTAACAAGTGCAAACCCGGCTTGTCATGGCGGTTAGCTGCGCGCTCTAGCAGGTGCTGGGCAATTTCGAGTAAGTCATTACCGCGTTGTTTTAATGGCGGTAAATCGATGCGAACAACATTAATACGGTAATACAAATCGGGTCTGAATCCGCCGCTAGTTGTCAGTTTTTTCAAATCGCGGTGGGTGGCGGCAATTAATCTAACATTAACTCGGTGCGATTCGTTGGAGCCAATACGACGAATTTCGCTTTCCTGAATAAAGCGCAGTAGCCGCGCTTGAGCTTCGCTGGGCAGCTCACCAATTTCATCAAGAAACAATGTTCCACCTTCGGCGGCTTCAATTAATCCTGAGCGTTTACTGGCTGCACCGGTAAATGCGCCTTTTTCATGACCAAATAATTCAGCTTCAATCAATGTCTCTGGAATCGCTGCGCAGTTAACGGCAATAAAAGGTTGTTCTGCTCTATCGCTTGCTCCATGTACCGCTCGCGCGACCAGTTCTTTACCTGTGCCGGTTTCGCCACGAATAAGAATCGTTGAGCGCGTTGGCGCGGCTTTGCGAATACGTAGATATACGGTTTGCATTGATGGGCTGGTGCCAATCATGCCTGGTACTGGCGCTTGTTCGCAGATTTCTGCGGCCTTGGTTTCAGAAGCAGGCGCTTCGGAGGTAGAGGCTTTGGAGGTGACGCTTGCAGAACCACGTTTATCAGCGGAGGAGCAAGCTTGTGGTTCAGGATTCAGTCTAGCAAGTGCGCTAATTAGATCGCTATCTTTATAGGGGTTGATAATGCAGTCAGTGGCACCGGCACGCATAACATCAAGCATTGAGGCGCTGTCGCTGGCTGCACATAGAACGAGTAGCGGGCAACTTGCATCGGCAACTAGATCAATCGCAGGCGCATCCGGTAGCTGGAGTTCGCTAATAATTAAATCAAATGGCAGATTTGGGCTTTGGGTGTCTTGCTCTTGCGCGGCCGAGCCTTTGGCAGAATTGCGAAGAAAACTTTGTGCTTGCTTAATCGACGTGGCGTGGGTGGCTTTATATCCCTGCGAGTCCAGAAGTTTGGCTAGTCGAGGGTAGAGACTTGTATCGTTTTCAATAATTAGAGCTTGTTTCACATCGAATACCTGAGCTTAATAACTTGGCTTGCTAGCGTGGATTTGCACTCAATTTTAATGGTCGGGGAGTTTAACGAAGTCTTGTGCTTCCCCGTCGTATCTATAGCTTAACGACGCTTTAAATAAGTTGTATGCCTAACGAGTGCGACCTTGTGCTGCAGCAATTGATGACTTTAGCCTTGGCTCTAGCGTGTAGCTTGCTATATAACAAATATTAGCCGACTAATACCAAATTGGCGTGCACTGTAACCGTTTGTAACGGGAAATGCGAGTTTTTGTCACCACAAAGGCTTTGAGTGCGGAATTGGGGTAACGTTAGCGTAACGTTTTAAGTTTCGTCAAAAAAAACACCAACTATATGAAAACACTCATTTTTTTCTATTGGGGTGGTTTAGTTACCCGTAATGGCTGCCTTGGGGACTCGCTCTATTTGCCAGTGTTCGATCGCGCAGTTTAATAATTCAGTTACCGGCAGTGTTTTTGCCTCGGCCGGCAGGTTTTGCCCCAGCTGAGCCAGCGCGCTGCAGATATTACTCGCTGCAGTGGTGTTGTCGATGGCTTGAGCGCCCG
>CAJQQO010000171.1 GCA_905480475.1 uncultured Pseudomonadales bacterium | reverse complement strand
TATCAAGTGGCAATAAAAAGTTATATCGCCAGCCCAAAAAAACAGAGCCAATATACAAGCCCAATATAAAAGGTAAATTGATCAAGTCGTAAAAAACATAGTTGAATCAGCATAATCTGTAGCTCACATAAGAGGGAGTATACGTACATGCAAAAAGGGAAATATGTTTTCGTAGCGCGACAAGATGGCAGTTATCGTTACTGCCGCAATAGCGATTGGATGTCTTTTCTTACCGGCCAAATTCCGGCAAGCTGCTTAGTGCCAGTTGCTATTAACGCCGCGCCTAGCCATTCTTCGTCTGGCGCAAAAGAATTATCCAGCCATAAATCGACGAGCATTATCAAGCTGATTGCTTTTGAAGTGGAAATTAAATCGGCGATTTATTTTAAAAAACGTATTACTTGTGTCGATAACAAAGGCTTTTATGCTCGGTCCCGAATAATTGAACTTCCTAGTACTCCTCATGACGAATTAATAACTACAGATAAAGATACTGCCTCCAATCTTAATCACGCGGTATTAGAAAATTATATAGACCAGCTTTTATATTTAGATAAGGTGCCAGTTTTGGATATCGGTGTACAGTTAGAAAAAGCGCCTCACTCCAAAACGATTACAACTAATAAAGTTGTGCAAACGCATTTGCAGTGCGCATAACTATTATTGAGAGCAATTAAAAACTCGCTATTCAATATTATTGACCGCTTCTGCAGCGCTATGGGTTGCTTTGGCAATTAACCCCAGTCCTGTGCAATCACCAATCGCTTGAACGGCTAAGCCCGCAGCTGCTAGCTCCTCAGCTAGTGCTGTGTCAGCAATGGCATGGCCCGCAACGATAATGCTATCAGCAGAGATACTATGTTGGTGAGCAAAAGCTTCTATCACCACGGCTTTAGGATCTATACGTACAATATTAATCGCGGTGTTAATCGTGATTTTTAATTTATCCAAGCGATCCATATGTTCCTGACGTCGTTTCTTACCTACTTCGGGGGCGATTTTTTTTGCGGTTTCTAATAGATGAACCCTGCGGCCGCGGCTGGCAATAAATTCCGCCAGTTCTATGGCTGCTAGATCGGCGCCTATAATCACAACGGTTTTTCCTAATGGCATCCAATAACGGCTGGCGCTTCGCAATAACTTTGGACTTAATAAGGGCTGCAGCGTAGGCATACTGCTATTGATTAATTTTTTAAGCCAGCTGGGTAGTCTGTGCGCTTGGCTTTGATCAACCGAGCCTGCAACAATTTGGCGCATTAATGTGCCGGTTAAAATACTAGCGTGTTCAACACCTGCGAACGCTGGAGTATCAATTTTTGCACCCGTTGATACGATAACGCTATCAGCTTGTTCGGCGTTAATTAAATTAACCGTGGCTTCAACGCCGGTTCGGATATCAATATCCAAACGTTTTACCTCGGCTAATAGCCAGTTTAAAAAGCGCTCGTTATCGGAGTGAACGGTAGACGCTAATACTAAAGAGCCGCCTAAGCGTTTCTGTTTTTCAAAAAGCACCACGCGATGACCGGCGGTAGCGGCTAAGCGTGCGGCTTCCAAGCCGCCGGTTCCGCCACCAATAACCACAACTTTTTTATTACTGGCAACAAACTTAAGTTCTGCTTCACGACCGGAAAGCGGATTCACCGCGCAGCGCAAGTTATCCAGTGTTTGCATTGAGTCAATGCAGTTTTCACAAGAGATACATAGGCGAATGTTTTTATGTTTGCCTGTGGCGACTTTTTTTGCAAAGTAGGGATCAGCTAACATGGGTCTGGCCATGGCAATTAAATCGGCTTGGCCATTGGCTAATATTTTTTCGCCTAGTTCTGGCGTATGAATGCGACCAACGACCATGACGGGCACATCAACAACATGTTTGATCGCCTCTGCCTGCGCAGTATTAACCGCTTCACCTTGATCGCTACTGCCGACCATCATGGTCACTAGTGAATCGCTAATGCCACCACTAACACGAAAACAATCCACACCACCAGCAACTAATTCGGGCGCTAAGCGTTGGGTGTCATCAATGGCTCGGCCACCAGGAAAGCGTTCAAAACCGGAAATACTTAACGTCACCGGAAAGTCTTTACCGGCACGTGATTTGATTTCCTGTAATACATCTAAAATAAATTGTATCCGCGTATCGGCTTTAAACGCCGAGTATTCATCTCTGCGTTTATTGCGCAACGGGGATAAAAAAGAAGCGAGCAAGTTATAACAATGCGCAGCATGTAATTCGATACCATCGTAACCGGCTTCACGCGCACGCCTAACGGCTTCACCGTATTCAATAGCGATATTGGGTAATTCATCAATAGTTAATTCACGACTTGGCCAGCCCCATACCGGCGCAACGCTAACCGATGGTCCCATGGTTTGTGGGCCGTTAAACATTGGCGCAACACTTTCTGGGCCGGTATGACTAATTTGCGGCTGCACTTTACAACCATGTTGATGAATCGCATCGGTGATGCGTCGATGATGATCAATATATTTATCGTGACCCAATGTCATAGAGCGATGCATATAACGATGCACTTCATCTACCGTGGTAAGCTCCAGTGTAATAAGGCCAACACCACCTTTTGCGCGCTCTTCAAAATACGCAATTAAACGATCATTCGGTGTTTGATCATCATTGCAATAAGCCGTGGTCATGGGCGACATCACCATACGGTTTTTTAATGCCATGTTACCGATAGTTAATGGCGAGTTAAGCTGCGGGAAATTATTGGCAGTAGTGTTGTTTTGTTCGGCAGGCATTTTATTATCCAGCTGATTTCATTATTGATAAGGCTTAAATGCTTGATCTAACTAGCATACGTAGACAGGTTTTGGCTTGCAAGTGGGTGCAGTGCTGGAAAGCTTAGGAAATACTATCCCTATAGGCCGACTTTTAGCCCCTTTGGTCGCGTTTGCGTCGCTGAAATAGCCACCCTTAGTTAGACTTAACAGTGCGATACCTACGCTTGCGTATAGCCAGAGTGCTAAAAAACCATAAAGAGCACTAAAAACAATAATAAGGATGCATTTTATGATGCTAATCAAACGCCTTTGGGTAGCTTTGCTGTTTTGCATGGCTTACGCGAATTCTACCTTCGCCTATGATATCGAAGCCGATAGCGTCGGCAATAGTATATTCCTGCTACTGACCAACGCCGCTGGTAACGCCAGCTATGACACGATTAGCGTGGCAAATACCGTTCCTTCTTTTGTTACCTCCGCAACAGCCAGTATTGTCCCTGCATCGGTTAGTGCCAATGGCAGTGATTTGGCGGCATTAGATTTTTCCGTTGATCCAGCTGCGCTCTTGGGAGCGACCGGCTCTATCATCGTTACTGTTTCTGGCATGGTATCGGGTCAGCCGGTGGATGTTGTTGTTCCCGTGTCTGTCACGGTGGTGGCTTCGGCAGCCGAAGCGCAAGGTCTTGTTGGTTCGGGTGTACCAATGCCTGATGACCTGATGACCTG
>CAJQQO010000170.1 GCA_905480475.1 uncultured Pseudomonadales bacterium | reverse complement strand
GTAAGATAGACCCGCGACAGTACATAAAACAATTGGATTCAGCTAGTGATGACTCCATTTGTCTGGCCTATGCCGCTCTGGGTTTTGCGACGATGGGGGCCAAACCCATGCGCTTTTATACCCAGCACTTGGATGAGCTGGTCGCCGCGACCGGCGCCTACTATCGAAATATCGATGGCCCAATACAACTATTGCAAGACTATGGCGATGCGCATAAACAGTTGCACTGTCTGCAGTCGATCATTTTTGAACAGTTTCAATATCACGGTAATCGTGAAAGCTATGATGAATTAGAAAACGCCGATTTATGCGCAGTGATCGATCGGCGAAAGGGAATGCCAATAGCCATCTCAATAATTTGTATACACGTCGCCAATGCGCTGGGCTGGAATGTCAGCGGCATTGCAATGCCAGGACATTTTCTTTGTCGGCTCGAAGCAAACGGTGAAAGAATTGTGTTTGATCCGTTTAATAAAGCCAAGCCGCTCGATGCCCCCGAACTACGAGCATTAATAAAACAGGCTCTGGGGCCAGAAGCTGAACTGCAACCTCAATATTATGAATCGGTATCAAACCGTATGGTGTTGCTGCGCTTACAAAATAATATAAAACTGAGGCAGGTTGAAAATCGCGAGTATATCGATGCCTTGTTAACGCTCGAAACCATGCGCAAAATTGCACCAGATGAGGCGAGCTTGCTGCTGGATAGCGGACAACTCTACGCACTTAGCGATCAACCCAAAGCAGCCGTCGATATGCTCAACACCTATTTAAAACTTGCGCCAGCAGGTTATGACCGTAGTCGCGCCGAGATACTCTTGCAGAGCTTAAAAAAGCAACTTAACTAGCCGAGTCTGCGCTATAGCAGCCAACTTCTTGTTATACTCAAGCCAAACATCAGCAAGCCGGTTAAATTTACCGGTTTTTGTTTTATCTGCTTAAGCTTTATAAACGAATAAAACCAACATTAAAGTTAAAAATAAGTACTACCACAACAAGAGAAACAATGATGAGTTTGACTAACAAAATTTTAATCGCCATGGCAGCCGGTATTGCTATTGGCTCATTAGCCAATAGTTTTGATCTTACTGGCGGTATCATTGAAAGCGCTTTCTTTTTTGGTTTATTCGATATTGTCGGCAAGATTTTTGTCGCCTCACTAAAGCTATTAGTTGTGCCCATGGTATTTGTATCCTTAACCTGCGGTACTGCAAGTTTGGGCGGTCACGGACGCATGGGTTTTATGGCGTCAAAAACCATTGGCCTGTATTTATTAACCACCGCACTGGCGATTAGTATTGCGCTTACCTTGGCAGTTATTATTCAACCGGGCAGTGGCAATCAATTTGAAACGGATGCTACTTATCAAGCCTCAACAGCGCCGCCGCTAAAAGATGTACTAATTAATATTGTGCCCAGCAACCCGGTTGCCGCAATGGCAGAAGGTAATATGTTGCAGGTTATTGTCTTTGCGATTTTATTTGGCGTTGCCATTTCGCGCTCTGGCGAGTTCGGTGCCAAAATTGCAAAAAGCTTTGAGTCATTAAATGAAGTGATTATGGAAATGGTCATGATTTTAATGCAGCTAGCACCCTATGGCGTATTTTGCTTATTGGCCAAGATTTTTTACACCACCGGCTTTGATCTAGTCCAACAACTGTTTGTCTATTTTATGACAGTCGTACTCGCGTTATTGATTCATGGCAGCGTTATCTATACCACTTTGTTAAAAGTCCTTACCGGACTTAACCCGTTGAGATTTTTTAAGCATATTCGGCCCGTGATGATATTTGGTTTTTCAACCGCATCCAGTAATGCCACCATGCCCATTACACTTGAGACCGTTGAAGAAAAACTTGGCGTTAAAAATTCAGTGGCGTCGTTTACCGTACCTTTAGGTGCAACCATTAATATGGATGGCACTGCCATTATGCAAGGTGTTGCTACGGTTTTTATTGCCCAAGCTTATCAAATTGATATTGGTTTGATCGGTTATCTCACAGTGATATTAACCGCTACGCTCGCATCAATTGGTACCGCAGGTGTCCCAGGAGTTGGCTTGGTAACCTTGGCATTGGTATTACAACAGGTGGGTTTGCCAGTAGAAGGTATTGCATTAATTATTGGCGTAGATCGCTTGCTGGATATGATGCGCACTGCGCTAAACGTGACGGGCGATTCCATAGTCTCATGTATCATTGCGAAAAGTGAAAACGCATTGGATATTGAAGTATTTAACCGCAAATAAGATTATCAAAATACAACAGCTCATTTAAACTCTGATTGACCGGCTTGAAATTCGCATAGAGGAATCATAATGACGGCAAACACATCAACGCCAGAAGCAACTGCTGAAGTGGCCTCCGAAACAGTAGCCGAAGCTCAAAGCCGTGTTGAACCTATTTCAGCACAGCTACCGAATATTGCCGATTGGCTACCTGAATCGGTATTGCCCACTTGGCAGCTAATAGAACAATACCCGGCTTTTGGCGCAATTATTGTTGCCGTCTTGTTTTATATTCTTGCCTTGGCATTTCGTTCATTGCTGGTCAATGTGGTTGGCAAAATCACCGGTTTAACATCGGCCACATTTGACGATGATATTTTGCTGCATTTGCGCAAACCGATTTTTAGTACCATATTTTATTTTGGTCTAACACTTGCAGTTCAAGTTGCGCAGCTATCGACGGGTAGCGAAGTATTGATTAATATTTTTGCCTCAGTGATTGTTGCTAGCTGGATGGGCGCAACACTTAGAATCTCTTCCGTACTGTTAGATGCGCTAAGTGCGCAAGATCGCTTTACTTTAATTGAACTGCGTACCGTACCGCTATTCGATCTTACCAGTAAGCTACTGATTATTATGCTGGGCAGTTATGTGCTGCTAATGATTTGGGGAGTCAATCCCATTGGTTGGTTGGCGTCTGCAGGTATTGCTGGTATCGCGGTGGGTTTTGCTGCTAAAGACACCTTGGCCAATTTGTTTTCCGGCTTTTTTATTGTTGCCGACGCGCCTTATAAAATTGGCGATTATATAAATTTGGATTCGGGCGAGCGCGGTCAGGTTTGTGCTATTGGCTTACGCAGTACGCGTCTAACCACCCGTGATGATGTAGAGATTACTATTCCTAATGGCGTTATTGCCAACGCAAAAATTATTAATGAAAGCGGCGGCCCAACACCGAAGTTGCGGATTAGAATCGTCGTAGGTGTTGCCTACGGCTCGGATGTTGATTTGGTTCATGAGCTACTAACAAAAGTGGCGATAGACCATCCCGATGTTTGCAGCTCACCGCCGCCTTCGGTACGCCTGCGGGCTTTTGGCGCTTCCAGCCTTGACTACAACTTAATGTGTCGCATTGACCATCCACAAGACCGCGGCAAAATTACTCACGAAGTCAATGTCGCCATTTATAAATTATTTGCCGAACACAATGTTGAAATACCCTACGCGAAACAAGATGTTTATATAAAGGAATTTCCACAGCAGCAAAATAGCTAACGCTACATTAAGATCCCTAGCTGAAAAACTCACTATCTTTTATTGAGGTAACTCATTATGTTAGATATAGATGTTGTGCAAGTATTGATCGCCACGGCAGCCGCCTTTATTACGGGTGCCATTTGGTATTCACCCTTATTGTTTTTAAATGCGTGGACAAAGACAGTTGGCATTGATCCAAATAAAGAAGTTGATAATCCAGTCAAAGTTTATGGACTGACATTTCTTTTTACACTGCTTGCAGCTATTGCGCTGGCGATATTAATTGGCCCCGCTCCAGAGTTCGCCCATGCATCTACAGTCGCCTTCATCGTTGGCGTGGGCATTGTTGCTAGCTCACTAGGTATAAACTACCAATTTGCCAAGAATAGTTTTATCCATTGGCTAATCGATAGCGGCTTTCATATCGTCCGTATGCAGGTAATCGCCTTGGTGATTTGTCTATAATTGATTTGATTTTTGCAAGAGAGACCGCGTGGAACAAGATCGTCAAGATTCGCAACTTATAAAGCGCGAGTTTCTTAAAAAGGCTAAACGTTTTTATATTGCCAATGTGATTGTATTAGTCGCGATTGGTTTAGCCTTATATCAAACCAAAGCCCTAGGATTTTATAAAGAAGCCTTTATCCCCATCGTCGCTGTTTTTTTACTGTGGATATTTAATATGGATAAGCTGTACCGCTGTCCTGCTTGTAATGAGGTGCCACGCGGAAAAGAAGGGCTTATTTATTTACCCAAAAGCTGCGCTGCCTGTGGTGTAGAGCTGCGCTAGGCAAATCACTTTAGTAACTGCGAATATTATTGATCAATCGTTAAAATCAATTTGCCAAAGGTTTGATTGCTTTCTAATAGCTGATGCGCTTGATCAATATCCTTTATAGCGAAGGCTTTTTCGACAATAGGCTTAATCTCGCCGGAAATGATTAGCGACCAAATATTTTTTGCCAACAGTGAAATAAGGTCGGCTTTAAAATCTGCCGAGCGAGAGCGTAGTGTTGAACCAATAACTCTTTGTCGTTTTAATAATAAGCTAGCCAAATTAATATCCGCTTGCCCGCCACCCATTAAACCAATCAATACCAATCGACCGTCTAGATTTAGGCAGCTAATATTATCAGCAAGATAACTAGCGCCGACCGGATCGAGAATAACATCAAAACCTTTATTATCCGTCCACACCATTGCGCTGCTGGCAAAGCTACCTTGCTTTCTATCATGGGCATCAAGCGCGCCCAACGCCATACATTGCTGACGCTTTTGTTCTGAGCCAACCGTGACGTAAACCGGATTACCCAATGCCTTGCAAATTTGAATCGCAGCGGTGCCAACACCACTAGCGCCGGCATGGACTAACACCGACTCGCCTTTTGCAGCTTTAGCTTCTATATAAATATTTAGATAGGCGGTGGCAAAAACCTCGGGCAAGGCTGCGGCATGAATAAAATCAAGCTGCTCGGGAATCGCTAAGGCATGTCGTGCATCAACAAGCACTTGCTCGGCATATCCACCACCGGCTAATAGCGCACAAACACGATCACCAACAGCAAATTGCGTGACGCTATTACCAATGGCACTCACCACACCCGCACACTCCAGACCGGGAATCTCGCTTGCCCCCGGTGGCGCAGGATAAAAGCCAGCTCGCTGAATCAAGTCAGCACGATTAATACCGGCCGCATAATTGCGTATAACAATTTCATGGCTAGCCGGAACCGGATTATCTTGCGATCGCCAAACAGCATTATTATCTTCAAACGCAATCGCGTACATTTTTACTAGCTCAGCAGTTTATATTAATGCATCGATAGCACTAGTAAGCTCTTCGGGTTTTACCGTTGGCGCAAAACGCTTAACAACTTCACCGTCACGGTTAATTAAAAATTTGGTGAAGTTCCATTTGATTCCCTCAGAACCTAAAATACCTTTAGCGCTGGATTTTAAATGCTGGAACAATGGATGCGCATTGCCGCCATTAACTTCAATTTTTTCTGCCATGGTAAAACTAACACCATAGTTAAGCTGACAAAATTCGGTAATCTCACCCATATTACCCGGATCCTGTTTACCAAACTGATTACATGGAAAACCTAATACCACTAAACCTTTGTCGGCGTATTTTTTATTCAACGCTTCCAGCCCGTCAAACTGCGGGGTGAAACCGCACTTGCTAGCGGTGTTGACGATTAATAGTACTTTGTCTTTATAAGACTCCATC
>CAJQQO010000169.1 GCA_905480475.1 uncultured Pseudomonadales bacterium | reverse complement strand
TCTTTATCGGTTCATGCATGACAAATATCGGTCACTTTAGAGCGGCCGGTGAAATGCTAAAGCAGTTTGATGGCAATATCTCAACGCGCATGTGGATCGTACCGCCTACGCGTATGGATGAGACCCAGCTTATTGAAGAAGGTTATTACAGCATCTTTGGTAAAGTAGGGGCGCGTACCGAGATTCCGGGTTGTTCACTATGTATGGGTAATCAAGCGCGAGTTGAAGATGGCGCGACTGTGTTATCAACCTCAACACGTAACTTCCCTAACCGTTTAGGTAATGGGGCTAATGTTTACTTAACTTCATCAGAGCTTGCATCGGTTGGTGCAATACTCGGTAAGATTCCTACCCGTCAAGAATATATGGAGTTTGCTGAAAAGATTGATTCAATGTCTGATCAAATCTTTAAGTATTTGAATTTCGATCAAATTGAGCGTTTCCAAAAAGGTGCTGAAGAGGGTCAACGTATCGCTGCTATAGAGATTCAGGAAGTGAAGATGTAAGTATTTGAATAATTAAAATCGTTCAAATATAAAAAAGGCTGCATCTGCAGCCTTTTTTATTGCTTGGGATTTAATGGTTTTACTCCGGTCTCAGCAAAGCAATAGATCCATTCTCGCTTAATAAATAAATCAAACCCTTATCTGAAATCTTGATATCTCTTAATCTAAATTGTAAGGATTGTAGTAGACGCTGATCGTCAATAACTTTCAGCTGTCCATCAATATTATCAAGTGTTAGCCTACTTAAATTAAGCGACCTTAAGCCGGTGACAAAGATTGAGTTATTCCAACCCGGAAAAGCTTCGCCTGAATAAAAGGCTAAGTTACCAGTAGCAATCGATGGGATGTAATAGTGCAAGGGCTGCTGCATACCTTCTTTGCTAAACTTGCCAATAACGCCGCCACCGTATTCTTCGCCGTAGGTAATTATTGGCCAGCCATAATTGGCTCCGGCAATTAATAAGTTGATTTCATCTCCACCTTGCGGGCCGTGCTCGGAAATCCATAGCTCATCGGTGTTAGGTCGTTGAACCAAACCTTGCTGATTTCTATGGCCGTAACTAAAAATTGCCGGCTTGGCTTTTGCTGTGTTGATAAAAGGATTGTCCTCCGCGGGTTTGCCCTCAAGATCGAACCGCAGAACTTTACCTAAGTCATTATCCAGTTTTTGCGCGTATTCACGATGACCGCGCTCGCCCATGGTTAAATATAAATGCTGTTTGTGAAAAAACAAGCGGCCACCGTAGTGACGTTTGGTTTCTAAAGCGGGTGCGGCGGTGTAGAGTAATTGCCAATGATTTAGCTTTTGTTGTTCCTTATCATATTTGGCGCGCGCAAGTCGGGTAGTGCTGTTATTGTTGCCGCTATCAATGGCATAACTAATATATAACCACGGTTGTTGCGGATAGTCGGGGTGGGGCAGCACATCAAATAGCCCTGCTTGGCCTTTGTAATACACTTTAGGGATGCCGCTGATTTCAGTTTTTTCACCGCTACTTAATGATACTGAATATAGTTTACCCGCACGCTCAGTAACTAAAGCTGTATCGTCGTCAAGCAGCGTCATGCTCCATGGTAGTTCCAATCCATCAACAACGACATCCAGCGCAAAGTTATCGCTAGCCGCGTGCTGCGCTTGCTGGTCATTGTCAGACGAGCTTTTTTTTGCCGATAACATTAAAACCGGATCATCCGCCGAAGGCGTATCTAAAAACTTAACACCGGTTTTTGTTAGCAACACTTGCCAGTCGGAGAAATGATTAACCGTAAAGAATAGTGTGACCAAAAATGCAATTACGGTTAACGTTTTGCGTAGCCAAGGTTTTAACATGCTGGAGTACCCATTACTTGAAGTATGGCTAAGACGAAATTTAGGATTTCATACTAGCAATAAATTGATTGGATCGTTCAATAGCATCATTCATTTCGTTAATCAGTTTATCAATGTCGCGTTTGATAATTTGATATTCCGAATCTAGGCTGCCAATAGCGTTGGTGTTTAACATATGCTTTAGACGCAAAACATTGTCCTTCATGGTTGCGAGCACCGGTTGCATGCTAGCTTCGGCATTACGCAAAGATTTTTGCAGATTTTGGTAGCGCGATTCTGTATCACGCAATTGTTTTTGGCTGTCAGCTTTATAGCGCGGGTTAGAGAATTCAGATAATTCGTTTTCCCACTCTTTAAATAATGCATTGGCAACCGAGTCAATACGATCGATTCTGTCAGAGACTTTTTCTGCGGCATCGGCGCTGTCGTCGTATTCGCTATTCAAACTGTTGTACATTTTTTCCAGTTCGCCGCCATCAAATTCCACTAAGGCAGAAAAGGCCTCTAGTGCCGAGCTAAATTGTTCTTGCGCATCTTCCTGAGCATCACGCGCATCTTCAACACGATCGACTAATAAGTCGCGTTTTTCAACGCCAAGTTTTTCCCAAGCGTTATAGTAAGCGGTTTGGCAGGCTTGTAAGCTAAACAGAACTAATACTAAACTAAGTTTGGCAAGCGTTGATGGGTATTGAAATATCATACTGGGACCTTTTCTCATATTGGCTTAATGCTGTTTTATCAGTGTCGTTTTGTAAGCGATTATATTTAATGACTAACTGATGACAATTCTTCGATATTGGCTGTTTATCTTGTGCGCAAGATATTCTAACCGAGCAAGCTTTAAAAGTTAGATTTTGTTAAATATTTTTACACTGTCTATGGATATTTTTGCGATGCTATTTGCCGGCGCAGTATATCTTTTCACCAAGACTAACGGTGGGTAGTGTAGCGGTTTGAATCGTTAGCTTTTCCGTGGGTGCGATTACACCGGCATCACCACTGGCGACAGTCTTGCCATGCTGATTCGTGATAATGCATTTAATCGTCACTAGTTTGGAGCGGTCTTGTTTTTCAGTCACGCTCAGGTCAATCGTTAGGGTGTCGCCAATATAGACCGGTTTAGTAAAGCGAATAGTCTGGCTTCGATAAATACTGCCGGGGCCGGGAAAGTTCATAGCAACAGTGGCTGAAATCAGTGCGCCACATAGCATGCCATGAGCAATGGGTTTGCCAAATGTCGTGGTGGCGGCGTAATCTTCGTCGAGATGTAAAGGGTTTAAGTCTCCAGATAAAGCCGCAAATAACTTGATATCGTCACCGCTAATAGTCCGGTTAACACAAATATTTTGACCTATTTCGATCTCCTCATAGCAATAGTTAGAGATATTTTGCTGGTTTTTGTGGTTTGGGCTCGGTGAATTTGAGGCTGACTCAGACACTTTTACTCCGTACATCGACATGATTATTTGATTGATGTGCGCACTTTGGTGAGATACGTGCGTGATTACGGGCAGTATGGCAATAAGTGAAAACCATGAACAGTAAATATTATTGGATTAGCGGCTAGAAATACCGATTCCGATCATCCGTTTAGGCATATTCACTAATATCGTGGTGAGCTTAGAGGGGGATGACGGTATTTAATTTATTTTTAGTAAACGAAAAGTCGCCGATTAAGCTAGCAAGGCTGGCTTTATCCGCTGATTAAATTCAGTTTTCAGTATTGGCTTAACAGTTGCTTACACTTAATTTTTCTAGAATTTAACATTCAAAATTGAAGTCGATCCCAGCGGTGCGCGGTTTTCCAAATGCACGAATCGTTGTTACCATCGGATTACCAATGGTAAAGTTTAATTGAGCATATTGAACATCGCCATAGCGCGTTAGTGCCCAGACATGATCATCGCCGACTTTTACTTTACAAACAGGTTTATGATCCCGCATTTATTGATAAGTAGAATAGGGATTTATTTTCATTTCTCGGGAGTAGAGATCGATCATGATGCCATCCTTTTCAATGTAAACTTATTGGTGTCCATTCGACTTCCTTACGAAAGTATCGGCATCATAAAATCGGTTTGAGATGTTGGTAAGGCGAGCTGTTTATTGCGCATCAAAGAGCGCTAAAATTTACATAGAATGCGTTGCGATAAAACAAGCTGCCCATGGACTTATTGCCGGGGTGTTTGAGCTTTTTTTGAAAATGGTATTTAAGATATCTTTAAGATAAGGACGCTACAAAAAAACTATAGAGATTTTATATAAGGTAAGTGTTTTGGAAAATAAAAACTAAGTCACCAGAGCTATAGGTCATATCAATTCGTTGATGCTGTGCCGGTGAATAATTGCAGCGCATTCGACCATGGATGATGCATTGCTCAGCGTCTGGAAAAACTGTGATGGATGCAATGAGTTTTAATCTGACGAACTCGTTAATGATGGATTGACCTCGATCCGCCAGAGATTCCCATAAGATACGGTTGCTGCCACGGGCAAATACTGGCGCTATAAAACAGAAAGCGGGTGGCTAATAAATAGGTTAAGCTGTCGCGCCAGTCATCCAATATGGCAATAAGTTAAAACTAAGAACAATAAATTTAATTAGAATAAACCCTATGAATGATTATGCCGATTATCTAAACCAGCCCACTAATAATGATTTGGGGCATATCGCCGGTAACGACGGTATGCCATTGCTTGGCCGCGCCATCGCTTTTGGCATGGATCCGCATAAGGTTTGCGAGCAGCATTACCGACAATACGGGCCTGTATCGCGCATGAAGATGGGGCCAGAGCGGGTGTTGCTAGCTTTAGGGCCAGATAATGCGCAAGCCTTACATCTGGATCCGGATAAAAACTTTTCATCTGAAAAGGGTTTGGAGCGATTTAAACACTTAATCGGCGGCAGCCTGATTATGAAGGATTTTGATGAGCATCGATTTCAACGCAGGCTAATGCAAACCGCTTTTAAAACCGCTGCCATGCGCAAATACTCTGTGGGTATTAATGAAGTATGCGCGCGTAATATCACTGCGATGGCAGCTGGTGAGCAATTTAAGTTTGCACCTCGTGTTAAACAAACCTTATTGGAAATTGCCGCGCAAACATTTACTGGCGTAAGTGGGCAGGGCGGTGATGGTGATAAACTTACTAGCGCATTTCAACGTTTTGTTGAGGCTTTTGATTATTTGTTTCCGGTGTATATGCCGGGCTTTAAATATTTTAAAGGTTTACGTGCCAAGCGTGATATTGATATTTTTATTAAACGTTTAATCGATGTAAAAAGACAGAATGATGATGACGATATTCTTGCCCATTTTTGTCGTGAGACCGATGAAAACGGCAATCCGTTTTCTGATCAGGATATTTCTGAAAATTTTGTATTGCTTTTATTTGCTGCACAGGACACCACAACCGCATCCTTAGTGAATGCCTTTTACGAGTTAGGTCGACATCCGGAATGGCAGCAACGCATTAGAGAAGAGTCATTAGCGATTGGTAAAGAGAATCTAGATTTTGATGATTTGGAAAAAATGCCTAGCGCCGGTTTAGTATTTAATGAAGCGCAGCGCTTGCATGCCTCTGTGCCATTATTCCCTCGCCGCAGTATTCGCCCTTGCGAGCTATCTGGCGTGGAGGTTCCACCGAACACGATGATTATGAATGCGATTACCTATAATCATCGTATGCCCGAATGGTGGACTAATCCCCTGCAGTTTGATCCTGAACGCTTTGAGCGTGGCGAGCACAAGCAGCATCCATTTTTGTTCCACCCCTTTGGTGGTGGCGCGCATAAATGTATAGGTATGCATTTTGCGCAATTTGTGTTTAAAACCTTTATACATCACGCCTTAAGCCAATATCGTATCGAAATGCCTGCCGGTTACACAGCGGATTATCAATATATGCCTATGTCTGCTCCCAAGGATGGTTTGCCATTACGCTTGATTAAAGTCAGCTAGTTTCATATGGGGATGATGGGTATTTCTTGTCTAGCGAAGTACTATTCGTCGCGTTTATATGGCCTGTACAGCTAATATCATTGCCTAGGCATTCAGCTTCACGCTACTATTCGCCTCTAGCGAATCAATATTGATATTGGTTTTATTAATGTAAGGCAGGTGGGATAAATTTCGTGCAAATACAGCAGTCGATTGAAGCACTTCGCGAACAAAGTGGCATTCCCAAAGAGATTGGCCCGTTTGTCTTCAATAATTTGGCGCAAGTACTTAGCGATACTGCCGCACGCTTACCTAAAAATCTAGCCTTTACTAGCTTGGGTTGTTCCATTAGCTATGCCGAGCTAGATGCCTTATCCGATGCTTTTGGCAAATACTTGCAGCAGCATACGACTTTGGAAAGTGGTGATCGTATCGCTATCCAATTACCTAATTTAATTCAGTATCCAGTGGTTTTTTATGGCGCGCTTAAAGCCGGTCTAGTCGTGGTCAATACCAATCCGCTTTATACTAAAAGAGAATTGACCCACCAGTTTAATGACTCCGGGGCCAAAGCGTTGGTGGTATTAGCCAATGTTGCTCATACGGTTGAAGACGTTATTCCTAAAACCTTAATCAAGCACGTTATCGTTTCCGAACTTGCAGATCTACATGGTTTTTTCTCGAGAAAGATAACTAATTTTGGTGCGCGCTATATTAAAAAAATGGTTCCGCCGTATTCTATTCCCGGTGCAGTCTCACTGCGTTATTGCTTGGATCAAGGTAAGTCCGGGCAGCTGCAAAACACTAACGCATCGTTAGATGATTTGGCGTTATTGCAATACACCGGAGGCACTACTGGTTTGGCTAAGGGAGCGATGTTAAGTCATCGCAATATATTAGCGAATGTTGCGCAGGAGCGCGCATTGTTTGCGGGTTTTGAATCGCTAGCCGATTCAGGCGTATTTGATAGTAAGGGAAATGTGAATAGCGGTGCAGATGGTTCTGCGAGTAATCATACCGTGGTTTTACCGCTGCCCTTATATCATGTTTATGCCTGCACGCTTTGCGCACTAATGGTTGATCTTGGGCAGCATTGTTTGTTGATTGCCAATCCGCGTGATCTGGGTTCCATGGTCAAGGATATGAGCCGTTGGCCAGTGACGGTATTTTGTGGTTTGAATACTTTATTTGTCGCCTTATGTGGGCGTGATGATTTTAAGGCTTTAGATTTTTCTGCACTTAAGATCACTATTTCTGGTGGTATGGCCTTGACCAGTGATGCGGCTAATCGTTGGAAAGAAATCACTGGTGTCAATATTTATGAGGGTTATGGTTTAACCGAGACCTCGCCCGTTGTGTCTATTAATGTTGGTAGCCCAAACGACAGCGGTCGTAAGCTGGGTTCCATTGGCGTTAGCGCGCCGTCAACTGAACTTAAAGTGATTGATAGCGAAGGTAATTCACTGCCTTGTGGTGAACCCGGTGAGTTATGTGTTCGCGGGCCACAGGTGATGCAAGGTTATTGGCAGTTGCCAGAAAAAACCGCTGAAGTCTTAAGTGAGGATGGTTGGTTGGCGACCGGCGATATCGCCCTTATTGGCGAGGATGGCTTTCCGCATATTGTTGATCGTTTAAAAGATATGATTATCGTATCCGGCTTTAACGTCTTTCCTAACGAAGTTGAAGAAGTGGTGAGTAGCCATGAGCACGTTATTGAGTGTGCCGTCGTCGGCGTGCCGGATGAAAGAGTAGGTGAGCGGGTTAAGGTCTTTATTGTTGCATCGTCGCCGGATCTGACCTCGGCCGATATTATTGCTTTTTGCCGTACTGAGTTAACCGCCTATAAAGTGCCGCATTTAGTAAGCTTTATGGATGATCTACCAAAATCCAATGTGGGTAAGATTTTACGTCGAGAGCTGCGCGATAAGTAAATTCTCAAGTGATTTGTCAGTAAGTACGCTGTTAACGATAGATTTCAGCGCAGGAAAATTGTGAGTTAGGCGGCTTTCGGGCTAGGATGATGTGCCGCCGCAGGATTTCTGGTTTAATACGCTTTTGTTCTGTCCTAACAGCTGCTTGAAAATCGGCTGACAAAAGACGCTTATTTAAATCAGCCAATAAAAAGCCCGTGAACCCACCCGTGAAACAAGTTCAGTTAACATTCCAAGATCAAGCTGTTCTCCAGAGTCCAGATCATGGTATTGGTCAGAGCATTGGCCTGATAACTCGCTGGACCGATGCCCAGGCAAAAGTCTTGCCGGTAGTCTTGTGGATAGCCCTGCCAACAAAAGACTGCTGCTAGTGACTGAGTTGATCGACTTCACCGCCGAGCTGCCATCTGCTGAGCAGCTACCCAATGCTCAAGCTGCGATAACTGCATTGCTTGATCAGGTTCTATTGCGTGATCAACATAGCTTGCGTCAACAGCTAATAAA
>CAJQQO010000168.1 GCA_905480475.1 uncultured Pseudomonadales bacterium | reverse complement strand
ACTGCTTTACATTTGATGCGACTGACGAACAATCCTGCTGTGAAGCTGTGGCAAAAACTGTTGAGCGCTGGGGTAAGTTGGATATTGTTGGCAATATCGCCGGCATCGTCAGCTTTTGGCATTTACATGAAACCACCACCGACTTATGGAATCGCTCGCTGCAAATTAATTTAACCGCGCCGATGATTATTTGCCGCGAAGCCATGCCGCACTTAATCAAAACCCAAGGCAATATTGTTAATATGGCATCAACGGCGGGCCTGTCCGGTCAAGCATACAATGCGATTTATGCAGCAACTAAACACGGCGTGATTGGCTTAACAAAATCCTTAGCGGTTGAATTCAGCAAACAAAATGTTCGCGTCAACGCGATTTGTCCCGGCGGTGTAAAAACCGCACTTAATGACAAAATGCGCTGGGCAGAAAATATGGATGACGCCTTGATTGGCCGCTTAATGCCACTGCTAGATCATTTGGCCGAGCCAGAAGAAATTGCCTCACTGTTTGCGCAACTCGCATCAAGCGATTCAAAATTTGTCACTGGCGCGTCATGGAGAATTGATGGCGGGCAATTAGCTGGCTAATTATTTTCGCAAAAAAAAAGCAGCCTTATCGGCTGCTTTTTTATGTAGTTATTAATTAAAACTCAAACACTACATCCAAACCATAACTTTCTAACTCATTGTAGCTATTAACTGCGAAACCCAGCGCACCAAAATCAATACCCCAGCCCCGCACTTCTTCACCAGTAATATTATTACCCCAAAGATCAAAGCGTAACTTACCCGAACCAAACTCAACTTCGGACAAGGACGCACGCGCATTGTAAAGCGTGTATTCATCAGTGGAATCAAACTTGTTTAATATCGGATGGTAGGCAATATCTTGTGAATAACTCGCCGACGCTTGCAAAGCTAGGTCGCCAAAGTTAAATGACGGAAGTTCCCATCTAAGAATTAAACTACCGGTATGCAGTGGAGAGAACGGTACAGTTAATGTTGTGATACTTGCATCTTTAGTCGCATCAGAAACCGCACCACCATTTATTGGAAAGCCTGTATCGGCATCTTGCAGGCCGGTTACAAACTCCTTAAACACTGCATGGCTATAGCCGTAACTTAACATCGCTGTCACGCCTTCAACTGGCACCGCAATCAGATCTAGCTCAAAGCCATCAACTGCTTGCTCGCCTGCGTTTACGACTTTTGTTGATGCGCCACCAGAGCCCGCTTCGAATTGAGAAACCTGCCGATCGGTATAATCAAGATAAAAAACCGCGCCGTTAAATCTTAAACGATTATCAAACCATTCGGTTTTCCAACCCAACTCCAATGAGGTGATTTCCTCTTCATCAAATGGAGTCTGGAAAGAAGCCACGTTGGTTGCACGTGGATTAAAACCACCAGAACGATAGCCGGTAGCTGCAGTGAAGTAAGTTGAAATATCATCAGCCCATTGGTAACTCAACGTTAACGAGGGATTAAAATTACTCCAATCCTCACTAGCAGAAACCTTTTGCTGGCCAAAACCAATTTGCGAGTTAAACAAAAAGACATCTTTTTCATCAACGGTATAACGCAAACCCAGCGTCGCATCGAAAGCATCATTAATATGATAGGTAAACTGACCATACAAGGCATAAGACTCAACCGAGCCACCATAAATAAAAGTGGGCGCGCCAAGTACCAAATCGTTGCCGACTGGGTTCCCCGGAAAAGCCCCTCCTATCGGACCACTTAATGCAACGGGTAAAGTGAAAGCCTGCGGATTATCTTCTTCAACCGTTTCCTCAAAGTAATAAATACCAGCAACGTAATCAAGGCTCTCTTCGAACAAACTACCGATCGCTTGGAACTCTTGCGTAAACTGATGCTGACTACTTTCTCGCTCAGCTCTAAACAAGCTAACCGCAGTACCAGCCGGTACTAGGGTATAACCAGTAACCGCACCTGTTAGATCGAAGTCAGGAGTCCATACCGTAGCACCATCAGACTCATACGAACCAAAATCGGTAGTATCCGTTGCACTATCCCATTCACGATAAGAGGTAATGGATTTAAAAGTAATATCACCTTCCATCGTCAAGGTTAAACCATGACTTTGAATTTCGGAGGATGAACCACGTCGATCAGAAGTTGCAAATTGACGTGAAACAGTGCCGACTCTTGTAGCGCTGGCTTCCGCAGCTGCTTGTTGGAAAATTGCACCACCAAGATTTGCATGAAGAGATCTTACTGCAGAAATTTGACTCACATCAGGATAACTATCTTTATCGCTCACATTAAAAATGTAATCGGCAACAAAATTATCATTAAGCTCTAGCTGCGCAGCAAATCTTAAACCTTCGGAGTCTCTTCGACCCAAACTGCTACCGTCGACACTATTGCGAATAGTGCCGCCATGTTCTGATCGTAAATAACTTAAGCTTGTGGCCAAGCGGCTTTCACCGAAATTAATAGCAGCAAAATCAACACTGGTTAAACTGCGCCAATAATCGCGATTTCCGTAACTGATTTTTTGACGAAAACCTGCATCACCGGATGGCTTTTTAGTTATCAAATTAATCGCACCACCGATAGTGTTACGCCCATAAAGCGCTCCTTGCGGACCACGTAAAACCTCAATACGCTCTAAATCATTTAACTCAAATGCTGAACCGGTCTGACGACCAACATAAACACCATCGATATATAAACCAACAGTAGGTTCGGTAAATAACGCTGTTTCGCCAGCACCAACGCCACGAATAGCAAAACCGAAATTATCATCACTGGATGGTTGCTTACGTATAGAAACATTAGGTACAAACTCGGCAATATCACCCGCCTCTTCAACACCTAGTGACTCCAATGCACTTTCATTAAATGCAGCAATGGAAATCGGCGTCTCTTGCAGAGAGGCTTCGCGCTTTTCGGCAGTAACAATTATTTCTTCCAGACGTGCTTTATCTTGCGCTTGAGTAGTGAATGAACCAAGCAACAAAAAACTAACGATTGGGATAAGCGGCGAATACTTTAGGGACCGTATAGATATAGATTGTGCGGCAATAAACTTTGGGCTATTAAACATTATGCTGTCTCCTCATTTATCAAAAATTCCATCTAACAAATAAGCTCGAAATTATTATTATTCGATGAGCCGTATAACGGTAAATAATTTTAAATACCAGATCCAAAAATGAACTGCGGAGCAATCGCTGTCAAGTTGTTTTAAAAGATTTTGCTAACAATTGCTTTATTGCGGAAAAATACCACACGAAAATTAAACTTAGATTGGCATTTTAATTCAGAATTGGTGCGGCAAATCAAAAAAGTTTTCAATTGTTTCGCGCTCAGCCATTGCATCCTGATAACCATACTTAATCAGTTCTTTACAAAAGCCTGCCTCAAACAGCAAGTAACTTGCCAAGTTGCCGCCACCCCCTTTTTTGCCCGCACCCATACCTCTTAATACCCTTCTTAGACCCGCGGGTAAATCATGAATATGATCAGAAGCGATGGAATCAAAATCAATCGACGGCCTGATCATTAACAGATCTACAGGTTTTAATGTACTGGGTTTAAATTGCGGCGCTTCGTTTTGAACAATACCCAACAATTCGTTAACGCGCGTTAACGTATCAAGATCACTTTCTAACGAATCGATAAAGGCGGCATTAAAAATATGACCTAAGGTTTGCGCCATTGACGGCGAATGATCACGACGGGTTGAGATACGGCTTTTGCTATGGCCACGCACGCCGACAACAACAATTCTTTCGGCACCTAATTTTAACGCCGTACTCAATGGCGTTAACTGCCGCAGTGAACCATCACCATAATACTGACGACCAATTTTTTCAGCGGGAAAAACACTAGGGATCGCCGACGATGCCAGCAAGTGCTCAACTGCTAATGTTGCCGGCACACCAATACGCCGCGATTTACGCCAACGCTTTAAAGAATCTTTACCCTGAAAAAAACTCACTGAATTACCGGTGGCATAACTAGTGGCAGTGACCGAGACTGCATCGAGCAAACCGGCGTCAATACGTTTTTGAATATTGTTAAATCGAATCGTGTGCGATAGCAATTCCCGCAAGGGTTCATTATTTAACAAAGCCAGCGGCTTAGTTCGACCAATACCACTATTAAAAAATGATAAACCCAAGCGCGCGCTATTTGCCAATAAATCGATACCGCGCGCTTTGACCACTCGCTCAACATGCAAGTTGGTCCAGATTTTTTCAACCTTTTTGACGCCGAGTCGAAAATTATTAGCCGAAGATGCCAGTGCCACCGCATTTAGCGCGCCAGCGGAAGTACCACTGATAATGGTAAAGGGATTAGCCGCGTGTTTGGGATGGATATCGGCGATAGCTTTAAGCACACCCACTTGATAGGCACCACGTGCACCACCACCTGAAAGTATAAGACCTGTTTTCATCTCTATAGTCTAGCTGCTCATATGCACAGAGCGAACCCAAAAGTTGCACTTGAATTATCTGAATCGCTTCTACCCAAAAAGCTATATGTAAGTGATCGCCAGCAACTAATGATATTGTATTTTTTTTAATCGCAACTGACGCTCCAGCAAAGAAATCTAGAAGCTGCGGACAGTTTTGATACAGCTAACTCAAAGCACCGATTTCGAACCCGCAGCAATATTGCAATAGAAGCGATTTGGAGAGCAATATACGTATTCAGCGCCG
>CAJQQO010000167.1 GCA_905480475.1 uncultured Pseudomonadales bacterium | reverse complement strand
CGCCTAAATCGATAGTGCCGGCGTGAATGCCACCGTTGCTTAATGCACCGCCTTCATCACCCGCAGGTACCGTAAAGCTCTGTTGAATTTGAGTAAAGTAAAGTTGGTAATCACCGCTGCCGCTAACATCAACATTGCCGTCTTGCATGATGACCGTGTAAGTACCACCGATAAGTGCCTGATGGCTAATATTGGTAGACTCGTTGATATTATTGTTCGAGGTTATAAAATTTCCATCAGGGCCATAGAGCAGCAAAAATGGATCAAGGCTAGATGCGCCCACTTCACCCACCGCAATACGTACCGAATCCAAAGCGCTGGCTTCAAAGGTCCAAATATCCATATCACCCAGTGCGATAGTTCCGGCATGAATTCCCCCGTTCGTTAACGCGCCACCCTCATCACCTACCGGTACCGTGAAGGCTTTTTGAATCTGACTAAAATACAATTGATAGCCACCGGTTCCGGTCGCATCGACATTGCCATCTTGCATAATAACGGTATAGGTTCCGCCAACCTCTGCCTGATGAGTAATATCCGTCGAGCCGTTGATATTATTGTTCGAGGTGATCAAACTGCCATCAGGGCCGTAGAGCACAAGAAAAGGATCTAAACTGGGCGAGCCAACTTCACCGACCGCAATACGCACGAAATCTTGCGCATCGGCTTCAAAGGTCCAGAGATCCATATCGCCCAGATCGATAGTACCGGCGTGAATGCCACCATTGCTTAAAGCCCCGCCCTCATCACCTGCAGGCACAACAAAACTACCCGGAACTCTCGCCAAATATAATGCATAGCTACCTGTACCGTCAGGGGTCACGCTATTATCTAGCACTTGCACTGTGTAGGTACCACTTAAGCTAGCTTGATGGATAATTGAGCTTGAGTTATTACCGCTATTGGTGCTTATCAGAACGCTATCCGGGCCGATTAACCTCAACAAGGGCTCAAAGTTGGTGCCGCTAATCTCGCCGATTTGAATTCGCAGTCCGTCGCCGCTATTGGCGCTAAAGGTCCAGCTATCAACGTCACCAATCGGTGAAATAGTCGCGGTTGGCGAATCGCCATTACTGATCGCACCCTGCGCGCTAGCCTGAGTGCTAAAGCCGAATAAAATCAGCAGTGTAAGAAGTGTTGTTAATGCTTGCCGTGAAAATAGAGCGGGATTAAAATTGGACATAAAATTCCTTCCAAACTGGAAATTATTAAGACTTATTAGACTACAAGAAACCTTGCTGATTTATAGTAAAGCGGCAAAATTTTGAATGGAAGCACTGAAAAGCGTTTATTAAAAATAAATTAAGAACGCGGCTAAGCAGGCCCACCTGAATTTCCAATGACACTGTATCAACCAGCGCAAACCCAGTTGGATTGCTTAAGCCACCCTTCCAATTAATTGTTTAAGCGACTTTTATTTAATTAAGCAATTTCTATTTAACTAAGCTATTTGGAATTCTGAAAATATAACCCTGAACTTAGCTTTGCTTGCGAATTTGCCTGCAACAAAAAGCGGCACGCGCAAATAGTGCTGAAGCGACTACTTTGACTCCATGGCATTTGCCATTGCCATCATTAAAAACCCAGAGAAAGCCGCATTGGAGGGCGATAAGCTACTATCAACTTGGGCTTTAGCATGATTAATCAAATCGCGATACGCGGTATAAAAACCCCATGTCGGTGTTGGCTTATAAACCAAATCTGGCACTTCAAAATAATTTATAACATTTTTAGCGGTAGTAGGTTTAACAAACACCTCATCAGTAGGTGAAAAATAAGCCGGGATAATCGACACCAAACTCCACTTAGCCAGCTTTTCAGTTTTCAGTAAATCAATCAGGGCATCAAAACCTTTTTGCTGGTTCTTTAAATGCAGTAATTGATGCATAGCATTGACCATAAACGCATTTTCCGATGGACTCAGCCGTTTAACAAAATCGCGAAACTTGGGCTTTTCAAACATCGAAACCATTGATGAACGGCTAACAACTTTAACCATATCCTCGGCGTATTGCTCAGTATCTTTGCTGGCCTTTTTACTAAAGCTTTGCTGCGCTAACGTGACCATTTTATCCATGGGATGACGCTTGCCAATGTTGGCCATTTCAGGGTCGGCAAAACCGCCCGGATAACGCATTAAAAAATTAGCTTCAGCTTGTTTAAGCTTTTTTCTATTTAACTGCATGGTGAATTAACTCTTTTATAAAGCGATTTCAATAAACCACTTTGCGTTTCTCTGGAGCATAAAATGACTATGTAAGTTCAACAACAGCTGGCCGGCATATTTTATTGTGTAAGTTTCGTTAACAAAATAACTTTTTTATCGCGGCAAAATGACTCTGTTATCGCTTGTGAGATATTTAGGCAATATTGATTTAAACACGCTGTTAGCCGTTTAAACTGCCACTTTATCGACCTTTGTTTATCGTCACTCCGTCATTTCCCTAGCGGGATCCCTATAACATATTACTTATAGGGCAACAGACGATAGCAAAGCATAAGGCGCTATTCAATAAGAAAAAGCCAACGGCAATTTTACAAGCGCTCAATATTAGCTATCGGCGCTGACAAGTTAGCTCGCCTTGCTTAATACGATAATTGGCGACAAACTTAGCCGCAACAAACTCGGCGCATTCATCGCTGCCCAACACCGCGTGCGAAGACGGATAGATTTTTAATCTGGCGTTATTAAACCCGTTTAGTTGCGATTTAACATCAGCCAAACGGGTAACAGTGTCAAACTCGCCATGCAGAAATAATGTAGGAATATCGGTTTGTGTTTTTGCAGCCATTTTTACTGGCCCCGGCTCGACTTGCATAGCTGCACAATAATCTGGCCAGTCGAGAAACAATTCGGCTTGATCTCTAATATGGCCTTCTGGTAACAGCGGAATTTTACTGCGGATAATATCAAAATCGGTATACGCTTTATCCTCAAAACAATAATGCGCAGCGCTGCTTACATCGCCATAAGTGGTATCAAGTAAATAAGCGATATAATTTTCTAAGTAAGGAACAATAGTCAGGTGTTCACCGGCTTCCAACTCGGTAATGATTTTTGGCAGATCAGAAAATAACGATAAGCCGTAGACATTATTCAATAGGGTATTGACAAATCGTCCGCCATTTAATACAACATTAATAGTTTGACTGCTATTGTAGTCAAGCGCCGGCACCACAACGGGCTTTTTATTGAGTGCTCTATACAGCTTATCAATTCGCTGCTCAATATTATTTATCGGCCGCTTACAGTTCGGGCTGATATCGCAATAACTAAACATCGCATGGTATGAAGCCATCGTTTGATCAATAAAATTGTGGTGCATTTTTAAATTAATAAACTTAATACTATCCAAGATCATGGATTCTATTGAGCTAGGATATTCCGCTGCAATAAATTGGGCATAGGTCGCGCTGTAAGACACGCCAAACAAAACCCAACGTTCGATATTTGCGGCTTTACGCAGCGCTTCAACGTCGTGCGCAACCGCTAGGGTATTGTATTGCGAAAGATCAATATCAGCCGCTTGAAAACGTTTTATGCAGTCGAAATAATCCTGATCAGCTAGCGCCAATTCTTCTCGTATGGCAAGATTTTTTGTTAAGCGCTGCCGTTCATTTTTTACATAAGAATCGCAGCTAAGTAGCGGCCTGGACAAGCCCGTACCTCTTGGGTCGATAATATATAAATCTCTACCCTGACGAATCGACATATCATTAAGATAATCTAAGTGCGTCTGAACACTGAATTTAAAATCCAGATACATTGGCCCGCCCGGCCCACCACCACCTAAATGTAATAGCGGTGATTTTTTCTGCACAAGCGCATTACTTCTGAAGATTAAAACCGGAAAGGATATCGTTCTACCCTCAGGATGCGAATGATCTTCGGGTACGTGCATATAATAGCATTCAGACTTTGGCCAATTAAAGTCCGCTTTAAACCAGCAACTTACCCGCTCCAAGCCGGTAGAATATTCAGGGTAGGATTTTTCTGGAGAAGACCTAAAGCCATAACCCATACGACTCGCCAGAAGCGCGGCAAGTAATAGTAAAAAGATCACAACTATTATAAATAACTTAGCTTTTGGCAGGTTTATCATTGGGTACCAAGCTTATCCTGCTAAGTGAAAAATTCCGACCTTACTAATTCGCAACCAATACGCTTATAGCAGCGCGTGAGGAGGAAAAATTAAAAGGGTATACCGATCAATTGCTAGCGTCCTGTAGACGTAGTTGAAAATCAGTGCCGTCAAAGCTTACTACATCGCCGTGCAGCATTTTTTTGCGTCGTCGGGTTTCTATATCGCCATTGACGCTTACCAAACCGTTGTCAATGGCCGTCTTAGCTTCTGCACCGCTAGCAACCAAA
>CAJQQO010000166.1 GCA_905480475.1 uncultured Pseudomonadales bacterium | reverse complement strand
CGCTGCTATCGCCGCTGCCAAAGTCGCTACTGATATAAGCCCACCGGTAAAGGAAGTCAACCAACAGCCAGCTCTATCTGCGGCTCCCGTGATAAAAAAGGCATATAATAAAACAAGTCCCATTCAGTGCGTAAGTGATAGTGAATCCGCAAAAGCTTCTACGCCACTGCAACGATTAACTTACAAAGTCCATCATTTATATCCACATCGAACCACGGCATTTTCGCAGGGCTTAATTTATCATAAGGGAGATATTTATGAATCAACTGGCCAGTATGGGCAGTCAACAGTCAGCCAGCTGGATTTAAAAACCGCAACAGTCAAACAATCCTATGCACTCGATAAAAAGTTTTTTGGTGAGGGCTTAACTCTTTGGCGAGATCAACTGATTCAACTAAGCTGGAAATCCGGGAAGGTTTTTCGCTATGCGTTAAAAGATATAACATTAGTTGAAACTCAAAGTATTCGTGGCGAAGGCTGGGGAATAACCCATAATGGCAAATCGCTGATTACCAGTAATGGTTCAAGCACTTTAAGTTTTCGCAATCCAGACAGCTTAGCGATAGAAAAAACACTTGAAGTAAGCGTTAGCGGCCGACCACTTAAACAGCTTAATGAACTCGAATGGGTCAATGGATGTATTCTGGCAAATATTTGGCAGAGCCAATTTATTGCGGTGATCAATCCGCACAGCGGTGAAACAACCGGGCTAATAGATTTAACGCGTATTATTCAGCACGAACAAAAAGCCGGAACCAAAGGCGTTGCTAACGGTGTTGCGCTCATGCCCGAAAGCCAGCACTTATTAATTACCGGTAAAAACTGGCGTGGCGTTTACGAGCTGGAAATCCTTCAATAAGCTTAAACTACCAGTCTAACGATTAAGCTTAGCGCCAAGCATTAACCTCATTAAAACGCCGTATATCGTCGTATTCCATAAGGTTTTATAAGCAAAACCGCCACTAGTCCGGCCGCTGCTACCGCTTATCCTCGACCGCTCGCGATTATACCAATGCTGAACCATGCTTAAACTTACACAAACAAAGATTGAGGGATTTAGATGTTACCTCCTCTGGATTTAAAAACCTGCAGCTTAGAGCAGCTGATTGAAACCGCGCAATCATTAGCGTCGGCGCACCCCGCGGAAACTGCCAAAATATACTCTATGGTGGTCGATAGAGTTTGTGAATACGAAGAGAAAATCCGCTATCAGGATCTTTCATCGCACTTTGAAGGTATTTATCAGCAGCAGTATCAGCAAGAGTAGCAACAACAAGCAAATAAATAGCGCTTTGCTTTAAATAGCGTTCTTAACGCGTTTTACTCGGCAATCTTATCTTTGCATATCGCACAATGATCGATCCAAAACACCACTCCAAAACCCTTGGCTAAACAGCGCTTTCGAAGCTAAGAAAACCTGTTAGAATAAATGCACATTTGCAAACAAAAAATTTCATCTTATGTGTGGTCGTTTTAACTTAACCGATTCTCCCCTGCTGCATGTTCTGCTCGATGAGCTTGGCATTGATATCGGGCCTCTACCGCTGCGTTTCAATATTGCGCCGACCGAGCCAATATTAACTATCTATCAATCACAGGGCGAAAATCAGGCGATGGATATGCGCTGGTGGCTAACGCCTTCATGGTCGAATGGACCTTCACAAAAATTTGCTATGTTTAATGCGCGATCGGAAACCATCGACAGCAGTAAAGCCTATAAAAGCGCATTCCAACAACGCCGCGCAATTGTGCCAGCCAGCGCATTTATTGAATGGCAGCGCAATGGCAATCAAAAACAGGCCTATGAAATCACACCAAAGGAAGGCGTTTTTGCTTTTGCTGCAGTTTGGGAAAAGTGGCAAGGCAATGGTGAGGTTATTTATTCCTGCTCAATGATAACCACTGAGTCAGTACCCGAGTTTAAAGCCATTCACGGCCGACAACCCGTAATGTTAGATACCAAAGCTTGCGCAATTTGGCTCGATGGCAATAGCGACAAAGCCATATTGAAAGACTTATTAAAGCCGCGCTTACCCTACCCCCTACAAGCTCAGGCTATAGACAATAATATTGGCAATGCTAGAAATAAATCCGCGTCGCTGCCACTAAGCGACTTTGAACCTTTGTTAATTGTGGATTAATAAACTTGCTTAGCCTAAAAACTGTAAACCACATTGACCGTGGTTTTAGTATCCAGATTTTTTTCCACAATGCTTAGCGCAAAGTTATTGCGCATCTCATAGGCCAGCTTTAAATCGAGCGTGGCATTAATAGCCAAGCTAAAATTAACTTCATTTTGAGTCAAGGTATTGTCTGGCGTGTATTCCACGCGAGTATCAAAACCTAGCTTCGCGGTTTGCGTTAGCTGACGCTGATAAGTTGAGAGCCCCAAAAACGTTATACCACCGACATCTTCGTCGAATAGATTATTATCTTACTCCAGTGCCTGGTCGATATAACCCACCATAATGCCATGCGACATAGATATTGGCGTCGATAAATGGGTATTTGCGCGCAGTCTATTTCCATTTGCTGCAAGCTAGGCGCGTGATCTATCCAGCGAAATAAATCGGACACAAAATACCAAGCAGGAATGACAACAATAAAGGATAAAAGAATGGCTTAAAAACCCTGCCATTTTATCTTGCCAATATCTGAAAATTGCTGGGCGCCATAAAACTGCGCGACAAAAGTGCCTACATAACTGGACAAACCAATAAACAATAACGTTAAAGAAAAGCTAATCAGACCCGCTGACATTGAGGCGGCGATCGCATTCGAAGAATAATTCGCCAGAAAGAGTCTATTAACAAAGTTCTGTAAACCAAATGAGCCGGTGGTAATAATTAGCGGATTCACAATATTGAGGACACCCTTATAGCCGCTTGGCTCCTGCCAACGAGACTTTATTGTGGATAGAATATGAAGCATTAACGCAGCCTTTATAGATCGATGGGGACAGATAAATAAATGGTTCTTCAGGTACTGGCTAAGCTAGTGCTAGATCAAGCTAAGCATGACGATTGGTAAAACCCTGATTGCAGTCTCGCAGCGTGATAGCGACATCGCAATCAAAGCGCTGTATAATTGCGGCTGTAGTTAACGGGATTCTCGTTAACTAGATTCCCGTTAACAACAATCATCGACAATCTACCATTGCCGGAGTCACCGGCCGGAAGCCACTATGATTCGTATCAACCAGCTCTCGCTGTCGCTTGAGCATCCCCCGGAAGCGCTGCGCCAAGCCATTACTAAGCGTCTCAATTTAAACGCCAATTGCGACTTTCAATTTACGGTATTTAAACGCAGCTATGATGCGCGTAAAAAAAACAGTGAAATCACCTTTGTCTATATTGTTGATATTGATTTCAGCAAGACAGCCATCGATGAAGACACGTTACTAGAACAATTTGTTAGCGATAGCCATATCCTCCCCTCACCCGATACCAGCTACCGCACGGTCGCCAAAGCCCCGGCAGATTTAACAGAAAGACCAATAGTGGTTGGCTTTGGCCCCTGCGGTTTATTTGCCGCGTTAATCCTCGCTCAAATGGGTTTTAAACCGATAGTGTTAGAGCGCGGTACCGACGTTCGCCAGCGCACTAAAGATACTTGGGCACTCTGGCGTAACAAAGTGCTATCGACTGAATCGAATGTGCAATTTGGTGAAGGCGGCGCCGGTTTGTTTTCTGATGGAAAATTGTATAGCCAAATAAAAGATCCCCAGTTTTATGGCCGCAAGGTTATGCATGAGTTTGTTCGTGCAGGAGCGCCAGAAGAAATTTTATATGTAAGCAAACCCCATATTGGCACATTTAGATTAACCGGTGTAGTGTCAAAAATGCGCGAGGAGATCAAAGCCCTAGGCGGCGAGATTCGTTTTTCTACCAAGGTGACTGATTTTTTTATTGAGAATAAACGCGTCTGTGGTGTAAAGCTTGACAATGGCGAAACGCTTAACAGCCGTTATGTCGTGTTAGCGCTGGGGCATAGCTCACGCGATACTTTTCGTATACTGCATAAGCGAGATGTTTTTTTAGAAGCCAAACCTTTTGCTATTGGTTTTAGAATTGAACATCCGCAATCACAAATTGATAAAGCGCGCTTAGGGAAATACGCCGGACATCCGGAGCTGGGTGCCGCAGATTATAAGCTCGTGCATCACGCTAAAAACGGTCGCGCCGTTTATAGCTTTTGTATGTGTCCGGGTGGAACCGTCGTTGCCGCGACTTCAGAAAAAGATCGGGTTGTTACCAATGGTATGAGTCAATACTCTCGCAATGAACGTAATGCGAATGC
>CAJQQO010000165.1 GCA_905480475.1 uncultured Pseudomonadales bacterium | reverse complement strand
ATCAACAATGGCAACCATATCCTCAGTGGTTTTTGGTGAGGATAAAAATTGTTGTTTAAAACGATGCAATAAAGAAGGCTTATCTTCTTCTTTACCTCGATTTTTTTCAGTGCTGCTGTTCATCTTTTCTGTTTGTTCCTGTTGGATAGTTTGGAATTAGTTGAAAAATGGTTTAGAAAGTTTTTTGCCACGACCTTGAGTTTTACATGCTCGAATTTGATAGGTACGGATTAGGGAAGTTGAGCTTGTTTAGTAAGGCTATTTCCAGCGCTTCCATTCTCTGTGCATCGTCGTCATTTACATGATCATAGTTTTGTAAATGTAATATGCCATGGATCATCATGTGCGCCCAATGCGCGTCCTGCGATTTATTTTGTTGCTGCGCTTCCTGATTGACAATTGTGGCGCAAACGATGATATCGCCCAGTTGGGTTGTGCCATCAATTTCTGGCAAGTTGGCAGGAAATGACAATACGTTGGTCGGTTTATCCATTTGCCTGAAATCACGATTAAAGGTCTGCATGCTGGCTTCGTCAACAATCACTAAAGCCGCCTCTGCGGCTGTGTCACCTTGATAAGCAATATTGCCCCACTGATTGAGATACTTGTCCTTGGGTATGCTATCAAGCTGATATCTGCGATCAATGTCTAGCGTTAACATAAAAAGTAATCGCTATTGCTTAAGCGTTATTTGGTTGATTGGCTTTATCGTCAGCTGAGTAAGCATCGACAATGCGTTTAACCAGCGGGTGTCTAACCACATCTTTGGAGTCAAAATGGGTAAAGGTGATACCTTCAACCGATTTAAGTACTTGCGTTACATGCAATAGACCTGAATCTTTGCGATGCGGTAAATCAATTTGTGTGTCGTCACCCGTTACCACAGCCGTTGAATTAAAGCCGATACGGGTTAAAAACATTTTCATTTGTTCGCGTGTCGTATTTTGGCTTTCATCCAAAATAATAAAGCTATTACTTAATGTTCGACCGCGCATAAAAGCAAGCGGCGCAACTTCAATGGTATTGCGTTCAATTAATTTACTGACTTGGTCAACCCCCATCATTTCATAGAGTGCGTCATATAAGGGTCTAAGATACGGATCGATTTTTTGTGCTAAATCACCGGGTAAAAAACCGAGTTTCTCACCGGCTTCTACTGCAGGGCGAACCAATAGTATTCGCTCTATACGATTTTGTTCCAAGGCTTCAACAGCACAAGCAACCGCTAACCAGGTTTTGCCGGTACCAGCGGGGCCAATGCCGAAATTAATATCATTGTCTCTAATCGCAGCTACATATTGTTTTTGATTGCCGCCTCTGGGGTTAATCAGTTTTCGGCGGGTTTGAATGCTTAAATCAGATATATTGTTTTCATCGTCCTTATTAGCATTGCCATTAAGTTTGCCGTTAGAGACCGATGGGTCTATACGATGATTGGCGTCGCTAGTGTTTTTGCGTTTAATTCGTTGTGACATGTCTGCTTCTTGTAAGTGCAAGTGAATATGTTCCGGCGTTATTTCAATATTGTTGGCGGTTTCTTTATAGAGCGTATCAACTAACACTGACGCTAAGCTGGCATTGTCGTCAATGCCATCAAATTGAAAGCGATTGCCGCGGTTTTTGATTTTAACACCGAGACGCTTTTCGATTTGCCGCAAGTGTTCGTCGAACTGGCCACAAAGTTTGGCTAGTCTGCGGGTATCGTTGGGCTCGAGCGTAAGATGGGCTGAAAGAATAGGGCTGTTCAAAGTGTTAGGTAGGCCGGTATAAAGGTGGTGGTGAGAGCCACATTGGCAAAAAAGCTGATATCACTATCGCTAAGAGAAGTGGCGCTATTGAATCGGGATTTTGGGTCAGTAGTGATCATGATTAGCGGCTAGCATATACATATATGGCGATAGCTGCAAAGGTTGTTTTAGTCGGCTGAGCGAACATGTTTGTTAGATTCGCGATAGCGGCGATGCAGTGTTTCGGCAAAGCGCACCACCTCGGGCAAAACCAGCTCACTGCGCACTGAGCGAAACACATTGTAAGCATGCTGTGCGCCGGGGACGTTGGCGCAAATAACTTGCTTATCAGACACTTGGCGTATCTTTTCTGCCAATAGCTGGGATTCTTTGAGTGCCACCAACGAATCGCAATCGCCGTGGACCAGCAAGCAATCGGGAATACTTTGTGGGTCTTTATGCCCAATAGCTTGCGCTAGTGGAGAGGCCGATTGGAATTTACTCAAGTTAGCAGGATCGGTAAGGTCGGCATCAATCACCTGTTCGGCCCACATTTTGGCAGCATCCTGATTGTGGGAAGTGCCATATAAGTTGCAAAAATCCATCACCCCATAAAAACAAATCGCACCTTGCACACGGCTATCTTGTTTTACCGCGCCGTCCTGACTTGCTGTGTAAGAATCACCGTCGTTGCTTTGAAACTGCTCTTGGTTAGCGGTTAGCGCCATTAATGCGGATAGCTGGCCGCCGGCTGAGTCTCCGGCAGTTACAACAAAGTTTGGATTACCACCGTATTGCTCGATATTGTCGCGAATCCATTGCAGTGCGGTTTTGCAGTCGATTAAATGTGCCGGCCATTTATTTTTTGGGCTCAGCCGGTAGTCGATAGAGATGCAAACCCAGCCTCGACTGGCCAGCTCATTAAGCAGCGGTAAACCTTGACCGACGCGAGTGCCGCCATATTCCATTAAGCCGCCGCCATGGATATACATTAACACCGGTGCGGCGTGATTTTGTTCTGCGTTATGAGCGCCAATCGTATTTTTGGAATGGTAAATATCCAAGGCTTGGGGCTGACTATCAATCGTTTGATAGATGATGCCTTTTTGGCAGACAACATTGGCAAGACGAATGGAAAACGGTTTGCGCACTCGCGACCAAAATTGCGCTTGTTGTTTGTCAGCGCTTAGCGAGGGAGGATCAATGCCGGCTTGATCAAGCTCGGCTCGTAACAGTAGTGCGCTGCGCGATGAATTAATAATGTAAATCAGCTGTGCACACCAAGAGATAAGGCTCAGAACTAAAATAAAGCCTGTCCAAAAGCCGTCGACCACGCCGGCTAGTACAAACAACAGCGTGCATAGGATTTGCAGCGGCAGCAGAAAAATAGCTAGTTCACCGGTTATTACGCCGATAACAAAAGAGAAGATACCTAGTTTGGCGTTAGATGTGCGCGGGTAAAATAGATTGTAGGTACAGACAATGCCCCATAGGCTGGCAAATAGATAGAAGCTTGTCATTAAAGGTCTCTTTGAAAGGTCAGTTTACAGCGCGGCATGTGCGCGCTGTAAGATATTGGTTTTTATATAATGGGCTAAGCAGATAATATGGCTAATGATTGACGTGTTCTGCTCCGCAAAAAAAACTAATCGCTATCGCGCGAACCGCCACGAGGTGATAGCGATTTAGATAAGTTTAACTGCGTGACGTTTTCGCCTTTAAAATCACTGATGGTTGATACGCCTTCTTTTTCAACTTCATCAATACGTACCAGCGAATGAATTGGAATATAGCTGCGGGCAACCGAGGCAAATTCGTTTTTAAGTTTTTCTTCGCTAGGGTCAACAATCATTTGCGAGCGTTCGCCAAAAACGAACTCTTCGATTTCGATAAAACCATACATATCACTTTGATAAACATGGCGGGCATAGACTTCGTATACCTGATTTTGATTAAGGAAGATAACTTTGTAAATGGGCTCTGCCATGGTGCAATAGATTCCTAACGACGAAGTGATAAATTTCTGTCCGCTCTAAGCGCGGTTGTTTTCTGGTTTCTGGTGCTATCGATTACGACACCCTCATGGTGGGGACGGTTCCGGCAATTTCAATAGCTTGGCTTAGCTATGTGCCAAAAAACCTTCTGATTAAAAGGCCGTTTAAAAATGCCGCTCACGTGTCGCGCCGAAACATTGAGCATCATATCACGGCAAATTGCTGGGCAGGGGTGTTTGCATTGCTTTACTGGTATACTTCGCGCGCTATTTTTCACCTTGGTAGGTGCTGGCGCTAAGTGCTTGTTTGCCAAGTGATTACTGTTCCCTAGAGCGTCTGTTGTGCGGAATAAAGCGCGCTGCCATTGGCCAAACATTGATAATGTCTACTCCCGATAAAAGTTTTGAAAAGATGACTGATAAACCCATTAAAAAGCTGTTTATACAAACTCATGGCTGCCAGATGAATGAGTATGATTCCTCGCGTATGGCCGATTTGTTGAAGGAAACTCATCAGCTGGTTGCGACCGACAATGCCGAAGAGGCCGATGTGCTACTGCTAAATACCTGTTCTATAAGGGAAAAAGCGCAAGAGAAGGTTTTTCATCAGCTGGGTAGATGGCGTAAATTAAAAGAAAAAAATCCGCAGCTTTTGATTGGTGTGGGCGGCTGTGTCGCTAGCCAGGAAGGCGAAGCGATTGCCGAGCGAGCGCCTTTTGTCGATGTGATTTTTGGCCCACAAACCTTGCATCGTCTGCCTGAAATGATGGATGCGAAGAAATCTCGCGGCCCAGTGATTGTCGATGTCTCCTTTCCTGAAATTGAAAAATTTGACCGTCTGCCCGAGCCAAGCGTTGATGGGCCAAGCGCTTTTGTATCAGTGATGGAAGGTTGCAGCAAGTACTGTACGTTTTGTGTAGTGCCCTATACCCGCGGTGAAGAAGTGAGTCGTCCATTTGACGATGTATTAGTTGAGGTCGCCCAACTTGCCGATAAAGGCGTGCGTGAAATTAATCTGCTTGGTCAAAATGTTAATGGTTATCGCGGACTTAATCATAATGATGAGCTTATCGATTTTGCCGAGCTGATTACTTATGTTGCGGCGGTAGAGGGTATTGATCGCATTCGTTATACCACCTCACATCCGCTTGAGTTTAGTGATGCCTTAATTGATGTTTACGCCGAAATACCTGAGTTAGTTGATCACTTACATCTGCCGGTGCAAAGTGGTTCTGATCGAATTCTTGCGGCCATGAAACGTAACCACACAGTGTTGGAATATAAATCCAAGATACGCCGCTTGCGAAAAATTCGGCCTGATATCTCCATGTCTTCAGATTTTATTATCGGTTTTCCTGGCGAGACCGATCAAGATTTTGAAGACACCATGAATCTGATTCGTGAAATTAATTACGATTTATCCTTTAGTTTTATTTATAGCTCGCGTCCCGGTACACCGGCATCAGACTTACCGGACAACACCCCCATGGAAGTTAAAAAGCAGCGCTTGGCAATTTTGCAAGATCGTATTAATCAGCAAGCGCAAATGATTAGCCGCAATATGGTTGGCACTCAACAGCGCTTGTTAGTGACTGCGCCATCGAAAAAAGATCCAGCAGAAATCCAAGGTCGTACCGAAAATAATCGCGTAGTTAATTTTAAGGGCGATATTAGTTTGATCGGCGAGTTTGTCGACGTGACGATTGGCGAAGCCATGCCGAATTCTTTGCGTGGAGAATTGTTGAAGTAGTTTTTTTGAAGTGACTTGTTAAAGATCAGTAGCGATAGAATTCCTAGCCGCTACTGACCTTAAAGAAATAGTTTATCCCGCTTTTAGCTTCTGCCTGATACTTGCCAACTGCACACAGTTTACAAACACCGCCATCGCGTTTTCAACATCGTCTAATTCCGGATAAGTAGGTGCTATACGAATATTAGCATCTTGGGGGTCCTTGCCTTCCGGAAAGGTTGCGCCAGCCGGAGTGAGTTTTACTCCCGCTTCCGCGGCTAATGCCACTACAGTTTTTGCTAAGCCCGGTCGGGTATTAAACGACACAAAGTAGCCACCTTGTGGATCGCTCCATTCACCCATGCCGGTATCCGCAATATTTTTTGCCAAGCTACTGGCAACCGCTTTAAATTTGGGCGCGATAATGCAGGCATGCTTGGCCATATGTTTTTCAACTTGTTGCCGATCTTGCAAAAACCGAACATGGCGCATTTGATTTAATTTATCTGAGCCAATCGAAGCCATACCAAAATGTTTACTAAAGCCTTTTATATTAGTTTCGCTTGAGGTCATATAACCAATGCCTGCGCCGGCAAAGGTGATTTTTGAGGTAGAGCCAAATTGAATAATGCTATCGCTAGTGCCAAGTGAGCTGGCCAAGCTATCGATATTGGCAAGCTTTGCCGCGCCTTTATCGATCGAATGAACCGCGTAAGCGTTATCCCACAACACATAAAAGTTCTTGCCAGCCATTTGGCTTAGCTGCGCGAGTCGTTTAACCGTGTCATCGCTGTAGACTTCGCCAGTTGGATTGGAAAAGCGCGGCACACACCAGATACCTTTGATATTGGCATCGGCTTTGACCAGTGCTTCCTCTTGATCCATATTGGGACCGGTACCGGTAAGCGCGACGGGAATCATTTCAAGACCGAATTCAGTACAAAGGCTAAAATGTCTGTCGTAACCCGGGCAAGGGCAAAGAATTTTAATCGCAGAGCCCGATTGCTTAGCTTGCGCCTGCCAGCTGGTATCTTCGGCCCGGAGTCCGCGATAGTTGGCAAAGGACAATACGTAATGCATCAGGCTAAGGCTGCTGTTGCCGCCAACAAATACTCTGCTGCTGGCTTCTGCGACACTAATATCCAATAGGGCGCCGAACAGTTTTTTCGCCTCGGGGATTCCGTCGAGTACGCCATAGTTGCGTAAGTCTATGCCTTTATCATCGTGAACGGACCTACCCAATATGCCAAGCATTGGGTTAGATAGGTTTAGCTGAGCGGTAGAAGGTTTGCCGCGGGTCAGATCGAGTTGCATATGCTGATCGATATACTGTTGGTGTGCCTGTTCCAGCTGTGCCAGCGCTTTTTCCAGCTCAGCAGTTGTTGCTTGATCGATATGCAAGGATCATCTCCGCAAAATAAGTCTATGGGCTTTTGACGGGCGAAGATAACCACGCGCCGTTTGATCGAGCCGATGATTATAACGTCAGAACTTGCTGTTATTGAATATTAGAGCGGGGGATGTTGACTTATTTAACGACAATTTCATCGAATTTGGCTGGCAGCGTGTTTGCTCACCAGCCTTCAGGCGGTTTTTGTTGACAGATCTATTCGCTAAAGTGGCCATAATCGCGGATCAGCGATTCAATAATTTTGATCGAAGACTGCGAGGCATCAATGATTTGAAAGCCGGCCCAATAGCGCTGATACTGTTCTTCGCCACGGCTCCACAGGCAATCGACGCCAAGCTCGATGGAATCATGATCGCCAATAGGGTTGGGTAAAACCAGTTTGATTTGATAAATACGGTTGCATTCGATCGGCTTATTGGCAATAAGCATCAAGCCTTCAATCGTGATATTAACCAACGCGCCAAGGCTTTGCTCGTCGTGCAAGTTAAGCACTGAGAGTGGCTGTTGCAGCTCATGGCGCTCATGACGACGGTCTTGCTGTGAAATGTTTGCGACGGGTTCTTGTGGCATAGCGTAATCTCAATAAAAGTCGTGCGTAAAATTAGTTAGCTGTTTTTAACTGTTATCTCTAAGCGGTCTTGGCTTGGCCACGTAGCTGATCGACTACGGTTTCAAGCATTCGCTCAAAAAATGGCTTTTTGGCAGCCATATCGCTGATGCTAATCCAGCCGTCGGCCATACCCAGCGCAATATCGTTAGCCGAGACTACGGCGACCTGTTGTCCCATTTGATTGGAGAGCATGCAGTTTTGAGTGTTTTGGTTATACCAAGTTAACTTGAGTCGCCGCTCTGGCTCGTCAGGCTTGCTCCAGTCAAGCCAAGTGCCAAAGTCCATACTAAGGACCTGCTTGATCGCTTTATCACTGGCTTTACGATCGTTGTCGGGTTTATTACTCCGCATCACTTCGCTAAGTTTTACCAGTTCTGCAGTAGCGGAGTTTGCTGCGATATCCAATCCATCGGCTTCGCTATCTTGGCTCAACTGTATATGGGTATCGGTCACATTGGGTGGACGTTTTTTTACGGATTTAGAATCTTCGCCTGCTGTCGACTGTTCGCTAATCGGCATTTGATCGATAGTTTCGGCAGATCTTTTTCCAGCAGTCAACTCTGCAATAAAGGCTGAATCATCAAAATCCGGTACTTCTTCTGCAACAATACTTTGCTCGCTGGCATCGTCTTTCGCTTTTTTAGCCTTGGCAGTTTTTCTATTAGCGGCTTTTGTTTTAGTGCTGGCAGATTTCGAAGTTTTTGATTTAGCTTGCTTGTTGCTCGGCTCTTCGCTGTGCTGTTTAGCTTGTGCGGGGGCCGGAGCTGCCTGTTGTTCAATCGGGCTATGAACATTCTCGGTGGCTAATTTACTGCACATGGCAAGCGCATGAATATGTTTTTGGATATCATTTGGCGTTAAGCCAACACTGGTTAAGCCATGTTCCAAGGCGGCAGTAAGATCAGTATATAGTTCATTGGCTTGCTGGATTTCTTCGGCGTTGACTTTCGGTTCGATATACCAAAGTAGGCTATCGATAACACTCACCGCGCTATCCCATTCATTACTTTTTTCGCCATGCCTTAATAAGGTATAAGAAAGAAATGCAGCCCATGGATCAGAGATAAGCTGCACAATCGGTTTAGGCAGTAACTCATCAAGCAATTTTTCTTGAATTAACTTCTCAACTTTATTGCGACCCATCTCCAGTGTTTCTTTACCTTTAGCGGCTTGAATACTGCGCTCTTCGGCGACACTGGCTTTGCGTTCTACTTTTTCTATATAACGATCAAAATCAGCGGTGGCGCTGGAAAATACTTCGGTGCCGTTCTCATTTTCATGATTAAACTCGGAGATGATGCGTTTAACCACTTCTTGCATTTGCGGAAAAACATCGTTCTTGATTTTTGCATCGGGTGCAACCCATTGTTCGCCAGCGCCAATCAAGCTATTCACTAGTTGACGGCCTTCGTGTTTGGGATCGCTTAAAAAGTTTTGATCCAGTAGCGCAAGCTTAAGCAGTGGGGTATGCAAATGACTTAGCAATGATTTAACCGAGTCAGGTAATGTATTGTCGTTAAGAATAAAATCAAACAATATTCCCACGCATTCAATCGCCTGTTGATGTGATGCGGCGTTAGTTTCTGGTAACTCCGGGGGCGGTGCATAGCTAATGGCTGAATCTTGAAAGCGCATTAATTGCTGCGATTGCAATGCGCTCAGTTCTGCAACTAAACGTTCAACCGGCACGGTGGGTAAATGTGGATTAATCGGCGCTTGATTGGTATCTAGTATCGAGCGAATAACATCAAACAATTCTGCTTGACGATTTTCAGATTGATTTAATTCTTCGCTATCGGTTTTTCTGCGCTTGGGTTCTATAGCTCGCTGTTCGTTTTGTTTGTAGCGAAGGTTCGGCAGAATATTAGCGCTAACCAAATAATGATTGGTCTCGGCAAAAACGCTGGACATGCTTTTTAGAAAATAGCGATCAAACAATTTTAATAAAATAAGCCGCGTTTCTAAATCCAGTTGCAAGGCTTCAATTAATTGCAAAAGGCAGTCAGAATAAAGCGTGGGTGAATACGGATTGGCGTTGGCTTCGATTTTGATGCCGTTGTTTAATAAAGCCATACGTTGTTCTAATGCGTACAGGGCTTCGGCACAATCCGCTTCGGCGCGATGACTCATACTTGAGATGGCAACTTTTAATTCCATCTCATCGTTTTCTAATAAACTTAACTCGTCAATCGGTTCGGCATTGTTGGTGACAGAGCTGCTTTCGTTTTGATTGGCGGAGCGTTTGCTGGAGGTTTTTTGTTCCGCAGAATTCACCAACTCTTCAAAGCGTTTTGACAGCGCTTGGTCTAATTGTCGCGGCAGACTCTCATGTTGATCTTGAATCGCCTGTCTGGCTTCAAATAACCGACGTTGTGCTTCGTTACCGGAAGCTTGCTCCGCCTGCTTAAACAGGTACTCGCTTGACGCCGCAATATAGGTGTTTGCCTGTGTTTGGCAGAATCGCAGTAGCATGGATTGGCAGCGAGTTAAGATCTCGCGAGCGTTATGGGTCATTTTTTATTCCATAAATGGAGGAATTGTCGTTAAGTATCAATGTTTGAGTATAGATAGGAATTAGCAAAGTCGACACGAATTGTGCCGGTCTGTGAACTACGCGCTTTGATGTTATGCCGACAAATGCTAAATGAGCCAAAAAGTGAGCGCCCACTACTATTCAAAGTACTTAAAAAAGGCACCGCCTGCTGCAAGATTACAGCTTGGTTTAATTGTTAGATAAAGGGGTTTTATTATAAAACTCAAGGAGTTATGATGCGTGCCCATGCAGAACTGCAGGTAGTTTTCCTGGCCTTATTGAGATCGTTTTCCCGATCTCGGCTTAGTGTTAGGGCTTTCAATTTAATAACTACTTTTTTGGCATCAATCGGTTTTTAGCAGCTTTAGCGTAATAAAAAAATCAATAGCGCTTGTTACTAGATAAACCGGGTTTGATTTAAATATTTAGATTGAAATACAAGCAGGTTTAGAATCTGTTAATTTAAGTGGTTGTTTTATATAGGCTTATCGATTCCATTGATATTACATTGCCTATTAAACATGCTACTACTTAAACGTGAACACGCTGCGGAGAGATAAAAATTAATATTAAGCAAATGACGGATGAAGGACAGCCGTATCCTGCATTTTTAATCGAACATATCACTACCGAGTGGGCTGGCGTTAATATCCCACTGATCGATCCGGATATCTGTTTAAAGGTTGACTCCAGCTTGTCCTACTGTGGTTGTGGTACGCCGGGGGCGAAGTTACGTCAGTTCGTTTATTTGTATCAGCAGTCGCATGACTTTGATTACGAAACGATTGATCTGCTTACCCGCATTGCCAAAGGCGCCGACGATAATGCAGCCGTTTGGGATGATATTGTCGCGTTAGAACTTCAGCGTGATTGTGGTTTGACGCGTGACGAATATTTAGCCGCATTAACGGCGATGGCTGAGCGCGTTGAGGCCGAGGCCTTATTGTACGAAGAGCTGCTTTACGAAGAATTGCTAACTGCCTAAACAATTACCTAAGTAAGCGCTTAAGTAACTGATTTAACGATCTTCACTTTCCAGCCAATGGCAATTTATCCATTGGTTCTTGTCTGGCTTTTTATCCCGCACCCGTTTCCTTATATTAGTGCTCCGCGTAAAAATAATAATCGTTTGAATTTTGTGCTGT
>CAJQQO010000164.1 GCA_905480475.1 uncultured Pseudomonadales bacterium | reverse complement strand
TAACATGGTGGTACCCACACCGACAGAGCGACCATTGACCGCCGCCAGTATCGGTATATCAGTCGCCGATAATGTGAGTAAAAAATCCGCCACCGGCGAGTCTGCCGCATCGGGAGGGACAGAAAGAAAATCGCCAATATCATTGCCGGAAGTAAAAGTATCGCCGCTACCGGTAAATACAATCACCCGGATAGCTGGATCCTCTTCAGCACGCTTAATCGCATCGGTAGCAAGACCGTACATCTCAAGTGTTAAGGCATTCTTTTTTTCGGGGCGATTAAAGCAAACGGTTAATACACCGTTATCAACCGTCGTTAGCACTGTACTACTCATAAGCTTACCTTTGTTATTGATATCTTTGCCGTCGATAGTGGCTTATCGAAACTAACGATTCGCAATTAATATCGAAAACGTCACAACTCACTTAACTTCACTACGCGGGCTGGAAACTCGGCTGGAAATAGCTTGGATTTAACCAGACGGCCAAGCATACCGCCTTCAAAATGATCACAGGTATGCAGCCAATTAGGATAGGCTTTACCCGGATTACGGTTAGCGACGACTATATTAACCGAACCGTCTGCTTCATAGTGCGCAGTGTGCTTATTAACACTGACCGGGAAGAAGCGAAAATCCAGCGACTCCATCCATGCGTTGGATAACTGAAAGTTCCATGTTTGGCACTCAGGGATATCACTCAGATGAATAAGTAGCGCTTCATCTTCTGATAGTCTCCAGCGACTTTGGTAATACCGTATATCCGGATCGCCACCAGAACTAATACAACGAAGCTGATCATCATCCGGCAGCTGATTAATATGTTTGGCAAAGATATCCATCCACGCATTCGTCCACTCGGTAGTGCTTTTGACAAACTTTAATGCCTGCTGCAATGCCGGCTCGAAACTCTCAACCGTGGGTGTATTATTTAAGGCTTGTGGATTTAAGCATTCGATATTCATATGCGCAGCGGTTTCCTGACTACGATCACCAAAGGTTTGCCGCACAATTAACTGCTGCGAAGTGGTCTCCATTGATAGCCAGTTGCCAGCTTGTTTATTGGCCGAGACGATAAGCTCAAAATCACCGTTGCTTTCAAAGTGCATATCCGAGGAATCAATACTGCCCGTGTTACTCATTTGCGCAATACTGCTGGCGCTGCCTTTGGAGTTAACGCTAAACCAGTTAACCGTGCCGCGATTACCATAAATCCGATAATCTCTTGTGCCATCAATTACACAGTTAAAATAAATATTATCGGGATTATCATTACCCATCTTTTTAGTGTCATCGGCAAGCCGATAAAAGGCCGGGAAATCAGGATTGGAATGATCTAGCCCCATTTCAAGACCTGCACGCAGCCAGTGCGTCAATGCTCGGTAGCCAAGCATTCGATTAAACGCATCTTGCGGGCATGTCTTATCTTCCAATAGCGAGCCGATCGATTTTAACTCATCACAAAAATCGTTCCATGTCTCACCGTTTAATATCCGTTGCTCAGCCAAATGATTAGTCATAATATTTTACTCTTTTCATTTATCACTGTTTTTTTAACCAAATCGATCTAGATCCGCCTAGTCTACATAGCGTTCACGATATTCCTTAAACTGATCTGCGAGTTGCTGCTCGGTAAAACCAAATTCATCCATTGTATATTCATGTGGCGGCCTTGCATCGCGAGGATTATCTTGTCGCCACTGATCCATAGCTTGACGTGCTTGATCGGTAAGTTGTAATCCGATTGCGCTATAAATGGATTCGATAACTTGCTGAGGGTCACGCACGGTATCGCGATAATCAACATCAATAAAACGCTCGGGCTGCTTATCCCGAACCGCTAAAGTTTTTCGCATACCGGCAGCAAACTTCGCACTCCAATGTTTAGCCAGCTCAGGCAAGTCAACCTGCTCCGAACCCAAACCAAATAGATAGCGATTAAAACTGACCAAAGAAGGAATAGTTTGCAAGGGATCGCGATGGGTCTGAATAATTTTTGCACCGGGAAATACTGATAATAATATATCCATATGATGCAAGTGATGCGGCGTTTTTAATAACCAGCGCGTTGCCGTTGACCCGGCTTTACGCTTTTGCCATTGCAGTAGTTTTAACATCCGCTCCAGATACTCATAACCGGGACGATTATCATGTTGATCTAGCCATTGTGAATAACGAGGGACGCGGTAGTAAGCCTCAGGGACAGTGCTAAAAAATGAGTTTTCTAACATCATCACTTCTTCTTCGGCACCTTTGGCTTGCCAAGGATGAACACTCGCCAGCTCAGGACTGGCATCGAGTATCGCTTTAATCTCCGCCTCTATCCAACTGACACGCGGATCTTCACCGCTATAATCCCAATCCAGTGGCGCGGACGGAAAACGTGATTCATAAAAGGTCGGAAATAAAAATTGCGGATCACTACTTAATACTCGATGCAGCATGGTTGTGCCGGTTCGAGGCAGCCCGACAATCACCGCAGCGACATCGACAATCTCGTCTTCGATTTCCGGGTTGCGATTAAAACTGGCTTCAACGTTTAAGCGAGTGACCAAATTGGACAACAACCGCTGCTCAGCACCTATCATTCCCGCCGGGGATAAGCGCGCCTCCTCATTGATAGAGTGGACTAATTCGGACAATGGCTGCAGAAATCGTTCATCACCATAATCATCTAAGCACGCTTGCTCGCATGCTTGAGCTAACAATCCGTCGTAATCTATCACCGCTATACCACCTCAATCATTTTTTTATACCCATTATTTTTAAACTGCTTAGCAATTACCTTTTTTGCCAGTTCAAGTTATTGCGCTTGCCGTTTTTTGTCAGCTTAAATAAACTCAGCAATAATGCCCGCTGGCAAGCAATCTCGCTGCTGATTGCGACGCTTAGTATATCGCAATGATTCACTATTAAAGTAAATCGATTACAGTAATTCAAATAGCTTATACTAGGCAGATTGAAATAAGCAGAAACGCAGAGCATCTGCTAGATAACACAACAGACAAAACCCATAGAGAACACTAAGCAAAAACACCAACAATCAGCCACTATACAGAAGCTAATACCCGAGTAAAAAATGACCTTAAGCTTGACCCATATATTAATTCTATTATCCGGTTTTGGGGCGGCGTTATATTTTTTTGCCGAACTACGGGTAAGAGAAATTGCGCTTGAATCCGCACGTGCTCATTGCACAAAAATGGGTGTACAATTTTTGGATCAAAGTGTGGGAAGCTATCGAGTATGGCTTAAGCGAGGCAAAGATAAGAAATTGCATATCTGGCGCAGTTATCAATTTGAGTTTGCCTCAATGGGCGATGAACGCTATACCGGCAATATTATTACGCTGGGTAAGTTGGTTGAATCTATACAGCTGCAAGCACATAAATTACCGGCAGCAATCGACAGCATGGATGTGACCGTTAACGGCGTTCCCGTTAATGATATACCTAGCAATGGCCAAACAGAAAACAATGATAAGCTTCATTAGCAGAATAAATAATGGCTTTAAAAAACGCTTGGCAAAATAAGGTCAACCACGCAATGCAACAATTAGCATTGGGGTTTGACGCCGTCCGCACGCCCGCTGTTGAATCGCCAGATATTCAGCCAGCCATTGTCGAGAATATTGCTGAGAACATAGCCGAAAAACTTGCCGAAAGTATTACTGAAAATACTGGCGAGAGCAATACCTCTGCCGTACCACAAGCCGATCTAACACTAATCAGCGACCAGCAACTAAAAGACATTACAGCATTAACTGTACCGCCCTATCATCTTGTGCGATCGCGTAGGCGCACTTTGGGCATTACCGTGCATAGAGGGATCGTCGAAGTACGAGCACCATTACGCGCGCCAAAATATTGGATAGATGAATTTATTGTGGAGAAGCAGCAGTGGATCAGCACACAGGTCGCGATTCAACAAAAACAACTGCAAGATATTTATCGAATAATTGATGGCGCACAACTGCCGGTGTTAGGTGAAACAATAACGATTCAATTATCCAATCGCTCCATTAAGAATAATCAAATAATAAAACGCGCTCGTAGTGAACTGCGAGATAAAATATTGCATTTACAAATTCCCAGCGAAACGCTAGCAATCGACTCAAACGTTCATATCAATAGTGATGCCGAAGCTGCGGCGACTAAATTATTTATGCCTTGGATTAAAATCCAAGCAGAAAACTATATGTCTGTCGCAAGCCGTCAACTGGCCGTGACTATGGGCTTAGGTGAGAAACTTACTGCGGTAAAGTATCGCCGAA
>CAJQQO010000163.1 GCA_905480475.1 uncultured Pseudomonadales bacterium | reverse complement strand
GGTGGCGCGAGTGAGTTAGTGGTACAGGAGGCATTGGAAATAATCTGATGCAGCGAAGGGTCATACTGTTGTTCATTAACACCTTGTACCAGCGTAATATCAGCGTCGGGGCTGGGTGCGCCTATCAATACCCGTTCTGCTCCGCTATCAATATGTTGCATAGCTTCGGCTCGATGCCTGAAATGCCCGCTACAGTCGATAACAAGATCGATTGTCAATGCCTGCCAAGGCAAATTGACAGGGTCGGTTTGGCTGAATAGGCTGACTGTCCAGTCGTCCAAAAGCAATTGATCACCTTTTACCGCCACTTGGTACGATGGTTTTCCATGTACGGAATCGTATTTTAAAAGATAGATCAGATTGTCGACCGGCATGGGATCATTGACTGCCACGATCTCAAAATTCTTAAATGCCGATTGATGATAGCGGCGCAATAATAGTCTTCCTACTCGCCCCAAACCGTTTATAGCAATACGTTTCATTGTTAGTTACCCAGCAAATTCATCCAGCAATTGCGTGCTTTCGCCTACCCCTAAGCATTATCGTTTTGTTAGAGCCAATGAAATTGACCCGGGTCAATACCAAACACTTCGGATCAATCATCATATTGGCTTAACAATTTGACGCGGGTTAATGTTATGAATGAAGAGGAGCAATGTTATGAAAGTCGCTGAAATTATGGTTAAAAATGTCTGTAGCAGTCATGCAGATATCACGCTAGACGAACTCGCTCTGATGATGTGGAACGAGGATTGCGGTTGTGTGCCGCTTATTAATGAACAGCGCCAGCCAGTCGGGGTGGTGACCGATAGAGATATAGCTATCGCCTCGGCACTGCAGCATAAAGCACCATGGGATATCTATGCGCATGAGCTTAGCGCCGATAAACCACTCTATCTATGCAGCGAAACCGACGATGTAAAAGTCGCACTAGAGCTAATGCAAACGCATCAAATCAGACGCGTTATTGTTGTCAATGATGATGGTGAGTTGGCAGGTATTATTTCGATGGGGGATGTTTTGGCCCGAACCGGAGCTGGAAAAAACAAACTTAGCTACGGCGCTATTGATGCCATGATGAAATCAGTGTCGGGCCATCACGCGCCTATGCCGTTAGCTGTTTAGGTTCTAGTTGTTTGGGCTTGGTTTTTTAAAATTTTAAATATTGGAGCAAGGTTTATGGAGCATCGCAATGGCCAGCGTATACAAACAAGCATGCCCGTTGAGTTGTGGCGTGATGGTAAGTGTTTAGGGCATTGCCAGTCACAGGATGTTGGTTTAGGTGGTTTGAGTCTTATTGGCGTTAAGCAGGATTTACGTGAAGGTGTTTTGCTTAAGGTAAAGGTCTATTCGCACTCTGATCAAGCAGATGCAGCAGTATTGCCTCCGGCGCTGCACTGTGAGCGTAAAGCGATGGTTATTAGCCGAGATAAAAATAGATTGGGCTTGATGTGGGCGGATGAGAATAGCGAGTTTGCTGTTTTATTAAATAAGACTGCGTCAAGTGCAGCCTAATATTTTGCAAGGCTAAAGACTGATTAGCTCGAACCACAAAGCGAATTAATCTGCCAGCATGGTGAATGCTTAACAATCGATTGACTAGGGGAGCAGCCTAGCTGAGGGGCAGACAATTGCGTTTGCCCTGATTTTGAGGCCAATGGGATAGCAATGATAGAAACGGACTATGCGCCGCGCTTTATTAGCAAACTGACTAAGTCGACATTGGCTTTGATACTGGCTGGCGGGCGAGGCAGTCGTATGCAAGATTTAACCCTATGGCGAGCTAAACCGGCAACACCTTTTGGTGGTAAGTACCGCATTATTGATTTTCCATTATCCAATTGTGTTAACTCGGATATTCGTCAGGTCGGTGTGATGTCGCAATACAAATCGCACTCCTTGATACGGCATCTTCATAAGGGCTGGGGGCATTTACGCGGTGAGTTTGGTGAGTTTATCGAGTTGCTTCCGGCGCAACAGCGGGTTGAAAACTCTTGGTATAGCGGCACTGCTGACGCGGTTTATCAGAATATTGATATTATCCGCAGCCACAATCCTCGCTTAGTGCTGGTGCTGGCTGGCGATCATATTTATAAAATGGACTATGGCCCTATGCTGGCTTTTCATGTCGAGAGTTTGGCCGATATGACAATCGCAAGCATTGATGTGCCGATTAGTGATGCAGTGAGCTTTGGAGTGTTAGCCTGCGATAAGGATAATCGGGTAACGGCGTTTACCGAAAAACCCGATTGCCCTGCGCAAATTCCCGGCCAGCCAGAATCAGCATTGGCGTCTATGGGGATTTATGTTTTCGATACCGAATTTCTTATCAATCAACTTATTGCCGATGCCGATAATATCAAAAGCAATCATGATTTTGGCGGCGATATTATTCCGTCTGTGATTGATGATCACCGCGTTTTTTCCTACCGTTTTCGCAATGGTGCGCAGGATACACGAGGCTATTGGCGTGATGTGGGTACGGTGGATTCTTATTGGTTAGCGAATATGGAATTAATGGGCGTAACCCCGGAGCTTAATCTTTACGATAAGGAGTGGCCGGTCTGGACCTATCAAGAACAAACACCACCCGCAAAGTTTGTTTTTAATGAAGCGCAACGCAGAGGTGTTGCTGTTGATTCTTTGGTTGCCGATGGTTGTATTGTTTCGGGGTCGCGGGTTGAGCATTCACTGCTTTTTAACGACGTCTACACATCATCCTACTCAGAGATTATTGACTCGGTTGTATTACCCAACGTGCATATTGGCGAGCATTGCAAAATTCGCCGGGCGATTATTGACAAAGGCGCGGTGATTCCACCCGATACGGTTATTGGTTATGACCTAGAGCAGGATAGCCAGCGCTACTACGTTACCGAGCAGGGTATTCGTCTAGTCACTCCTGAGATGCTTGGTCAGCGGCTGCATTTTTCGCGTTAGCTTTGTATCGACACTGTTCTAATGATGTAGGAGTTGTGTTATTGAAATATCACTAGGCGTTAAAAAGCTTAAGTGCTAAATATTAAATACAATGATTGGAGGTAAACCATGAGGCTGCAACCTTTATTTGATCGCGTTATTCTTCGTCACGTTGCCGACGACTCTGCGGCGCGTGCCGGTATTTTAGTTTCTGCCGAGGGTGAATTGCAGCCCGTGCTAGCGGTGGTCGTGGCGCTTGGGCTTGGCAAAGTATTGGATAATGGCGAATACTTTATGCCGACAGTTTCTTTAGGCGATCATATCTTACTTGAACCGGGTGAGGGCATTGAGTTTGAAATTGATGGCGAGCGCTTGGTCGCGGCAAAGGAAAAAGATATTATTTGTATCGTGAAAACATAATCGTACAGTACCATAAAAGTTGCACTATAATTGATTTTTTTACAGTAAGCTTCGGCAAAACCTATTGCTAGGTAAAAATAAAACGAAGGCTTTAATCAACGTGATGTTTAGCACAATCTCGACAATAACAAGTGTAGGGGATAGCTAGTAAGCGCTTATCACTGATAGTTTTTCCGCATTCTTTGCAGTCTTGAAAACTACTATTGTCCAAACGTTGCAAGGCGCTTTTGATTTTTTGCAGTTCCTCTTGTGCCTCCTTATCCAAAGCAGCTAATACATCGTCATTGTCGCGCTCTTTAGCTTGCTGGCTAAAGCCCCGACTAATATGGCGGGTGCTAAAGTCTTGATGGATTTTCTCCCGACGTACAAGCAACTCATTTTTTTTACTTAGCAATAGATTTCTGAGTTTATCAGACTCCATAATACGGCCCTTTCATTTTTAGTTGGAACGGCTTGCTAGACTATTGTTAGACAATGCGGCTAATAGATCGCCATTATCGCGTCGAATTTTATAATCCAACAGCGAATTGATTTTTTTATTTTAAAGTGCTAGGTATAAAAGGGCTTGATATTGGTCAATAGATTGTTGGTTAATATACCGTTGTCGTACAGATCCTGGTTGGCTATTGCGCTTATACTTATAAACCCCTTAGGCTGTCGAGTAATCGCAAGCATCAAGCAATTTGACCAGTTCAATGGCTGAATTCACATCCATTTTTAACATCACATGTGAGCGGTATATTTCGACAGTCCGGGGGCTTAGCCCCAGTTCTGCGGCGATCACTTTGTTGGACTTACCGTCAGAAACATAGTGCATTACCTGTTTTTCACGCGGGGAGAGTTTGTCAATGCGATCGAGCACCGATTGTTTGTTCGCTAGCTGACTACGGTTTTTTACATCGAGCGCCAAGGCCTCATGAATACAGCTTAAGAGTAACTTGTCGCTAAATGGCTTTTGCAAAAACTCAAAAGCCCCGGCTTTCATCGCTTGTACCGCAATGGATACATCGCCGTGGCCAGTGATAAAAATAATCGGCAGTATCGAACCAATATCGGTTAGGGTTTGTTGTAGTTCCAGCCCGGTAATGGACGGCATCTGAATGTCTAATAGTAGACAACCGGATTGTTCGGGTCGATATTCAGCGAGAAAATCCTGCGCGCTTGAATACGTGCGTGCGGTTAAGCCTTCGGTTTTTAAAAATATTCGAAGTGCATCCAGCATTGCCTCGTCATCATCGACAATAAATATTGTCGCCTGCTTTCTTCTATCCATTATCTTCTTCCTTTGAACCGTGCATTGCGGGCAGAATAAAGTAAAACTCGCTGCCTTTACGTTTACGCCTATTAATATTTAAGCTGCCACCGTGAGCTGTAATCAAAGTTCGACAAATAGACAAACCAATACCCAAGCCATTTTTTCGCGTGGTAAAAAATGGAATAAAGAGCTGCGCCAAATGCTCTTTGCTGATGCCGCTGCCATTATCGGAGACAGTAACGCGGATATCCTTATCAGCCGTGCACTCTGAGCTTATCGTTATCGTGCGTTGTGCTGGCGGTGTCGCTGTCATCGCCTGAATGGCGTTAAGAATTAAGTTCAACAGCACTTGTTGGATTTGTATCGCATCGACATGAACTGAGGGCAAATTCGTGCCCAGATTGCATTTAAGTGCTACCTGCTTGGATACCGCTTCTGCCTTAACGAGGCTTAAGCTGTCTTCAATAATCTCGTTGATTTGAAAAACGCTACGACAGCTATCACCTTGCTTGGAAAGATTACGTATTCGGTGAATAACCTGACTAGCCCGCACCGCTTGCAGCTCAATTTGCTCAAGTACATAATTCAGTTCGTCAATATCGCCGCTGTCAGTATTTGCGAGACGCCGACCCGACTGGGCATAGGTTGCAATAGCCGCTAGCGGTTGGTTAACTTCATGGGCAATACCTGCAGTAATTTCACCTAGTGTCGAGACTCGCGCGATATGTGCCAATCGTTCATTATGATGACGATTTTCAGTTTCTTTTTCTTGGAGCTTTTTTTCAACGGCTTTTTGCTTCGATAAATCCCTAAGCAAGGCGGTAAAAATATGCTCATTATCAATAATTGTATCGGTGATACTAAGATGGATAGGGAAGCTGCTGCCGTCTTTTTTAACGGCAGTTAGTTCTCGGCCAGAACCTATGATTTTTGCCTCGCCAGTGCTTAGATAATTCTTAATAAAATTGTCATGTTTGTTTCGGTAGGGCGCAGGCATTAACTGGCGAACATTTTTCCCCAACATCTCGCTATTGAGATAACCAAACATTTCTTCAGCAGCATTATTAAACGAAATAATATTGCCTTTCATATCACTACCGATAATAGCTTCGATGGCATTATCAAGAATGGCTTGGCATTTTCGCTGTGCTAATAATAATGCTTCTTGTATTTTTCGTTCTCTGATTACACGCTCGGTGATGTTAATGCCAGAGCTTAGCGTGCCGACGATATTGCCGCATTTATCGCGTCGTTCCATATTATGCCAAGTGAGTACATATTCCTTTCCGGAACGACTAAGAATTGAATTTTCATAGTGATCCGCTTGGCGTACGCCGTCGACTATTTGCTTGAAAACGACACGCACAGCTTGGCGTTGCTCTTTAGGGATGCAGTAATCGATCCAGTTTTTGCCAATCAGTTTTTCCGCTGGACATTCCAGTAACTGACAGCCATAGGGATTGATATCGAGAATGTTGGCTTGTGTATCAAGCATTAGAAAGACGATGTCAGTGATCGACGTCAGTACATCGTTTGGAGGCCAGAAGTGTGTGTATTTAGATTCCATAGCGAGTTGAAAGGTAGTTTGTGTAAAGTGTGCGGCGAGGAGATTGCCGATTTTTCATCACGGTTTTACAAGGGCTATATAACTTGATTTACAACAACTTTATAAGCACTTTATAACTACAGACACCTACGTGGAGCTACTTAGTATATTACGCTTAGCTATAAATACATAGCCGTTTCTACGGATTAAAACACTGGCGTAATTAAAGTAGATTGTGTTTCCGAAAAAAATACTATGGATTCGAAGGAGCGCAAATTACCATGTTAAGAAAACACAATATTATCCAATTAGAAAACTATCACAGCGAAGAGAGTACTTGCCAAGCCTGTATGCGCAGGCATCTGTGTTTGGCAAAGACCTTAAGTTCCAACGATTTATTGGAGTTCGATCGTTTGGTTGCACATCCTGAGCCGGTCAAGCGTCGACAGACTATTTGTCGCGCCGGAGATAACTTTGATCGTTTGTTTTTTGTACGCTCGGGGACTTTTAAATCTTATCGCGTGAATGAAAACGGTAACCTGCATGTAACGGGTTTCTATTTCCCCGGCGACCTGATGGGTTTGGATGATATCAACTCGCGTATACATAGCGACTATATTGAGTCCTTAGAAACCAGTAGTATCTGCGAGCTATCGTTCAGTGCACTGGAGGAAATGTTTGCTATTCAGCCAGCCCTGATTACCTGGTTGTTGGACAAGGTAAGCGCAGAGATTAATAGGGAGAAGGATATGATGTATCTATTAGGAAAATTGGATGTTAATCAAAAGCTGGCAAGCTTTTTATTGAACTTTGCGGCTCGCAGCTACCGCAGTGGCTTTTCTAAAACGACGCTGCATTTGTGTATGACTCGCAATGATATTGCCAACTATCTAGGTATGGCCGGGGAAACGATTAGTCGTGCCTTGCATCGTTTGCATGATACCAATGTTATTAATGTTAGAAACCGAAATATTGAAATAATTGATTTTGAAGCTTTGGAAGCGCTGGTGCAAGAGGGTGAAGATTCGCTAATAGTTACTCAGGGAATAGATATAAATACAGTTGATAAAATTGCTTAACTCACTATATTCGATCTCACTAGCTTTAATAGCAATTTATATTGCTATTAAAGTCGTTGTTCTTAAAAAATTTACTAAAAGGGATTTTATTTTAGGTAGCATCGCCAATACACAAGCGCTACACAAACGCTACCGCCAAGGATATTACCCAAGGTTACGGGTATCAAATTGTTAAGTAGATCCATCGCAGTAATATCACTATTCGGTAAAAGCATGCCTAATGGAATAAAGTACATATTTGCAATCGAGTGTTCAAAGCCCAAAGCGACAAAGGCGGTAATAGGAAAAACAATGCAGAGGATTTTACCGGACACTGAATGCGCGGCCATGCTCTGCCATATGGCCAAACAAACTAGGGCATTACACAGCACGCCGCGCAACAAGGCTTCGCCAAAATCCAGATTGGTCTTATATTGCGCAATCTGTAGTGCACTGTTTTCGATAGCGCCTTCACTTAACGATAATGCGCCGGATAAGTAGATTGTCCACGCGCAGAGAATCGCTCCTGCAAAATTGCTAAAGTAAACCACCAGCCAATTGCGTAGTAAGGACAGGGTTGAAAGTTTTTTATCTGCCCAAGCAATAACGATGAGGTTGTTACCGGTAAATAATTCGGCACCGGCGATCACCACCAAAATGAGTCCTAGACTAAATACCAGTCCGCCCAGTACGCGTGTTGGCCCAAAGCCTAAGTGACTATCGGTGATTGCTAGCGTGAACAACATCGAACCAAAAGCAATAAATACGCCAGCCAATATTCCTAGGGTAAGCAATTTTTCCAGTGGTAATTGAGCTTTGTTAATGCCGGCAGTTTCGACCAATGCGGCTATTTGTTTGGGCGAGTAGGGATCGACAGGTTTATTTATCATGGCTTACTTATGCCTCGATTGATTAGCCTGTAGCGTGTCTGTTGTGAGACGCTCGATTTAATTTTTTACGAATATTTCGATAGCCGCTTTTTACATCGGCTAATAATTTATAGGGAGACTCAGGGGAGGGGGCAATAGATGTTGTGATTATTGGCTGCCAAGCTTTAAACTTGATATTCACATTTTGCGTCTGTTTGTTGAGACGCTGCCACTTTCTCTCTATTACATTCCACTCAGCCTCTAATGCGTAATCGGCTCGATGTAATTGAATACGAAGCTTATTGCGCTCCTGAGTAAGCTTTTGCCAATGACGCTTAAAGTCTTGAGGCTTCTGCCTGAATGGAGTATCCATAGCTTGATTCACTGAAGGCCTTCGTTTGCGACAGCATAAACTGGGCAAAAATACACAGACAGTCGCTAAGTTGGTGGACTGTCTGTGATACAGCTTATGCAATAGCGATTCGGGTGGCTTCCTCTTCAATAATTTCCTGTTTAGGAATGTCGAGATTGAGAATGCCATCTTTAAAAGTGGCTTTAACATCGCTATCGCTGACATTTTTGCCAAGATTAAAGCGGCGAATATATTTACCATAGCGGCGCTCACTGCGGAGTACTGTTTCGCCCTCTTTTTCTTCTTCCTCTGACGAGGACTCTGCTTCAACGTGCAATACCCCTTCTTTTAGGCTGACGTTAATACCATCTTTACTAATGCCAGGCAGTTCAATATTAACCTTGAAGCTGTTTTTGTCTTCAATAATATCGCAGGGTGGTAGAAAGGCTATATGGCCATTATCATCTTGCATTCTTGGTAATCGCGTTAAGCGGCTAAGAAAATTTCCTTCATCTTGAAACGGATCCCAGAGTGATAAGGGATGGTCAAATATTCGCGGTAAACTCATGGTTTCACCTCCATAGCTAATTGTGAGTTTTGATAAGGAAATTAAGCATACCGGCTACAGAAATGGTGGAATTGACGGGTGTCAAATTTGCTGGCAGAACAAAGAATCTATCAATGATTGTTTTGGTATTGTGGTCAATATGCAGTTTAATTTACAGATGTTTACAGGCTGCCAATGACTGGGAGACGGAGTGAATCAAATCACGCTAAGGCGTGTTTTGCTGTTACGGGCTTCGCGAAGCACGCCGTAGCTGGGTGCTGCGAAGCCCGCAGAGTCAATATAGCGCTTGGGCTAGTTTGATTTATTCCGTTCCAGACCCTCGCTTAAGCCCCCTAAAAAATCTCACATCGGCATTATTAATCTTGCATGGGCAGCTATTTGATTCAGCGTGGTTTTCAATGGAAGCAAACGGAGCTTTACAATCAAAAGACTAATTCTCGCTAGGGTTGCCTTTTTATTATGCGCAGATTGTTTTTAGATATGGCTTGGAAGCGAGTGAGTGTGTGGCAATATTTTGTGGCAGGAGGGTGTTAAGAGAATAACAGGGTAATACAATTGACAGGCTTAGGTTCTGGGGGCTGGTTTGAAAATGATGCCCACCACCCATAAGGTGGTGGGGCTTTTTCTACTTACTTCTTAGCCGCTTTTTTTGCTGGCTTTTTCTTGGCTTTTGCCTTTTCTTTCGCTTTTTTAGCCGCTGCTGCCGCTTTGGCTTTAGCTGCTATGGCTTTTTTCTTGTCAGAAGCTACTTTTTTCTTGGCAGCGACTTTGGCTCTTGCTGCTGCACGTTTAGCGTCTGATTTAGCTTTAATCGCCGCTTTTTTAGCGGCGGCTTTTTGCTTTTTAGCTTCGGCAGCGTCGCGTTTGGCGATAAGTTTTGCTTCAAAATCCGCTACCGCTTTTTTCAACGCAGCGTCAGCTTTTAATGTGCCTAGCTTGGTGCGTGAGGCCGCAGCACGATTGCGCATAGCTGTAATAGACGCTGATGTTTTGCTAGCGGCAGAAGCAGCTTTCTTGGCGGCTTTTTTGTCAGCTGCTGTTTTGGTCTTTGCTGCAGTTTTACGAGCAGAGGCTACTTTTTTTCTTTCTGCTTTTAAAGCACGAGTAGAAGAGGTGATTTCTTTCTGCAATTTATTCAGCGCAGCTTCTGCTTTTGCGATAGCAGGGGTTGCAGCAGCTTTTTTTGCAGTTTTTCTAGGTGCTTTCTTTACTTGTGGCATTGTTTCTCCAGTGAAGAGGATAATCCAGCTTCATTAAGTTGATTGAAAGTAAAAATAAAATCATATTGCGGGCAGGGATAATAGACAAAATAAAAATTTAGTAAATGGCCAATTGTGGTGATAAGCAATATGTTTGCCCGCTTTTTCAAACAACCACGGCTAATTTTCGGATTACAGTCTAACGATTTGTGTTTGTGGCGAAGATTGCTGAGGAGAAAGCGGTTTTATTTTGCCAGTGGTTTTGTAACAGTGGCGTGCCAGAAAATGTAATTCTGTCTATCCTAGCTACCAAATAAGGTACTTTGTTTAGCGGCATTTAGAATAGCAGCAGAGTCTCAATTAATAAAAACCAGCCTTGTACGTATAATACATTACACGCATTCCTGCTAACTCACGTCATTCAAACCCCAAATCACTGGCTTTATAAGTATATTGTTAACGCCAGTACTTTATCGCACACTATGGCCGCTAAAAATAAATAAAAACGCGCTGGTGGATTTTTAAATTCAGTTTTCCCTGCACAATCGCTGCGCGAGTCAGGAGCTAAAGTGACTCTGGAAGCCCGTCTTAGTAATAAAACCTTAATCGGCTACGGTTTGTCTACCGCACCGGTTATGTACGCCTACGTGCTCGTGTTGATCATGTATATGAAATACGCGGTGGATGATCTAGGCGCAGAACCTGCCATTGTTGGGTCCATTTTTCTGCTGGCAAAATTTTGGGAT
>CAJQQO010000162.1 GCA_905480475.1 uncultured Pseudomonadales bacterium | reverse complement strand
CATTAGTCAACTATACGGTTAGCAGCAGCGATAATTTTGATAGCAGCATCAATGGCGAGCTTCAGCCAAATAGCCAAGTTAGCTGTCTACCAGCGTCTGGCAGTGTGTTTGCAATTGGACAGCATACTATTCAATGCAAGGCCGTCGATACAGCGGGTAATAGCGCGAACGCGAGCTTTAATGTGGATATTGCCGATACCACCGAACCCACAATGGTTTTGCCGTTGGATGCATGGGGAGATAGCTTGGATGGATTACCTACCGCCATTACTTATCAAGTTGCGACTTATGATCAAGTCGATAGCGATCCACAACTGCAATGCCTTCCTGCCAGTGGCGAATTATTTGCCGTGGGCGAAACGCAGGTTACCTGCTCGGCACAAGATAGCTTGGGAAATTCAACTACCGGTAGTTTTATCGTTAGCGTTTACGATGTAAGCCCGACTGAACCTGAAACACCAATTACCCCAGATAGCACTTCAGCGTTCGTTTTATCTTGGCAAACAGAATATACACGCGAGGACGGCTCTACACTGCTACCCGAAGATATTAGTAGCTATGAGATAGTTTATGGCAGCGACCAAAACTTTAGCGATGCGCAGTTACAATCAGTGCCCGCTATTGCTAACGATGGTAACTTTAACAATCAACTGGAACTAGAGTCGATTGCAGCAGGCTCTTATTACTTTGCGATTAGTGTTATTGATCAAAACGGTTTGCCCAGTAGTTTTTCCAAACCAATCGCTGTAAACGTTAAATAGTCGTTAAATCTAACACTTAACTCTATTAAGGTTTATCCCAACCATAGGCATCAAAAAACTCAGCTAGCTCACCGCGCATAGCCTCAACATCCATACCAAACTCTTCAGTGGAATATTTATGTTGGGTCTTGTGCTGCTTGACATTAGCATTCTTCTCATCCAACAGATCACTATAGCCTTGCTCCACAGGCAAACCAAAAGTGTGGTAGATTTCCTCAACCGTTTGTTTGGGTGCCGCGGTTAACTGTCGATAATCAACCACTAATGCAGGTACGTCGGGGTTATTTTCCAAGGCCTGCTTTGGTAGGCGATAACAATCATACGACATAGTTTCAAGAATTTTTAAGGACTCAGCATAATCTTCTTTCTGCCAGCGTTTACTTTTGTAGTTACCTTCCATTAATTTAATATTACTGGTAACGCACTCCAAAGGGTTGCGCATCATCACAACAATCCGCGCATCCGGAAAAGCCTCAATCAGTGATTCCACTCTACCGGAGTAAACCGGATTTTTTGATAAATGAATTTTATTGCCTCCGTTCATATATAACTGACGCTTAATACATTCCTTATAATGATTCATTATCTGAGCGCGACGCTTGGCCAATTTACGATCCAGATAAAACACGTCCAGCGTATCCATCATGGGCGCTTGCAATTGCCAATACGCCGCGTGAAAGGTTGTGGCATTCACAAAATCGTCTTCTTCGGCAATCCACAAACCCATATTGTGCATATGACGATACGGCCCAAACGTTTTTTCATCCCAAGCTTTCGCCTTATTATAAAAATATCCATGCAGTACCGCGCGATCCAATGCCGCAAAGCCGCGTATTAACTTCCTTTGAATTAATGAAGGAAAAAACATTTCCCAATATAAAAAATAGCTAAAGCGATCGGAGTCTGCGGCCATTAAACGATGCATCAATGTAGTGCCACTACGAGCATGGCCGATAATAAATATCGGCTTTTCAATATTTTGCGTCCACAATCCTGGAAAGAAGACTTTATCCAAAAAGAAAAACAGCGAATGAAAAAGATGTGTCAGCGGGACAATTATCAACAATCGAAATAATAAGGCATTGCGCCCCGGCCAATCTTTTTTATTCCAGATACGTTTAAGCATCGTAAAATAGTATTCATAATGAAAAAACATAAACATAATTTGATTAGCCTACGCTTGTTAATAGCGCATTTGTAGTGACGAAGAGCCTGCAAGCCAATTAGAGAGTGAAAACTTTTCTTTCGATTCCAGCCATTGGTATTCCACCGCAGCCTCAATCGAATCAGTAATACCTTTGGATAAACCACCGGCATGAACTAGCCCATGACTACCGCGATTAAGATGCAGCGAATAAGGATCGCCGGCCATTTCAAGCGGTTGTAATAACTCGATATCTAAAGTACCTGCATGGCCAATAAAACGCTTAAATAGATTTTGTTTACCATCATAGTGAAGCGTTGAAGTTGTATAAGTGGCATCGTCCCAGCCAAATGCTTGTGCGTAAAAAACCAGCGCAGTTTCAATATCGTCAGTAACGATTGTTGCCCGATCAATTTGAAACAAACCCTCTATAGGATCACTGGCTTTGGTATCAACATCAAGCGCATCCTCCTTACCCCAATCCTTAGTTTGCTGCAATAACTCAAACATGGCAGAGCCAGTGGGCACATCAACAAAGGCAAAACGAATGCCGGGAAACTCATTAAGCTCATCGACTTTAGCGCCTAGGGCTGTCAAATAATCTACTGCCGCTTCGCGTGAATGACATTGAATACCGAGATGTTGAAAACCACGCTTATAC
>CAJQQO010000161.1 GCA_905480475.1 uncultured Pseudomonadales bacterium | reverse complement strand
GACATCTATAGAAGTCGCAGGTAAACCGTCCAACGCTAGCTGATCAAAATCGGCTTCGGACAATCCACTTAGATCCCCAGAAAAGAGCGCCTGTGAAATTCGACCGGCGGCTTCAACGCCTTTTTTACCATGCACTAGCTCAGTCACCTGATTGGCAAGAACACCCTGGGCAGATCTGCGCCCTTGAGCGAGAGCATCAGCCTGCTCGACGGCATCGATCTCAGCGACCGACATAAAGGTAAAGTACTTAAGAAACTTGTAGACATCGTCGTCAGCAGTGTTCATCCAAAACTGGTAGAAGCTATAGGGCGATGTTTTGCTCGCATCTAGCCAGATAGTGCCCGACTCGGTTTTACCAAACTTGGTGCCATCGGACTTGGTGACCAACGGCAAGGTTGCGCCAAATACCTGCGCTTGATGCATTCGGCGGGTTAAATCGATGCCACCCGTAATATTCCCCCACTGATCGCTGCCACCAATTTGCAACGTACAGCCATAGCGTTTGTACAGTTCGGCAAAATCATAGCTTTGCATAATCATATAGGTGAATTCGGTAAACGAGATCCCCGCCCCTTCGCGATCAAGCCGCTGCTTGACCGATTCTTTTTGAATCATGTTATTCACTGAAAAATGCTTGCCGATATCACGCAAGAAATCGAGCATATTCACGCCAGCAGTCCAATCGAGGTTATTAACGACCTCCGCACTGTGTGAAGATTGATCAAAATCAACAAAGCGGCTAGTTTGAATACGAAGCTTCTCAACCCACCCGGCGACGATCTCAGCACTATTTAACTTACGCTCTTCCGCTTTAAAGCTAGGATCACCAATAAGACCGGTCGCTCCACCTACTAATACAATGGGTTTATGCCCCGCCAACTGAAAACGTCGCAAGGCCAGCAAAGGAACTAAGCTACCTATATGTAAGCTATCAGCCGTTGGGTCAAAACCGGAATAGACCGTGCGTGGCGCAGCCGACAAATGCTCAACAAATGCCTCTTCAGCGGTAAGTTGGGCAATTAAACCTCGTGCCTGTAGGTCAGACAGTACATCGACGGACATAGTTATTCTCACAAAAATAGTATTGATAATTTAGCAGCGCGGAACGATACACTAACAGCACGCCTCGGCACTACTAAAAGTCCAAGGCAAATCCCGCAATAGTTTCACAAAATACCGATCAAACTGTTAATCAGCCGTGGTATTTTCCAATCCTTTGTTATACTGAATAGATATATCCGCAAAGTAACATCTGTAAATAGTATTACAACAGCGCCATTACAACGCGAACCCGATTTATGGTCCAGCATAGACACGCAACCCCACTTAACGATGAGTCCGCCAAATCATGGCCGGGCAAACAGTGGCTCAAGCAAAGGCTAGATCGCTTGGGACAAAATCGTCTTGTGAGTTTCAAACCTAATCGACTACAAACCGCGCTGCTGACTTTAGCTGCCTGTTCAGTTGCACTAGGTTTGGGCAATTCTATGCAGTCCGAAACCACTGCAACGCCTGCGACCTTGCTGACACCCAGCAGCGTTGATAGTTTATCGAGTAACAGTTCTGTCAATGACGGTCGCTTATTAAACGCCACTAGCCCATTAAAAGACGAGCAAGCGCAAGATCGCGATATTATCGAGCTTGAGCTACCGACTGAATCTCTGCCGCTAGCCGCAATTAGCTCTCCTATTGATTTCGTGCCAGCCGATCAATCCACTACCATTGCTAACGCCCCGGTTCTCGCAGCGGCAACTGAGTTACATACCGTTTTACCTGAGCCAGCACCGCTTTATCGACATATCCAACAAACCATTAAAAAAGGTGACAACCTTTCTATGGTGTTTTCACGTGTCGGCCTAAATGGCAAAGATGTTTACCAAGTTGTTGAATCGGGCGCAGAAGGTAAAGCCCTAACACGTATGTTTCCCGGTGAAGAGCTTGAGTTTGTGCTCGACAACCAAAATCGCCTGCAAAAAATTATTCGTATCAAGTCCCCGTTAGAGAGCGTTTACTTTGTTCGTCAGAGTGACCAGCAAAACCCTCGCTACGATATTGAAACGATTACCCGAAAACCAGAAATCAAAACTGTGCATCGCAGCGCTCGTGTAAATAACTCGCTATCGCTATCGGCACAGCAAGCTGACGTATCTCAATCGATCACAATGAATATGGCCAATATCTTTGGCGGTGTTATCGATTTTGTGCTTGATGTAAGAAACGGCGATCAATTTACCGTCATCTATGAAGAGCTCTATATCGACGGTGAAAAAATTGATAATGGCAAAATCGTTGCCGCCCAATATATTAATCGGGACAAAGTATATAATGCCTATCGCTATACCGACCCCGATGGCGATACCGGTTACTATAATGAAGATGGCGTGAGTATGCGCAAAGCGTTTTTGCGTGCGCCAGTAGATTTCACCCGAATTAGCTCCGGCTTTAATTTACGCCGATTACACCCAATTACCAAAAAAGTTAAACCACATCGCGGTATAGACTACGCCGCCCCCGGAGGCACGCCGGTATTTTCTGTAGGCGAAGGCCGCGTGATTGCATCCAGCAAAAACAGAAGCAACGGCAATTATGTATTTGTTAAACACGGTGAATCTTACGTGACTAAGTATTTGCACCTGCACAAGCGCAACGTGAAAAAAGGTCAGCGGGTAAAGCAGGGGCAAATTATTGGCCAAGTAGGTTGCACCGGTTTATGTACTGGCCCGCA
>CAJQQO010000160.1 GCA_905480475.1 uncultured Pseudomonadales bacterium | reverse complement strand
GTTCTAAGACGTGACAAGCAATAACCAAAGGTTATTTAGCGTTAGAGGGTTAACTGCCAATATTAATATGACAGCTTGATGACAAGAATAGGCACTTATTGAATATAAGTGCCATATAAATCAGCGACATAACGAAATCGTTAGAGCACTAAACGACGCACATCGGCAAGCACTGCTGATAGAAAAGTAAAGAATCTACCCGCATCACCGCCATTAACCGCACGATGATCATATGACAAAGAAAGTGGCAGCATTTTTCTTGGTTCGAGATTGCCGTCGATATATTGCGGCTTAAGCATTAGCTTTGAAACACCCAAAATACCCACTTCAGGGGTGTTTACGATAGGCGTAAAACCGGTACCACCAATTCCACCAAGACTGGAAATTGTAAAACAACCACCCTGCATTTCATTGGGTTTGAGCTTGCGCTCTTTTGCCTTGGTTGCCAGCTCAAGAATCTCAACGGATAACTCCCAAATACCTTTAGTATCGACATCGCGAACAACCGGCACCATTAAACCGGCAGACGTATCAACCGCCATACCAATATGCACATAGTTTTTATAAACAATCGATTCGCCATCAGCGCCCAAGGAAGCATTAAACGCAGGGTTTGCACGCAAGGCCGCGGCAATGGCTTTAAATAAAAATGGTAATGGCGTAATTTTAATACCCCGTTTTTCCATCTCGGGTTTTAAGCCTGCTCTAAATAACTCAAGCTCGGTAATATCGGCTTCATCAAACTGGGTGACGTGCGGCACGTTTAACCAACTACGATGCATATTGGCCGCAGTCATTTTGTGCAACTTAGTCATTGGTTGAATATCAATTTCGCCAAACTGCGAGAAATCAATTTCGGGCACTTTAGGAATTGCACCACCTAATGATTGCGGTTCGCTAACCGCTTTTTTAACAAAGTTATGCAAATCTTCTTTGGCAACCCGACCGCGTGGGCCAGTGCCGCTGACACGACTAAGATCAACACCTAACTCGCGCGCCAATTTACGCACTGCCGGACCCGCATAAATATCAGTCTTGCGCCGCCTATCGGCAGATAAGCTTGCTGCTGGCTCAGACGGAGCTACTGAGGTTTTAGCTGTTGTTGTTGACTGCGTAGATGACTGCGAAGTTGATTGCGTAGATGAAGCAGTCGCTTGTGGGGCTGCTGAAGCTGCAGGCGCAGTGGCTACAGTCTCTGCCATCACTTCAAGGTCCGCAACGTTCTCACCTTCGGATAAAGAGTCGCCTTCTTTAACGTGTAATGCAACGATCACGCCGGTCAATGGTGAAGGCAGCTCCATCGATGCCTTATCAGACTCCATGACCACAATGCCATCGCCTTCATTAATGCGATCACCAACGGCAACTAATAATTCAATTAACTCAACTTTATCGGCGCCACCTAAATCAGGTACCGCTATGGTTTGCACTGATGTTAATGGAGCAGCCGGTGATGATGGAGCAAGCGCTTGTTCGCTAGGCTTGTTATTCGCACTTGCCTGCTCTGGCGCAACAGCGGCTTGGCTTTCTTCAGCACTTTCGGCTTTATTGTCTGCGGCTGCATCGCTGGCAGATGCTTCACCCGCGGAGGCTTCAATCTCAAGAATAATATCGCCTTCCGAAACGGTTGCACCTTCGGCCACTGCAATCGATATCACCACGCCATCAACCGGACAGGGAATATCCATTGACGCTTTGTCAGACTCAACCACAATCAGCGATTGGTCTAGCGTTACCGTGTCGCCGCTAGCAACACAAATCTCAATAACTTCGACTTCCGAAGCACCACCAAGATCCGGCACTTTAATTGTTTGCTTGCTCACTCTATCAATCCTTATCGGCTAACTGAAAAACGTATTAAGATAATTAGATCCACTGTTTTTATACGGTTGTCGGATCTAGTTTGTCAGGAGAGATACCATATTTTTTAATTGCCTCGGCAACGATATCGGCTTTTAAACTACCGCCTTCGACCAACGCAGACAAAGCGGCCAGCACGACAAAGTAACGGTTAACTTCAAAGAAATGGCGCAGCTTGGCTCGCGTATCACTACGACCAAAACCATCAGTACCAAGCACTCTGAATGTGCCGGGAATATAAGGACGCAATTGATCCGAATACAATTTCATATAATCAGTTGCCGCAATAAATGGACCACTGCTCGCTTGTAATTGCTCGGTAATATAAGGCACTTTTGGCGTTTCATTCGGATGCAACATATTCCAACGCTCGCACGCCAAACCATCACGACGCAACTCATTAGCGCTGGTGATACTCCAAACATCTGCCGCCACACCCCAATCATCTTGTAGCAACTCAACCGCCGATTCGACTTCGCGTAATATCGTACCCGAACCCATCAGTTGAACACGTTTTTTACTTTTGGATTTACTTTTGATTAAGGGGTAAATACCTTTAATAATCCCTTCTTCAATACCGACCGGCATTTCAGGGTGCTGGTAGTTTTCATTCATCGCGGTGATGTAATAAAACTTATTCTCTTGCAACTCATACATTCGCTTAAGACCGTCTTGAATAATCACGGCCATTTCAAAAGCATAAGTGGGATCGTAAGAAACACAGTTTGGAATCGTAGAAGCAATCAAATGACTATGGCCATCCTGATGCTGCAGACCTTCACCGTTTAAAGTTGTACGCCCCGCTGTTGCACCAATTAAAAAGCCACGCGCCTGACTATCACCCGCAGCCCAAGCCAAATCACCCACACGCTGAAAACCAAACATGGAATAAAAAATATAAAACGGTACTAAGGGTACGTTGTTAGTGCTGTAAGAAGTCGCCGCTGCAATCCATGCCGACATGGCGCCACTTTCATTAATACCCTCTTCCAGAATCTGGCCTTTTTCATCTTCTTTGTAGTACATAATGCCACCGGCATCATGCGGGGTATAAATTTGCCCCTGCGATGAGTAAATACCTAACTGCCTAAACATGCCTTCCATACCAAAGGTTCTAGCTTCATCCGGCACGATTGGCACGATGCGATGACCAATTTCTTTATCTTTGACTAGCGTGGAAAGCACGCGAACAAAAGCCATGGTGCTAGAAATATCACGTTTACCTGAACCTTTTAATTGCGAAGAAAAATCTTCAATCTTAGGTACAGTTAAAGCCTTAAATTCCGTTCGGCGACGAGGGATATAACCGCCGAGTTTTTCACGACGACTACGCATATATACCATTTCAGGGCTATCGGGCGACGGACGATAATAAGGTACGGATTCAAGTTCTTTATCCGATAAGGGAATATTAAATCGATCTCGAAACTGTTTAAGGCTTTCGGTATCGAGTTTTTTCAGCGAGTGAGTTTCATTGTGCGCCTCACCGGCTTCACCAGTACCATAACCTTTAACGGTTTGAGCAAGGATAACGGTTGGCTGGTCAGTATGCTCTACTGCTTGGGAATAAGCGGCGTAAACCTTATAGGGATCGTGTCCGCCACGGTTAAGATTCATTATGTCATCGTCAGATAAATCTTTAACTAACTCTAGAAGCTCTGGATATTTACCAAAGAAATGCGCGCGAGTATAAGCGCCACCGTTAAATTTATAATTTTGCAATTCGCCATCACAGACTTCATCCATACGCTGTTGCAATAAGCCGGTTGTATCGCGCTCTAACAGTGGATCCCAGCGGCGACCCCACAATACTTTAAGTACATTCCAACCGGCACCTCTAAATACACCTTCAAGCTCTTGAACAATTTTACCGTTACCGCGCACTGGGCCATCGAGGCGCTGCAAATTACAGTTAATCACAAAAACCAGATTATCTAATTTTTCTCTACCGGCCATTGCAATCGAACCCAGCGCTTCAGGCTCATCACATTCGCCATCACCTAGAAAACACCAAACTTTACGATCACCCTTTGCACCTAAATCGCGCTTGTCGAGATACTTCATAACATGCGCTTGGTAAATAGCTTGAATCGGACCCAAGCCCATCGATACTGTTGGGAACTGCCAGTAGTCGGGCATTAACCAAGGGTGGGGATAAGACGATAAACCATTACCATCAACTTCACGTCGAAAATTATCGAGCTGCTCTTCTGATAAACGACCTTCTAAATAGGAGCGAGCATAAATACCCGGAGAGATATGCCCCTGATAATAAATTAAATCACCTTCTTGCTCATCGGTAGGACCACGGAAAAAATAGTTGTAGCCAATATCGTAAAGCATGGCCGCCGATGAAAAGCTGGAGATATGTCCGCCCAAGCCCTCGTCGTTATCGTTAGCCCGCATCACCATTGCTAATGCGTTCCAACGCATAATCGAGCGAATACGACGCTCCATAAATAAATCACCGGGCATATGCTTTTCATTGACCGGCGCAATAGTATTTTTGTAAGGCGTGGTAATTGCCGGTGGCATATTGATATCGGCATCAACTGCACGGTCAACTAATCGCTGCAACAGATAGGCGGCGCGGCCACGGCCGGTGTGATGAATCACGGATTCGAGCGAATCTACCCATTCCTGCGTTTCCAGTGGATCTTTATCCTGATCATGCATAGTGTGCCGTACCTTGATTCGAGAGCAATTATTAAAAAGATGTCGCTGTTTTAGTGTTAACAGCCCATTTAACGCTTGGCATTATAGAAACCGATGGCAGTATGAAGTACAAAAACCAATCAACTTAACTGCTGTTATCGTCATTTACGGTCTATTAAGCCCAGATTAGGAGAGTTTAGTTCAACTAGTTATAGTGCACCAGATTATTTAATACAGTTGTCTTATTTTTAAGCCAGCACCTTAAAATTAAGTGAGCCCCCTAAAATTTTCGATAGCGCAGGCAAATACTCGATAGATGGCCACCCCGAACGAGCTGACCAGAACCTTTAAAAGCAATTTTGAGAGCGTTATTCTTTAATGATAATCAATCGACTCAGTGGCTTGTCGGTCAGACCAGCGTTGAGCCTTAGGCCCGTCAGCACCGCGTACAGTATCTGAGTCTGCATCTATCGAGTCTGAACCGGCAGCTTTAGTGCGATGGCTAATCTGCATCAGCGAGGCTTCCCGATCGATTAGCAGCTCGCGCAAAAAGCCTAACCACTGCTCATACTCAACCGCCTCAAGCGCTTGAGCCAATTGCCGACGCCGATTAAAGCTCGTATCACCTAAAGCCAAGCTGCGCCAGTATCGATAGCTACGCCGATTGAGATTGGCATCTTTCTCACGCAACCGAGAGACCAATGCTGCACGATGTTGTGTAAACTCCTCTATGGGAATTTGGCCAACGCTTTGTTCATCGCCCGGCGTAAGCGTATTTTCAATAAAACGATTCATCGCTTTGACCAAGTCGGGCTCGCTAGTGGACGGCGATTGCACCTGAAAAACAATGCCCGGCCACTTAATGAGACTAAAGTAACCAGCATTCACGATATAGCCAAGTTGCTGCTCAGTGCGCAAATCATTAAACACACGAGGTTGCAATACCTCGGCAGCAAGCATTGTCATCGAAGCTGTCGCTAATGTTTGATCCGCTGCTTGAAAATACCAAACCAAAGCGGCATCGCTATGATTTAAATCTTGCTGCTGCTGCCAGCGCCCAGCCGGTAATTTAACAATACTGGTGTGACTACGCTGCTCTGAATCGCACTGACAATTCGGTAATTGCTCTATCGATTGTATTAATGCGCGAGCATTCTGTTTATTGATATTACCGTGCAGCAAACCTTCAATATACGCAGTACTCCAGAACGATTGAATATAGTCTTGCAAATCGGCAACGGCGATGAATTCTAACGACGCTATCAAGTCTTCTTCTGGCCAGCTATTCGCATATAGCGCTTGACCCATTTTATTTGCCAAGCGTTGATAAGGCGTCGCTTCAATTGCCAAGGCCCAAGAGCGCGCCAGTTCTGCTTTAACACTCTGAAAACGCTCTGCGTCGATATCCACTTGCATTAAAGCAGGAATAATTTTTTCAACCAAAGGCTCAAGGCTATCGCTATAACCACCTAATCTAAGCGTAAAACCGCGTAGCTGAGAATAAAAAGCATAATCCATCCCCGCTAAATAAGCGGGATAAACAAACTCATTTAACTGCTCGTTGATAACCCGACTATACAATTGCGATAAAGCATAATGTCGCGCGCTTTGTCGTGGATAGCGACTCAAAAATGAAAAGTAAGCATCCACTTTTGGCACTTCAAAATCATCATCGGTTTTAAACCAAGCACGCATGCCCGGCTTATCAACTAATAGTTGAGGTATATCTTGCTGAGCTGGTGAATCGCTTGAGTCAACATCTTCGCTAACAACAGCCCTAGTTGTTTTTTCTGCGCTGTATAAATCAAATCGATTAGGAATAAAGTTATTTGCTGCAGGTAAGGAAAAACGCTGCGCAGCTAAAGTGTTAGCTGCACTTCCATTACTATTTTGCTGCCAATTAGCCAACCAATTTTCAGGTACGGCATTGACCGAATAAGGCGCGGCAAACCAAGGGCTTAACTGCTGCGGCTGATAAGCCTCGGGCAATTGCGGTGCCAATAAGGTAATCAATACATTGTCTGCTCGCATGCGAGCCAATCGGTCGGCAATAATATCGGAGCGATATTCACTGTAGTCATAATCACCATAAATAGCCGACTGATGCGGATAAAAATGCAAGTTTGATGCCGCCCGAATAGCTGAAGATTTTTCATCACCCGCCTGATAAAAGCGAAACGCCATCGCAGCTAATTGCCGCTGCTCTAAAAATAACTTAAGCGTTTCACCCGGACGCTCTTGATGCTGTTGCCGTAAATAATTAATTGCATAAAAAACTTCATCGCTAACTTTCTTAATATCAACAACGCCAGCATCCGTAAGTGAGATATTAATTTGTAAGCTAGCGCCACCTTTATAATTAACGCCCGCGCCAGTGCTCAAACCTTCGGCCCAGCCTGCTTGTTTTAAAATGGATAACAAACTGCCTTGACCTTCATGACCAAGAATATTGCCAATATAATTTAATGGCTTGGTGCGATAAGCCTCTAGCAAACCCGGCATAGGGAAAGTAAACCGCAGTTGTCGCACCGGCTTTTCAGATTGCACAGCAAGAATTTGTGGCACCGGGGCTGCCGAGTCTGCAGCTTGTGAAAACAATGGTTCGTTTATCGGCTCAGCCTGACTGCCATTATTTGCCACCATTGCAAAACGTTGCCTAACCATATCCGCCAGCTCATCAAGTGGATAATTACCCACCACCACCAAACTCATTCGGCTTGCCGAATAATGCTGCTGATAAAAATCTAACATATCATCACGAACATTGCCGCTTGATAAAGTCTCCAAACCACCAACAGTAAACTTGTGATAAGGATGTTGCGGATTAATCACCTGCTGGGTGGCATCCAATACCCTACGCTGTTCATCTTTTATCTTCGAACGGTATTCCGATTCAACCGCATTCACTTCACGCTGCACATAATCAGCGTCAAACAAAGGTGCGATAAAAAAATCGGCGAAACGATCTAAGGCCAATTCAAGCGATGGATTATTAATATCAAAAAAGTAATTGGTATGTTCAAAACTGGTATAGGCGTTATGGCTGCCGCCGTTAGCACTAATAAACTTTTGATACTCGTCGGACTGCGGATAACTTTGCGTTCCTAAAAATAACATATGCTCTAAAAAATGCGCCAAGCCTTGCCGATCTTCAGGATCATGGCGTGAACCTACGCTTACATCCAAGGAGGCCGCAGCTTTTTCCGCCG
>CAJQQO010000159.1 GCA_905480475.1 uncultured Pseudomonadales bacterium | reverse complement strand
ATGCGACAAATCCTCGATCTAGTCCCACTGATACTCTTTTTTGTGACCTATAAGATGGATGGCGAGACAATCGAATTGCTCGGCTACAGCTACCAGATTGACGGCATCTTTACTGCCACGGCGGTTTTGATGATTTCAACCGCTATTCACCTAATTCTGATCCGCTTAATCACCGGCAAGGTCGAAAAGCAACTGCTGTGGTTATTTGCCGTGGTTATGGTGGCGGGCAGCGCAACATTGATTCTTCGCAACGAGCTATTTATTCAATGGAAACCCACGGTTTTTAACTGGGGCTTGGCGCTGGTGCTATTTGGCAGCTTATTTATCGGCGAAAAGAGCCTGATTGAACGCATGCTTGGCCAGCAGATGGAATTACCCCGCAAAGCATGGACACGGCTCAATCAATTGTGGATTGGTAATTTTTTAATTGTTGGCGCATTGAATATTTATGTCGCTTATAATTTTTCCGAAGCAACATGGGTCGACTACAAACTCTACAGCGCTTTTGGCTTTACCGTTTTACTATTAGTGTTAACCATGGTGGTGGTGTTTCCACATATTAAAGATCAACCCGAACCTGAAAGCCCAAACGAAGAATAAACCCTATGCTCTACGCCATTATTAGTGAAGATATCGAAAATAGTCTGGCACTGCGCCAGCAAACTCGCGAAGCTCATTTAGCCCGCTTGGTCGAACTAAAGGAAGCAGGCCGATTATTTGTCGCCGGCCCGCACCCAGCGGTTGACTCCAATGATCCGGGTGATGCCGGCTTTACCGGCAGCTTAGTTATTGCCACCTTTGATAGCTTAACCGCCGCGCAACAATGGGCCGATGAAGACCCCTATCTCGCCGCCGGTGTTTATCAAAAAGTTACTGTCAAACCCTATAAAAAGGTACTTCCATGAGCACTCGTATTGCTACAAACAATTTCACGCCTAACAACGCTATCGACGAAAGCACGGTGAAAAGCGTTAGCGTCATCCGGTCAATTTTAAAGTTTGCACTTAATAGTCGAGCCTTATTATTGCTTAGCTGCTATTTAATACTTGCACCGCTGCAAGTGAGCTATGCACAAGATGATCGTTATATTGCCGATGTGTTTTACGTACCTTTGCATAGCGGCAATAGCACCAAGCATCGTATTATTCATCGAGGCTTAAAAACCGGCACGCGTTTAATCTTATTGGAAACTGACGAAGCAGCGGGCTTTAGCCGTGTGAAAACCACCAAAGGCACTGAAGGCTGGATTCAAAACCAGTTTCTTTCAACCACGCCGATTGCACGCACGCAGTTAGCCAAACTCAAACAGCAATATGAAAAACTGCAACAGCAACAAGCTGAATTAAAAGATACCAATAGCCAAACACGACAAAGTAATAGTGAAATTCAAAATCAAGTAAAATTACTTTCGCGTGAAAACCAAAATCTAACCAGCGAGTTAGCCAGCATTAAAAAAGTATCAGCTAATGCTATTAATTTGGACTCAAGCAATCGCGATCTATTAAAAAGAAATGAAATGCTAAAAATCGAAATTGCCGAGCTACATGCAGACAATACTCGACTCGCTGATAAAAGCGATAAAGAGTGGTTTGTTCGCGGCGCTTTGGCCGTGGCAATAGGCGCATTGCTTACTGTGTTACTACCCAAGTTAAAACCAAAACCTCGTTCAAGAGAATGGGGTTAGTAGCAAGATAAGAATTATTTTATTGAAAGAACAGCCTGCTGAAAACAATTAGACAGCGGTCGAAAACCTATTTGGAGAATATTAAAATGCAAATTAGCAACAACAAAATTAGCTTTCTAGGCAAACTATTTATTTCAGCAATGCTTATACTAAGCCTTGCCGCCTGCAATGATGAAGATATTCCTGCGAGCAATACGACAGTAGCTAACAACACTATCGCAGAAGCCACCGAACAAGTTGTTGCAGAAGATATTATTGAAACCGTTGTTTTTGAAACCACTGCCGGCAATTTTACTTTAGCGCTAAATAGCAGCAAGGCGCCACTTAGCGTTGCAAACTTTTTGCAATACGTTAACGAAGGTTATTATAACGGCACTATTTTTCATCGAGTGATCAGTAACTTTATGATTCAAGGTGGAGGCTTTGATGCCGAGATGATTCAAAAAGCGACCAAAGCCGCTATCACCAATGAAGCCGATAATGGACTGCAAAATACCGTTGGCAGTATTGCAATGGCGCGCACAGGCATGCCGCACTCAGCAACCAGTCAGTTTTTTATTAACGTGAAAAATAATACCTCGTTAAACCACCGCTCTAAAAATGGCAGCGGCTGGGGTTACGCAGTCTTTGGTGAAGTCAGCGAAGGTATGGAAGTGATTGAAGCAATCAGAGTCGTTGCTACCGGTTCCAATAGCGGTCATCAAAACGTACCGCTTGAGCCGGTAATTGTTAATCGCGCTTATCACGTCGCTAAATAAGCTAGCTAAACACAGGCTGCGTCGAGGCAGACTTATATCCGAATGACAAAGCTAAACCCGCATCAAACTATTGCCTTAAGCGTTAATCTTAATAAGATTGCGCTAATACGTAATAGTCGTGAAGGTAATAACCCTGACATTGTCGGCTATGCAAAAAAATGTATTGCTGCAGGTGCTGATGGATTAACGGTCCACCCTCGTCCCGACCAACGACATATTCGCCCCGAAGATTGTTATCAGCTGCAAGCGCTGGTGAATGAGTATAAAGCTCGGCAGCCCACACTTGAATTTAATATTGAAGGCAATCCCTTTGCCGGTTTTTGCGCTAAGTCGCGTAGTGACTTTTCTGACTATCCCGGTTTTATTGACATTCTTGCGCAGTGCAAGGCCGATCAAGCAACACTGGTTCCTGATAGCGATACACAACTTACCTCCGACCACGGTTTTGATTTATCTGGCGACAATACAGAACTAATTAATATCATAAAAACAATTCATGATATCGGCAGCCGGGTAAGTTTGTTTATGGATCCGGATATCGATCAAATCAGCAAAGCCAAAGAGATTGGCGCAGATCGAATCGAGTTGTATACCGGCCCCTATGCCGATGCCTATCTTGCTAACAACAGATCTGATATCACTAGCAAGCATTTTGAGGCACACCGCAAAGCAGCGGAACATGCAGCGGCAATAGGTTTAGGCGTCAATGCTGGCCACGATCTTAATTTAGATAATCTACAACAGTATCGCGACTTACCTAATTTGTTAGAAGTCTCAATTGGTCACGCACTGACGATTGATTCATTAGAAATGGGATTGGATTCCAGTATTAAATCTTACTGTAAGTTATTGCATTTTTTATAAGCTAGTCTGTCGCGTCAACTAGCAATCGCACCTTAACTGACTTAAATGCTGGCGTTTGACTACGCGCATCACGCTCTCTGCCAATTAAACAATTAGCCTCAGGGTAATACACCATCACATCATTATCCGGCAAATCAAAGGGATAAACCTCCACTCCTCGCATTGCACCATAAGCCGATTCAATATCCAATTTATCACCGGCTTTAATCCCTAATGACGCTATCATTGCAGGGTTAATCATAACTGCCCAGCGTTGATCAACCTTGCGGTAGCTATCCTGTTCTTCATAAATAATCGAATTAAATTGCCCTTCACTACGCACACTCATTAAGCGCATAGGGTAATCCGGATCGCTAGGCAACTCAGCTAAGGGATGCACAACAAACGCCGCCTTGCCACCCGCACGCTTAAAATCGGGCGTATGCAGTAAGCGATTGCGAATATGAAATTCTTGTTTGGCAACATCAATACTTTGCAAATCTTCCATGCCCGGTACAATGGCCGCGATGGTTTCACGAATGGTTTTATGTGAGCGGAAAACTGAAAAATCCAAAGAGGAAGTATCTTCAGCATCGCTTTGTTCAAACAAGGCCGCAGCAAAGCGAGTTAATATATCGACTTCGGAACGCACATTGTCCAAGCGATTAATACCACCATCACTATAACGCACATAATTAAACATCGATTCTTGGGTCGTCGGCTCTGGCTCTTCATCACGCGCCGCGACCGGCAAGATAATCGCTTCGCTATTATCGATACCGTGTAAGTGGCCTTTATTTAAAGTGGTTGTTAAAAACACTTTGCAGGCAATTTTATCCATTACTTGCTCTGCCCAAGCCGATTCTGGTGTGGCTTGAAATAAATTCCCTCCCATAATAAACGCGGCATCTATCTCACCTCGATCGGCCGCTTCAAGACAAGCCAAAGTATCCATACCGGGTGACTGCTCTTTACTTGGCAGACAAACATCCAAGGTATCCTGCATTTTATTTAATACGTCATCGGCTAATACCGGCTTAACGCCAATCGTGCCAATACCTTGCACATTACTATGCCCGCGCAGCGGTAATAAACCGGCACAAGGCTTGCCGATCATGCCGCGCAATAAAGCGAGATTAGAAATATACTCAACGTTTTGCACACCATGCTGATGATGGGTAATACCCATGCCCCAAGCAAATACCGCATTTTCTGACTGACAGTAAACCTTAGCGACATCCTCAAGCGCTTGCTGACTAACACCGCAAAGCGACACAATAGTCGACCAATCTGTCGCTTTAATATCGGCAGCAAAATCTGCAAAGTGCTCGGTGTGTTGAGCAATAAACTCTTCCGCTTGAGCTTGCTGTTCAATAACTGCTTTGGCAATACCTTTAAATACAGCCACATCGCTACCAATACGCGGCTGCAAATAATGCGAGGCAATTTCACTACCACCAATAATTAGCGACTTGGGACTTTTGGGTAAGGCAAAGCGAACTAAACCGGGCTCTTTGGCAGGATTGATAATCACAACCTTGCCGCCGCGCTCACGACAGGCCTGCAATTTATGAATAAAACGTGGATGATTGGACGCAGGGTTTGCGCCAATAACAAAAATCAGATCGCAACCATCAAGGTCCGCAAGCTCTACTGTGGAGGTTCCACTACCAATGGTTTGTGATAAGCCTTCACCCGTTGCCTGATGGCAGTAGTAAGAACAGTTATTGACATTATTAGTGCCGTAGCTACGCGCCAACAACTGCAATACAAAACCGGCTTCGTTAGATGAGCGGCCCGAGGAATAAAAAAAGCTTCGCGCGGCGGCGGTATTCGCAAACTGTGCTGCGGCGTGCTTAATCGCCCAATCCCATTCAACCGGTTCAAAATGTTCGGCATCTTTGGCTTTATACAGTGGATTAGCCAAGCGACCAAGATGCTCTAGTTCGTGAGCACTTAGCGCTTTAAATTCTTCAATCGAATGTTGAAACACTTCAACGGGAATAGGCAGTTGGATATCAGTTGATTGCGCTTGAACACTTTTATTGCAAACTGAAGGAAAGTCGCCCTGCTCGTTAGTCATTCCACCTTGCTGGCCGCCCATACCCAAACCACAGGCTTTACAGGCGTTTTTTGACATTAAAGCTTTGGCGGAATTATTCAAACCAATACGACTTACGGTTTGTAAGGTATAAAGAATCTTCTTGGTGCCGCCACCCACAGCCGGCCTGTTAGATGCGCTCATTAAAAATAACCCTTCCGTTAACTTTTTTATTGTGCACTGGCTTTCTGCACTCTGGCTTGCTATCAGATTTAAACGAGCGCTTAAAGCCCGTTTTGCATTTTTGCCGCCGCGACAGTGTTATACATTAAACAAGCAATCGTCATTGGGCCAACACCGCCGGGCACAGGAGTGATCGCTGCGGCTTTTGGACTGACTTCGTCAAAATCCACATCGCCAACAAGACGATTCTTACCGTCTTCTTCGATGCGGTTAATGCCTACATCAATGACTACCGCGCCCTCTTTAACCCAATCGCCTTTCACAAACCGTGGTCGGCCTACTGCGGCTACTAAAATATCGGCTTGGCGGCAAATTGATTCAATATCTTTGGTACGCGAGTGAACAATAGTTACCGTACAACTTTGCTGTAAAAGTAATAAAGCCATCGGCTTACCAACAATGTTAGAGCGGCCGATAACGACTGCATGCTTACCGCTTAAATCGCCAAGCCTAT
>CAJQQO010000158.1 GCA_905480475.1 uncultured Pseudomonadales bacterium | reverse complement strand
TCCGCCAATCGTGTAACCCTGATCGTATAACAGGCTACGGATTTGACGAATCATAATAACGTCTTGGCGTTGGTAGTAACGACGGTTACCACGACGCTTAACAGGTTTGAGTTGGGGAAATTCTTGCTCCCAATAACGAAGTACGTGCGGCTTAACTGCACACAGTTCACTCACTTCGCCAATGGTGAAATAACGCTTACCGGGTATGACCGGGAGTTCTTCGTTATTGCTCGGTTCCAGCATAGGTTTCTACTTGTTGTTTCAGTTTTTGTCCGGGTTTGAATGTTACCACGCGACGCGCAGAAATTGGAATCTCTTCACCCGTTTTTGGGTTTCTTCCGGGACGCTGTTTTTTATCACGCAAATCAAAGTTGCCAAAACCTGACAGCTTTACGTTTTCATTGGATTCAAGTGCTGCGCGAATTTCTTCGAAGAATAATTCTACGATTTCTTTCGCTTCGCGTTTGTTTAATCCCAGCTCATCAAATAACCGCTCGGCCATTTCCGCCTTGGTTAGAGCCATAATTAATCACCTCAAGGATGCATTAAACCGCTGTTTCAACGACGCCACCACGTCATTAGTCAACGTGTTAACCTCGTCCTCATTTAACGTGCGCTTTGAGTGCTGCCACGTTAATCCCAAGCCTATACTCTGCTTGCTGTCTTCGATGCCAGCGCCGCTGTATTGGTCAAACACCACCAACGATACAAGGTGCTCAGTTGCCGCCTCTTGCGCACAGCTGACTACATCACCTGCGCTAACACTGCCATCTACAATTACCGCTAAGTCTCTTCTCACTTCAGGAAACTTCGATAATTCTTTGAATTCTGGCACTTTTTTGGCAGAAATCAAGTTTAATTGCAGCTCAAAAACCCAGACTTCTTGGTCCAAATCGAGCTTTTTAAGTAGCTGAGGGTGTAAAAGCCCGACATAGCCAACCCGTTGCTCGCCCAAATACACATCGGCGCTCTGCCCCGGATGCAAGGCGGTGACTGGGCTAGAGCCATCATTGACCACAAAACGCACATCACTTTGCACACCGGTTTTACCACCCAGTGCTAGCAGGGATTCAACATCCGCTTTAATATCATAAAAATCAAAGACATCCGCAGTTTGTGACTTCTGACCAGTCGATTCACGACCACGCAACCAGGTTTCGGGCGATCTTTGACCGCATAACAATCCTGCCAATAATGGCGACTGATCAAGCTTTGCTCCATCAGGCACAAAACCCAAACCCATCTCAAATAACTTTAATCGCGTTTGCTGTCGATTAAGATTGTACTTAGCCGCCGAAACGATACCCGGTAAAATACTGGTACGCATGCTTGCCATATCACTGGCGAGCGGATTAATTAATTCGACCGCTGCTGTATCTGGATTAAACAGTGAGTGTAATTCCGGATCGATAAAGCTGTAAGTAATGGTTTCTCTATAACCATTGGCTATCAGCTGGCGACGAAACGAGGCATTCGATAAGCTCGCTTCAGATCGCTCGCTAAAACCCATCTTGGCAACCGGTGGCTCTACCGGTAATTGCTCGTAACCATAAATGCGAGCCAGCTCTTCTAACAAGTCGGCTTCAATCGCAATATCAAAACGATGCGAGGGAACCGTAACTTTCCAACCACCATCGGTGGATTCAGGTGATAGCGCCAAGCGAGTTAGAATATCCATAACTCTTTCGGCCGGAATCGCAAAACCCAATATGCGTTTAATTTGAGACTCACGCAGTAATACCGTAGGTAATTTTGTTTTGGTCTTATCAACCAGCGTGATAGGGCCAGCCTGTCCGCCGACAATATCAATTAACAAGGCAGTTGCACGTTCTAGCGCACGCTCTTGTAAACGGCTATCAACGCCGCGCTCGTAGCGATGAGAGGCATCCGTGTGCATACCTTGCTTGCGTGCTTGACCGGCATGCTGCTCTGGCACAAAAAAGGCCGATTCCAAAAATACATTGCGCGTTTTACTCGAAACACCCGACCTACTGCCGCCCATAATGCCCGCTAATGCTAAAGCCTGTTTTTGATCAGCGATAACTAACATACTTGGATCAAGCTTAAGCGCCTTTTGATCCAGCAAAATTAATTGCTCTTGCTCATTGGCCAGCCGCACATCGATATCACCGTCAAGCGTATCAAGATCAAAAGCGTGCAAGGGCTGACCTAATTCCATCATCACATAATTAGTGACATCAACCACCGGGTCGATCGAGCGCATATCGGCACGACGTAGTTTTTCGCGCATCCATAATGGCGTTTCTGCCGAGAGATCAATATCGCGAATAATTCTGCCGGCATAACGCGGACAGTATTCGGGCGCAGATAAATTAACTGCCAGCGTGTCATCAATGGTGGCTGTTACCGCATCGATTACAGGCGCAGATACATCGGTTGTTGTTAATACGCCGGTTTCTCTTGCCACACCATTAATCGATAAACAATCGCCACGATTGGGCGTTAAATCCACTTCAATGATTGGGTCATCAAGGTTCAGGTATTCTCGAAAGTCCTGCCCAACCTTTGCATCCTTAGGTAAAAGCAATAATCCATCTACCGCGTCTTCTAAACCCAGCTCGGAAGCACCACATAACATTCCGGATGATTCTACACCTCGTAACTTGGCTTGTTTGATTTGCATATCGCCGGGTAATACTGCGCCCACTTGCGCAAAAGGTATTTTGATTCCCGCCGCCGCATTGGCTGCGCCACAAACAACTTGGCTCTGGGCGTCACCGTTGGACACCGTGCACACTCGCAGCTTTTCTGCATCGGGATGCGCCTCAATAGCCGTAATCTCACCCACTACCACGCCGCTAAACATTGGTGCCGCAGGTTCAACACCATCGACCTCAAGTCCTGCCATAGTGAGCAGGTGGATTAATTTATCAGTTTGTATATCGGGGTTTACCCATTCCCGCAACCAGGATTCACTTACTTTCATTAGAGGACCTTGTGAATAACATCTTTATCATTTTGAGTCTTTAATTTAATTCTTTGTTTAGGCTGCCGATTTAACAGCTTTAACATAGGCTTTCAATTGGTCAGGAAAACTGCGAGAGAAAGCGCACATCGTTTTCAAAAAACAAACGTAAATCATTTACGCCGTAACGCAACATCGCTAAACGCTCTACACCAATTCCAAATGCGAAGCCGGAATATTTATCGGCATCAATTCCCACGTAAGAAAAAACATTAGGGTGCACCATGCCGCAACCCATGATTTCTAACCAACCGGTTTTTTTGCAAACACGACAACCTTCACCACTACAAATAACGCATTCAATATCCACTTCAGCCGATGGCTCGGTAAATGGAAAATAAGAAGGCCTAAATCGAACCGCTAATTCTTTTTCAAAAAACACTCTCAAAAATTCTTGCACAACACCTTTTAAATGCGCAAAGGTGACGTTTTCATCAATCATCAAACCTTCAACCTGATGAAACATCGGCGTATGGGTAACATCTGAATCACAGCGATAGACGCGGCCCGGACAAACAATACGTAATGGCGGCGCTTGATTTTCCATCACCCTAACCTGCACGGGCGAGGTGTGGGTTCTTAGAACATGCGATGATTCCTGATGATTACTTTCCGCACCCGGCGTACGAACATAAAACGTGTCGTGCATTGCCCGAGCAGGATGGTGAGCAGGAATATTTAATGCTTCAAAGTTGTGATAGTCATCTTCTATTTCAGGGCCCTCAGCAACACTAAAACCAATTTGCTCAAAGTACGCTTGTATACGTTCAATAGTGATTGTTACCGGATGTGCGCTACCCGTTTCTACACCACGACCGGGTAGTGTGACGTCTATTTTTTCACTGGCTAATCGCGCGGCTAAGTCGGCAGTTTCAAGTGCTACGCGTTGATCTTCTATCGCCGATTGCACCGTTTGCTTGGCAATATTAATTTGCGCGCCCGCAGCAGAACGCTCTTCTTTGGGCAATTTACCCAGCGCTTTTAATTGCTCGGTAATACGGCCTTTTTTACCGAGGTAATCAACCCGAATATCGTCCAGCGCCTTGACGGAATCGCTGGTTGTTATCGCCTTAAGCGCGGTATCGGTTAACGCCTGCAAGTTTTCTTGATTAGACATATCACACCTGTGATGATGAAATTTTTTTGCTGCCAACACTATTGGTTAAAAAAATAACCCGACATTGGCAACGCTTAATACTGTTTTTGCTAAACGAAAAAGGGGAAAGAGCATTTGCCCTTTCCC
>CAJQQO010000157.1 GCA_905480475.1 uncultured Pseudomonadales bacterium | reverse complement strand
ATGTTAAGGTTTCGGTTTGCATAGAGGCATGATACTACCTCAGGGGTATGCAGCTACAGCACTATTTATTACTTTACTCGTGAGTGCTGCAGTTTGCTGGGGCTCAGTTGCTGCGGCGTCTAAATACCGGCACGTTACTGTCGCTACCAACTTGATAAACGGCAGAAAAATCATTTAGCCCGTCTATAGCTTTTGTAGCATCCTGATCTTCACGCAATAAATAGCTATTAAAACCGCAGCGTTGGTAAAAAAATAATTGATCGCGCAGTACATCGCCTATTGCCCGCAATTCGCCTTCATAGCCATAATAGTCACGTAGGCTACGGGCGTAAGAGTAACCGCGGCCATCACTAAATACCGGGAAGTTAATCGCGATTAAAGATAGCGATTGGCAATGCTCGGCTAGTGGCTCTGCGGATTCGTCGCTATCTAACCACACGCCGATATTGTTTTTGTTTTTTACTTGCTCAATGCCGCTAAGCCAAACTGTTAGCGGCAGTAATACGTAATCGCTATCGCTAATGGTATCGACGGCAAACTCAGCCGTCTTCTCAATTAGCTGCCAAGGATTGTCGGCGATTTGATTACCTTTAATAAGATTTGTTTGCATGGTGTTCGCTATTTCCTTCGGGGTATTAGGCATAGACCTTTGCTTTAAACGGATCAAGTCCAACACGTCGATAAGCATCGATAAACGATTCTTCTGGTTGTCTGATATCGACATAAACATCGAGGATTTTTTTCATAACGCTCGGAACTTCATCTTGCGAAAACGATGGCCCTAATATTTTGCCGATTGAGGCTTGTCGTTGAATATCGCCACCCATATCACCGCCGAGTGAAATTTGATAAAACTCGCGACCTTTTTTATCGACACCTAAAATACCAATATGACCCACATGGTGGTGGCCACAGGCATTCATACAACCCGAGATATTTAAATCGATGGGGCCTAAGTCATAAAGATAATCAAGATCATCAAACTCGCGCTGAATTGCTTCGGCAATAGGAATGGATTTCGCATTGGCCAGCGCGCAGTAATCGCCGCCGGGGCAGCAAATAGGATCGGATAGATAACCCAGATTCGGCGTCGCAAGGTTTAATTCATCACAGCGCTGCCATAGAGCAAATAAATCGGTTTTTCTTACATCGGCCAAGACAATATTTTGCTGATGAGTATTACGCAATTGGCCGCCGGAGTATTGATCGGCAAGATCGGCTACTGCTTCCATTTGGCTATCAGTAATATCGCCCGGTGCAATGCCAGTGGGCTTGAGTGCTAGATTAACAATCGCGTAGCCAGCTTGTTTATGCGGGCGAACGTTTTTATCTAACCAACGACCAAAGTTGTTAGATTCCAAGCGCTGAGAAGCCAGTTCACGATTGCAGGACGAATCGTCCAGTGTTTCATAAGCGGGTGGGGTAAAGAATTGCTTAACCCGATCAACCGCTTCTTCAGTTAGCGTATTGTCATCGTCTTTAATATGTTGCCACTCTTGCTCAACTCTTTCACCAAAGGCTTCAGCGCCCATGGCTTTAACCAAAATCTTAATTCGCGCCTTGTACTTATTATCACGACGGCCTAGTTGGTTGTAGACGCGCAACACGGCTTCAAGGTAAGTAATTAAATGTTGCCAGTGCAAATCACGTTTAATTAATTGATTAATAACCGGTGTGCGACCCAGGCCGCCACCCACGTGAATATTAAAGCGGGTATAACCTTCGTCGTTATGAATTAGCTCAACGCCGATATCATGAAACTTAAATGCAGCGCGATCTTCGGCCGTAGTACAAACGGCAATTTTAAATTTACGTGGTAGCAGGGCAAACTCAGGATGAAAGGTAGACCACTGGCGAATAAGTTCGCACCAAGGGCGGGGGTCTTCAATTTCATCAATGGCCACACCGGCATATTGGTCGGTGGTGGTATTACGAATACAGTTGCCGCTGGTTTGGATAGCGTGCATTTCGACTTCCGCGAGCTCTTCAAGAATATTGGGCACATCTTCCAAGCGCGGCCAATTTAGCTGAAAGTTTTGCCGGGTCGATACGTGGATATAACCCTTATCGTAATCACGGGTGATCTGCGCGAGTTTGCGCATCTGCTGAGTGTTATAAAGCCCGTACGGAACCGCGACGCGCAACATGGGCGCTAAGCGTTGAATATAGAGGCCGTTTTGCAGCCGCAGCGGCAAAAACTCGGATTCGCTAAGCTCGCCCGCCAAAAAGCGCTCGGTTTGGCTGCGGAATTGGGCGACCCGTTCAGTTAGGATTTGACGGTCAAATTGATCGTATATATACATAGTGCAGTGTTTGTTTCGCTCGTTGGTGGTGTTGATTGCCGTATTGCCGCTATATTGCCGACATAGATAGCCGTGTTTATAGCAAATTTAATAGCTGCTGCCGCTAAAAAAGGCGCGTACTTTACCAAAATTCGTCCCTTAGGGACACTTGAAAATTGGCTTCTATCCCGAGCTTGGGGTTAAGCCGGCATGTGAGGATGGACGGATTGAAATCGGCTAATTCAGCGAAGACCCTAATGTCAGCCATTTGCCCCCAATGTTGGCCTAAAATGAATATTAAGAGGTTTGCTAGTAGGTCGGCTAATATAGCCAGCCGATTGGCAATTCTAGCTGCAACTTGGCTCGCTTAAGCTATGCGGGCAGCCCGGCAGATTAAAAGTACGACTATGAACAAATCCGGCTATCGCCAGTAGCAGCATATTGCTAAACTGCGTGCCGTGAACAAAGCAATTCATTAGACGAGGGTTAAAAGAATGTCAGATCACAATCAATCTAGCGCCGAGCAGGCTGCGGCCGAACGTGATGCAGATAGCCGCGCTGATATGTGGTGCTCGGTAGCGCTGATTATGTTGGCTTGGGCTGTAGCTATGCACTGGGTTAGTGGTTTATAGCCTGTCGTTATCGCTTACAAAAAAAGGCCGATTATTCGGCCTTTTTTTTGTTGCGAGAATTATCCGTACAATTGCGTGCTATAAATCCTCGGCTGCAATATCACGAATGTTTGGCCAGTTGGCGTCCGATTTAACTAAGTTACCCGGAATATCTTTTTTCCAGCTCTTATACACAGCACGATTTTTGTTCACATATAGCTGGCCATCAACCACTTCAAAGGCTTTGCCATCAACGGCAAACTTTTTTCCAAATGAAGCGCCAAGTGCGCAGTAACCACCGTATGCTGGAGCATACTTGGCAGGATCAGCAACAAACAAGTTGCGGTTAGCTTTACTGCTAAAGCGGTAAATTGCATCGTTGTAAACCGCTGTAATATCGGCTTTGCCTAATACCGGTTCGCCTTGAGTATGGTAGGCAACAGTATCGTGACCGGCGAGAATAACGCCGTTTTTATCGGTGTCGGTATCAACACCGGCAAATAGGTTTAAACTTAGTAATGAAAAGACTAAAGCGATAATAGGCTGTTTGATCATTCGTTTCATAATATGCTCCGTTATTTGGCAAATGTTTAAAATCGTACTTGAGTGAATGTTTAAAAAAATATTGTAAATAGTAGTTTGGGTAAATCGCTTAATTCATAATCGTTAGTGATTAAGGCATTGCCCGACTGACAGGCATAGAATAGAGCGACCAGCGTTTCAGCGATATGTCCGTTAGTCTTAAAGCTATGTCGCAGCGTATAGTGGTTTTAACTATATTGGTTTTAACTACGGTGGTTTGAAAGTATGCAAGCTATGTTTATAGCGCGCTATTACCTTGTTTAAATGCTTAAGAGAATAAAATGGATACACTTAGCAGTATTCTTGGCACTTTTCGATTAGACGTCGATATTATTAATAACGCCCAGTACTGCGGCGATTGGGCTATTGATACGTCAGGCTCGCGGTATGTGAGTTTTCATATAGTGACTCATGGTCAGTGTTATGTGTCCTCTGATTGCATGCAGGAACCCCAAGCGCTAGGCACCGGCGACTTAGTGTTATTTCCCCATGATAACTCGCATACCATGACTTCCCAGCGCAAGTGCTCTGTACAGATTAATGCGCAAAGCCCCAAAGCCTTTAACGAAGGTTTGCAAAGTGATGGTGTAGGGCTGCTATGCGGTTACTTTCGTTTTACCCATCCGGCGAGCAATCCCTTGCTCGACGTTTTACCGAATGTATTGATTAAACGTCAGGCCGATTTATCAGCCAGTTGTCCTATCGCCAATTTATTACTGCTGATTCAATCCGAATCACTTAATCAGCAGCCGGGTTATCAAGCCGCATTAAATCGCTTAACTGAATCTTTATTTGTATTGCTGGTGCGCGAGTACTTTGATGGAGCCGATAAGCAGCAAGGTTTGGCCGCGGCATTGTCCGATGGCCGAATAAAAAATGTCCTTGATGCCTTACATGATCGGCCTGAGCAGCGCTGGACCTTGGATGAAATGGCTAGTGTTGCCGCAATGTCCCGATCGGCATTTTCCGCTTTATTTAAAAACTTGCTTAATGAGTCGGCAATGGAGTATTTAACCCGCTGGCGAATGCAAAACGCCTGGCTGTGGTTACAGGAAGAGGGCGAAACTGTGTTTGCTGTGGCGCAACGCTGTGGCTATGACACCGAAGCCGCTTTTGCCAAAGCCTTTAAGCGGGTGATTGGTATGGGGCCGGGAGCGGCGAGAAAAGCTAAGCCTTAAGCAGCGATGGACCGCTAAGTTAAATCGTTAGCTTTGCGGTTTTTTATCAATATTGGCTAAGAACTGTTTGATACGAATAATAATTGATCAGCTAGTTGTTAAAAACCTTAAATTTAATATTACAGGACTTTAATCTTTGGCAGTGTTGCGTTAGCCTCTTAGCTAAGCCTTGCGCTGTTGGGAATAGCTGTTCGTAACAACTGTTTGTAGCAACAGTGTCGTGGTGACGGGTAGCGGCTATAACATCTGGAAGTTTGCATTAGGCTGTCATATCTAGACGATTTAGTGCAGCGGAGAATGGTTTAAAGGAGCGGTCGCAGCTAATCAATGATAATCACAATACAATTGTGACCACTCCATAGACGAGGGCGTAGGATTATGCGTTTACCCAGACTCGCTTTACCCGGTTTGCCTCAACATATTGTTATTCGCGGTATTAACGGTCAGGCAATTTTTTGTACCGACCATGATCATCAAATGTTTCTGGTTTATCTGGAAGCCGCAATCGCAAAATACCGGTGTGACCTACACGCCTACACATTAATGCCGAATCATATCCATCTACTTATTACGCCGAGTTGCTCTAACGGTGTGGGTAAGTTGGTGCAATTAGTTGCGCGCCAGTACGTGCAATATTTTAATCAGCAATATCAAAGAACCGGTACGCTTTGGGAAGGTCGATATAAATCTGCTCTGGTTGATAGTGATACCTTTGCGATTAATGTTTATCGATATATCGAAAGAAACGCAGTTAGAAATAATTTGGTTAAGCATCCTAGTGAATATCTCTGGTCTAGTTATCGACATAACGCCATGAACTTGTTCGATCGTCTGATCAAACCTTGCGATGCTTACACTGCCTTAGGTGAAACGGCAGAGCAGCGCGTATGTAATTATGCAAAACAAGCAGAAAACCCCTTAGATAAAGGCACTTTAAAGATTATTCGGCAAGAGACTAATCGCTCGCGAGTATTAGGTAGCGAGCAATTTAAACGGAAAATTGAAAAATTATTGGATATAGATTTACAAATAAAACCGCGTGGCGGCGATAGGCGTTCGCTTGCTTATTTGCAGTCGATATAAAAATAAATTGCGCTAAAGATAATATTTATTGGTTTTCTGATTGGCATTTACACGATTGACTTCGACACTTTTGATTTACTGCACATTAAATTGTAAATGAGTGTTTTGGAGTATTGTTTTATAAGAGGGTATAGCTTAACTTTATTTCCAGCCGCAAAACAACTTGACCTGGTGTTAGTGTCTGTTGATGTATTAATAGGTGCTGGGTTGTTTTACGGTTTAGCATGATTGTCCAGGATGTATTTTTTGATAAAACGCTGTGCTAGTTTTCGCTGTTCAATTGATACTATGCTCACCTGGGTTGTCTTGCTAGCTGGTAGTTTGTGTACGACGTTCGTAGTTTGTTTTTTGCTTGGATTGTGCAAGCTATTGATCAGCTCTTTACTACCCGTGTGTTAACTCTAGGGGGTTGCAGTTCTAATAGAGTAGGGCAGTCAACTATAAACAGTAAAATATAAGGCTGCTTGTTTCTGGATTCGTGAGGTGTCGAGAAGCTCTTTAGATAACCCATTGGCCCCAACGATGTTGGGGCCATTTTTTTGCTTGTTTTTTTTGCGAGTAGTTTTTATTAGCGGCTTATTGAATTACATACCGGCGTTGGTGAGTACCGTTTTAACCACGGTCGCAACAGTAATAACAAATAGCGCGGTAAAAATAACTCCGGCGGCAATATAAATATAAATACTGCCCTTGCCATTAAAATCCTTTTCTTGATTTTTTTTACTATGTACACCAATAGCGGCGGCAAGCACGCTGGTTAAAATATGTCGCAGCGGCAGTTTTTGTTTTTGGTCTTGCTCTTCGTTTTCATCCGTCATGATTATTCCAAAATTGGCTGTAACCAGCGGGTCATTTCTTCAAGGCTTTTGCCTTTGCGATCGGCAATACTTTGCAATTGATCATCAGCTATTTTACCAGTGGCAAAATATTGTGATTCGGGATGCGAGAAATAAAAGCCGCTAACGGACGATGCCGGAGTCATTGCATAATGCTCGGTTAACTTAACGCCAATGGCCGCTTCGGCATCTAACAGTTTAAATAAGGTTTCCTTTTCGGTGTGGTCAGGGCAGGCGGGATAACCCGGCGCTGGACGTATACCTTGGTAACGCTCTTTAATGAGGTCTTCATTGCTAAACGACTCGGCATTCACGTATCCCCAGAATTCGGTTCTAACACGTTGATGCAAGTGCTCGGCAAAGGCCTCTGCTAGTCTATCTGCCAGCGCTT
>CAJQQO010000156.1 GCA_905480475.1 uncultured Pseudomonadales bacterium | reverse complement strand
ACTGTCGCGGGTCTATCTTACAATCCATCCCGTTTCTCCTAGCATCTTTTGCAAGCATCTTTGCCGTCATCTTGCGATAGTTTAAGCCAATGACAATCGACAATCGGTAGAATAACCTTTTATACGACTGCGCTGCCATTAAATAAATCCACAGTGCTAAGAAAGAATACCGACGCAGCGCAGTAGATATCGCATGCAGTGCGTTTAACAGTGGCTAAACCAACAAAAAATAAGCAGCTTCGGTTTATACCCATACGGCTTTTAATAAATACAGGTTTACGAATATGGCCAAACAAGAAATCAGCAGACGTTCATTATTGGCGGTACTAGCCAGCTCGGCTGCGGCAGTTGCGCTAGCGGACAAGGCAATGGCTGCTCCGAGTGTCGCAGCAGAGAGTAAGGATATTCAGCAATGGGATATCAGCACCGATGTATTGATTGCCGGATCAGGTGCCGCTGGTATTTCTGCGGCTATCGATGCGCGGCGCGCGGGTGCCGATGTGTTAGTGGTTGAAAAGCTTAACAAGCTCGGCGGCTCATCGGCCATGTCAGGTGGTGTGATTTATGCGGGCGGTGGTACGGCTTTGCAAAAGGCACTGGGTTTTGAAGATACCGTTGAGTCGATGTATAACTATATTGTTGAGTCAGGAAGAAAGCATCCGCATCTCGATAAGATTCAATTGTACTGCGAGCAAAGCGTCGCGCATTTTGATTGGCTGGTTGATAACGGCGTACCGTATAACAAAACGTTTTTTGCAGGTAAGGGTTTAGGCTTTAACGAAGCGGGCTTGTATTACTCCGGTAGCGAAGAGGCTTGGCCATGGCGTGATAAGTTTAAGCCTGCGCCGCGTGGTCATGTGCCTTGGGAAAAAGGACATCAAGGTGGCCGTAAACTTATGCGCACTTTGCTGGCATCGGCAAATACTTTAGGTGTCAAAACCATGAAGCGCGTTGCGGGTGAGCGACTGGTGCTTGAATCTGACGGTCGTGTTGTTGGCATGATTGCGAGCGTTAATGGTGAGCGTAAAACGATTCGCGCCAAGCGCGGCGTGGTACTGGCTTGTGGTGGGTTTATTCATAATCGCGAAATGGTCAAGCACTATGCGCCAGAGCTTTATGACTGCTCGGTTCCTTGGGCTAATGCTGGTGATCTGGGCATAGGAATTCGTATGGGTATGGGTGCTGGCGCTGCGGCCTTACGTATGGACCAAGGTTTTGCTATCGGCCCAATATATCCACCGGAAAATACTATTGCTGGCATAGCGGTTAATCGTAATGGTCAGCGGTTTAGTTCCGAAGAAGGTTACCACGCGGTGATGGGTAATGATGTTACCTATAAACAAAATGGTGAGGCGTATTTTATCTGCGATAAGGATAGCGATAGACCCGCAGGTTCCGATGGTCAGCCTTTGATTGCTAGCGCAAACACCATTACCGAATTAGAAAAACAAGCGGGTTTTCCAGAGGGTAGTTTGCAGATGACGGTTGATTACTATAATCGTTATGCGAAAAAAGGTGAAGATCCCATGTTTCATAAATCCAAAAAATATTTATCGGCTATCGATAAGCCGCCGTTTAAAGTCTATGACTTATCGGTTGATCGTGCGCAATACAGTTCGCACACTTTTGGTGGTTTACAGACTCGGCCTAATTCACAGGTGGTTGATGTTTGGGGGAATGATATTCCTGGTTTATATGCAGCGGGTCGAACAACGTCGGGCTTACCAACTTCACCTTATATTGCTAGTGGCATTTCGGTGGGCGACTGTACTTTCTTTGGTAGGCAAGCGGGGCAAAGCGCTGCTGCAAATAAAAGCGTTATGGAAAGAAGTCACGCAACTGGCAACAAGGCCTAAAAGGATTAATATCATGATGTTACTAAAAAAAATCGTTAGTTTAATTTCACTGAGCTTTGTTATTGGTTTTACGCCGCAATTAATTTTGGCGGATCAGCTTGCCGATTATCAGGGTGATATCGATCGTGGACGGCTGGTGTTTGGTCAATGCCGCACTTGTCATTATCCTGAGTTATTTATTGGCCATCATAACGGCCCTAACCTCAATGCGATTTTTGGAAAAGTCGCTGGCAAGCAAGAAGGTTTTGATGATTATTCTGAAACCTTTGAAAACGCCGAGTTTATTTGGACGCCAGAATTATTATTTACTTGGTTAGCTGATGTAGAAGCGATGTTTCCTGAAACCACCATGATGAGTTTAGGTGTGCCGGACCCGCAACAGCGTGCGGATTTGATTGTTTATTTACAGCAGTTTAAATAAATGTGGAGCTTGGAAAAAATTGTCTTTCTAATTAATAGAATAATTGCTAACAAGCTTCGGGGCCAAATATTCAAGCAAGTTTTGTTTGGATATTTTTCAATCCCAGTGTCACTAAATCCTAAGTAAAATGTATCAATAGGCCATGTTCTCAATAAAGCAGATCATATAGTATTCTCTATTTCTTTTTACGCGCAAACCACTGCACTCGCGACGAGAATATTATGAATCTTCAATTATTATCCTCAGTGCTATCACGTTTCACACTATTCTACTTATTTTTATTTACTCAAGGTTTGCAAGCTCAACCTGAGAGTTGGAGCGCAGTATTTCCCGGCCACAAAGTGATTGGTAATCTCTATTACGTTGGTACTGAAGATCTGGGCGTATTTCTAATTACTTCTGACGAAGGTCATATTCTTATTAATACTGGCTTGGCGGACTCAACTGCATTGATTCGAGACAATGTAGAATCCTTAGGCTTTGATTTAAAGGATATAAAAATTCTTTTGACCATGCAGGCGCATTATGATCACGCTGCCGCTCTGGCTGAGATAAAAAAGATTAGTGAAGCTGCAATGTGGGCGACACAAGATGATACGAGGCTATTAGAAGATGGTGGGTTTAGCGATCCACACTCTGGCCGCAATGAAATTTTTAAGCCGGTTAAAGTCGATAAGATAATCAGCGAAGGTGACGTCATTGAGTTGGGTGATACGCACTTGCAGGTTTATGAACATCCGGGGCATACAGAGGGGAGTTCCAGCTACTCTATGCAAGTTCGCGAGAATGGTCGTGAATATAAAGTGGTGATCGTAAATATGGCCTCTATCGCCGGTAACAAGCTGGCGAATAAACCAACTTACGCGGGCATTGCCAATGACTACGTTGAGACTTTTAGCAAGCAAAAGAATATGGATATTGATATATGGGTTGCGGCTCATGGGAGCCAGTACGGCTTGCATAATAAATACCAGCCTGGTCAGTTATACAGTCCTGATACCTTTGTTGATCCGGAAGGATTTATTCGTCTGGTAAAGGCATATGAAGCTGTTTATCTTAAGCAGCTTGCGGAAGAGCAAAGCAAAAATTGATATTACAGTCCGGCGTAAACTCTGTAGTTAAATCATTTATAGCTGATCAAGCTCGGCACTCTTCCCGCCTTCGATAAGTGCCTGATGCAGCGCTTGCAGTTTTTCTTTCTCCTTTTTGTCTTCGCTTATGTTTTGCGTCTCGTCCTGCTTTTCTTCTGTTTTGTTCAGTCCTGATGACCCTGCGCCGCTGTTTGTGTCCTTTCTTTGATTCTGAGATGTCTTTTTCATTGAAATCCGGGTCATTGCCTTTCTCGTTATTGTCGTCTCTATTCCGTTGTTTGTCCCTGTCGTCCTGTGCCTCTGTGTGTTTTCGTTTTTAATTTTCGTTTTGTGCAATGTATGCC
>CAJQQO010000155.1 GCA_905480475.1 uncultured Pseudomonadales bacterium | reverse complement strand
TCGCACACTATAAGCCAACATCATGACTACCATTGTGCCCTGTAAGAAGGGTGTCGGCACGCCCCAGTGACCCAGTAAGCGATCAAAGGCCGCGATTGGCGCAAATAGACCGACTGCCAAAACTGTGCCGGGTAAGGCATAACCCAAGGTGCTAATACGAACCGTTAGTTTTGCCAATGGACTGCTATGTGTGCGTGCGGCAAAAGCCATAAATAAAGCCAGCGCCGCAATTATGGTCATCGCAATCAGCGACAAAGTCATAGAGCCGGCGACATAACGCCAAAACTGCGAGGTAAGCTCAACATCAATATTAGGCACTGCCCACCAAAGTAAACGCAAGCAAGGCATAACAAATGCCAAAGCAAAAACCGTAATACAAAAGCTCAGGGCCATCCAGCGATTAACACCTTGTAACTTAATTCTTTGTGCTTGCAAACTGACACTGCGGCTTTGTGAAAAGCGCTGTGCCGATCGACTCTTGCGTTCCATTAAAGTAATCAGCACAACAAAAACTAACAATACCGATGCTACTTGTAATGCAGCAGGTAAAGAATATAAACCAAACCAGGATTTATAAATTGCCGAGGTTAACGTGTCGTAGTTAAATATTGCCACGGTACCAAAGTCGGATAGCGTCTCCATCATCACTAATAGCATACCGCCAGCAATCCACGGCCTTGCCATTGGCAAACTCACGCGCCAAAAGCTGCGCTTTACCGACATCCCTAATGATTGCCCTACTTCAAGGCTGCGCCGACCCTGTGTTTGAAAAGCGTTTCGTACTAACATATAAGTATAGGGGTATAGCGAAAAACTTAAGGCCATCACCACACCGCCGAAGGAGTAAATATCCGGAAACCAATGTGAAGAACCTAAATGATTGCGTAAAAAATCTTGTACCGGGCCGGTATATTCAAATATGCCAACCAAGGTGAAGGCCATAACATAACCGGGAATCGCCATGGGCAAAATCAACGCCCAAACAAAAAAGCCACGTAATGGAAAATCACAAACGGCTGTTAACCAAGCTAAGCTAACGCCAATTAAAGTACTAACAAAAGCAACGCCAATAACCAGCAACACCGTATTTTGTACAGCGTCGGGCAATACATGTGCCAGCAAATGCGACAGCGAGGATAAGTCCGGATTGAATAGTGCTGCCACAACACCAGACAGCGCCAACAAAGTTGGCACTGCCATAGCAAGTAGGAACAGCGGCCAAATACTAAAGTGGCCGCGATATGTAGAGGCTTTATCCGTCAATGCTTAAACAACTAAAGACTAACAAAATTTGCAGTGATATACGTTTGCGATAACAACATTGAACTCCACCTACTTGTAAGCAGCACGATCCATTAATTTAACCGCGGCTGGTTGCAAAACGTAAGCTTGACTCAATGGCAAACTACTTTGTTTAAACTCACCCCAAGATGCGACCTGCGAATCAACGGCAACTTGATCATTGACCGGATACTCCTGATTAACACCGGCAAACAAAGCTTGCGCAGCATCCGATACCAGCCACTCTATAAGTCGTTTAGCTTGCGCAGCATTTTTACTGTGTTTAAGAATTCCTGCACCCGCTACATTAACATGTACGCCGCTTTGTTCGCCCTCAGTTTGATTGGGCCAAAACAATGCCAGCGGTAAATCTGGCGTTTTACTTTGCAGACGACCAAAGTAATAGGTATTTACAATACCCACATCGCATTGGCCAGCAATAATTGCTTCCATCACTTTAGTATCGTTAGATAAAGGGTCAATCGCTAAATTACCCACCCAAGATGCAACCACCGCCTCTGCTGCAGCTTCACCTTGCTCGGCAATTAGCATTGCAACCAGTGATTGGTTATAGACTTTTTTGGAAGTACGCAAACAAAGTTTACCCTGCCATTGTGGCTCACCTAATGCGGAATAGCTGGATAGCTGGTCTGGCTGCACACGCTCAGAACTATAAACAATCGTTCTGGCTCGCAGCGACAAACCCGTCCAGTAATCATTATCATCACGCAGGTATGTTGCCACTTGCTGATTAACCAGCTCGGAATTAAGCGGCTGAAAAATACCTTGATTGGCAGCAAATCCTAAAGTGCCCGCATCTACAGTAATTAACACATCAGCTGGCGTGTTTTGCCCTTCGGCTTTAATCCGCTCAATTAACACACCGGCTTTGTCGGTGGCGTATTCAATATTAATACCTGTTTGCTGGGTAAACAAATCAAACACCGGTGCAATAAGATGTTCGTTGCGCGATGAATAAACCACAATCGGCTCCACCGCTTCGCTCGTCGAATCTGCGGCTGCGGTATTCGCTGTTTGCGCGTCAGAATTATCTAGCGATGAATCTTTGCTACAACCGGATAACATAGCGAATAGAATTGCAGTAAAAGCCAGCGCGCTGCTAAATGAGCGACGGGGGAAACGCTCTTTACTGTCAGTTTTACTAAAAGGTTTACTGTAGCTAGTTAACTGCAAGGTATCTTTGGACTTCATGGAGTATTCCGGATAATTGGTTGACCGTGTTTGAAGACGCTAGCTTGGCGCTAACGTCAGGTGATAATCGTTGGCGGCTAAAACTGATAACATCATTAGAACTACAAACTTGGATGGCTCAATTGAACTATTAATTTGAACTGCGACATTGATGTAGATCATTGGCCCATATCATTAAACCAAAACAATTTGCTAAAGTAGCGAACAACAAGCTTATGCAATTCTGGCTGGGCTTTCACAGCACATTTTTCCGCTATCACAAGCCAGCCATTTGATCATCTTTCAAAACGGAATGCAATTCATTCTCATTTAAGATTGGTAATCAATACCTCCCCTCGCAACCTAATCTTGAGGAAGATTAATAGCCGCTAAGCAAAAAAAGTAGATATTATGCGCACTTACAATATTTCTGCCGCTCGCGGCCAAGTTAACGAATAAGAAGGATCCACAGCAACCATGTCTTATAAAGCCATCTTTTTTGATTTTGGCGGAGTGTTTACCGCCTCCCCCTTTCACGCTGTTACTAACTTTGCTGGCACACTGGGTGTTGCGCCAGATCTATTTGCTGGCACTATTTTTGGTCAGTACGGCGTTGATGGCGATCATCCATGGCATCAGATGGAGCGCGGCGAAATCACCTTAGAAGATGCCAGACAAAAAATAATGACCCTGGGCGAGGCTAAAGGTTTTGAAGCCGATATTTATGCTGTGTTTGCCTCAATGGGCTCTACCGGTGGCGTTAAAGAAAAACTGGCCGATTTCGCAGCAACACTGCGCCCTCACGGTTTTACAACTGCGTGCGTGACCAATAACGTAAAGGAGTTTGGCGAAGGTTGGCGTAATCTAATTCCCACCGCAGAAATTTTTAATCATATTATCGATTCCTGCGAAGAAGGGGTGCGTAAACCCGAGCCAGAAATTTTTCATATCGCCTTAGAGCGTGCTGGAGTTAAACCAGAAGAGGTTTTATTCTTAGATGATTTTGAAGCCAATTTGGATGCAGCGAAAGTATTAGGAATTGATGGGATATTTGTCACACCGGATGAAGAAAAAACCATTAGCGACTTAAAACAAGCGTTAAAACTTTAGCGCAAACTGCGTTGCCCCCGACTATCTCTCCTTCCGTTTTTAGAATGCAACTAAAAGCGGAAATCTAATTAAGGCAACGCTTGACGAACGAATATCTCAGCCATTGATTTGGCAAATATCGCTGAATCAGAAAGCCCGGAAACATGCGCATCGACAATCGCCCCTTCAAAAGTAATAGATTTAACTGCAAGGCTTACGCCCTACCCCCAAATTCTCCGGTCACCGTCGACACCGTAATCATCTCACCATTCACAATGTACTCGGGCACATGCACTTCAATACCGGTACTTAATCTAGCAGGTTTCGATCGCTTGGTTGCGCTTCCACCTTTGAGCTCTGGCGGTGTATCAACAACCTCTAACACCACATTGGCAGGCAGCTGAATACCAATCGCCACATCATCAATAATCTGCACAAACACACCAGCTAAACCTTCAGTGATATAGTTCGCCATATCGCCAACCACATCAGCATCGATCGTATAGGGCGTATAATTCTCATCATCCATAAACACAAAAGCATCACCATCCATATAGGAAAAACTGCTTTCTCTGCGCAACAAATCAACTTCAACCAGTTCATCATCTGCACGTAAACTTAAATCCATTTTATTAGCACCCGGCACCGAGTAGAGCGTAAACCGATACGTAACATTACCGCCGCGACCTTGCGCCGATGATTTTTCAATATCGCGTATTTGATATACACCGTTGTTATGCTCTACAACATTGCCTTTTTTTACATCGCTGGCTTTCATAAATTATCTCTGTTTTAGGTGTCGTATTTTTGAAGTGCGTTTACCATTATTTTAATTTTTGACACTTAATTCTTAGCGCTTAACTGATCACAATGATGCCGAATATGCTCTTCAATAAATGAGGCCATAAAATAATACGAATGATCATAGCCTTCGCGCATATTTAATTGCAAACCCTGACCGGATTGCTTGCAAGCTTCAGTTAATAACTCGGGCTTTAATTGGTTTTCTAAAAAATCATCAGCACCGCCCTGCTCTACTAATAGTAGCGCATCGGATGGACTTGCTTTAACCAACTCACAAGCATCGTAGTTTGCCCACTGCGATTTATCATTGCCTAAATAATTACCCAGCGCCTTTTCACCCCAGGGCACTTGTGATGGCGCAACAATGGGCGCAAACGCAGAAACTGATTTAAACAATTGCGGATTTTTTAAATGAATGGTTAACGCGCCATGACCACCCATAGAATGACCAAAGATTCCCATACGCTCGCTATCGATAGCAAAGTTCGCAGCGATCAACTTAGGTAACTCATCAACAATATAGCTATACATTTTATAGTTTGCAGACCACGGCGCTTCGGTCGCATCAACATAAAAGCCCGCACCCAAACCAAAATCGTATGCGGCATCCGTATCGTCTGGCACTTGCTCGCCGCGCGGACTAGTATCGGGCGCAACAATAATCACACCCAACTCAGCCGCAACCCGTTGCGCGCCTGCTTTAGTGACAAAGTTTTGCTCGGAACAGGTTAAACCCGAAAGCCAAAACAAAACCGGCGCACTCGAGGCACTGCCATTAACAATTTGCGGTGGCAAATAAATGCCAAACTGCATATCGCAATCACAAGCATTGGAGCGATGCTGATAAACAGACTGCTCGCCACCAAACATAATGTTTTTTGAAACCAAACTAATTGATTCATTCATCGACTAATTGTTTATCCAATTTGATACGCGATTAAGTGTAATTAACTACACTGCGAATACTCTCGCCCTTATGCATTAAATCAAAGGCATCATTAATTTTCTCTATCGGCATGGTATGGGTAATTAAATCATCGATATTAATTTTTCCATCCATATACCAGTCGACAATTTTAGGCACATCGGTTCGCCCTCTTGCACCGCCAAAAGCTGTACCGCGCCAGACTCGCCCAGTTACCAGCTGGAATGGTCGGGTAGATATTTCTTTCCCAGCGCCTGCTACACCCACAATAATACTTTCGCCCCAACCTTTATGGCAACATTCAAGTGCTTGACGCATGGTGTCTACATTGCCAATACATTCGAAGGAATAATCCGCCCCCCCATTAGTTAAATCAGCAATCGCTTCAACAATGTTGTCGCATTTTTTTGGATTAATAAAATCCGTCATGCCGAATTTTTTGGCGACATCAATTTTTGATTCATTAATATCAATACCAATAATACGTTTTGCGCCAACCATTCTGGCACCTTGAATCACATTGAGACCAATACCGCCCAAACCAAACACAACTACATTTGAACCCGGCTCAACCTTGGCATCAAATACCACTGCACCAACACCCGTAGTAACACCGCAACCGATATAACAGATTTTTTCAAACGGGGCGTCTTTACGCACTTTGGCCACGGCGATTTCGGGCAATACAGTAAAGTTAGAAAAGGTTGAACAACCCATATAATGCAATAACGGCTTGCCATTAAACGAAAACCGCGAAGTGCTATCGGGCATTAAGCCTTGACCTTGGGTTCCACGAATCGCTTGGCAGAGATTGGTTTTAGGGTGCAGGCAGTAATCGCACTCGCGACATTCTGGCGTATATAAAGGAATAACATGATCACCGGGTTTAACTGATGTCACACCCGCGCCGACCTCTCTAACAATCCCCGCGCCTTCATGACCCAAAATAACGGGAAACTCACCTTCGGGATCATCACCCGATAATGTAAAGGCATCGGTATGGCATACGCCAGTAGATTTTACTTCGAGCAATATCTCGCCCGCTTTTGGCCCTTCGAGCTGAACGGTTTCAACCGATAGCGGTTGGCCAGCGGCAAAGGCAATGGCGGCTTTAGTATCCATATGCGGTAATCTCTTCTGTGGAGCCATCGGCAATCACTAGCCATGGCAAATTCTATTAGTTATACACGCGCCCAAAATACGACACGTACGTAATATTAGCGACTAACATCTGCTGGCAAGAATGATAACAGCGCAGATATCCAATCGCTATTAAAGTTATCTTTAATAAATCCAGCCAAATAAAATAAGCATGGTAAGGATCGACGCCCCCCTCAACGTAAACGATTTACTGTTAAGATATTAGCTAACAAAATTCTTCTGTTCATAGCATAATTGCGCGATATGAATCCATGCGTCAGTTGATTTAGCGCCATGATTTGGCAAGCTTTATTGCTAAGCTAAGCGCTGTGCTTCCGGATATCCTGAATCTAAGCGCCGTGAATCTAGTTACTGTAAATCTAAATACGGCGAAGCAACGTGCTGTAAACCTTATTAGAGTGAATATATTTTGAGCGCCCAAGCATCCACCAATAAGCAAGCACGCAAAGAGAGGTCTTTTACGCTAGCCGCATTGACGCTCAACCTGCGGCGGCTTTGTTTGATTCGCTCTATCGTTTTGCTGTTTATGGCCACGGCCGTAATCTATGCTTATATCTGGCTAGATATGCGCGAGCAACTATTTGCGGTGATTATCGTTATCGCTGTGCAAGCATCAATTACCGCACTGACTTTTTACCGCTTAAGCCAAAACACGACAGTCACCGAATTACAGTTTGCCTTACAATTAATTGCCGATGTGGTGTTTGTATTTGTACTGGCCTATTTTACTGGCGGCGCAACCAACCCCTTTGTCTCTTACTTTTTAGTCCCCTTAAGTATTGCTGCAGCCACTTTACAATGGCGGCATGCAGTAATGATTGCCTTGCTGGCTGTCGCAGCCTACACATTATTGTTATTCTTTTACCAACCGCTAACACTCTTTTCACATACCGGTCATAACATGACTGGAGAGATGCAACACAGCGAATTAAGCCTCGAACCTGGCAATCCGCATTTACAGCATAATATGATGGAGCACCAAGCAAATACTGACTCGCCACCAAAGGCGGTTTTAAACGCGCACTATGTAGGAATGTGGTTTAACTTTTTAGTCAGCGCTGTATTAATTGCTTGGTTTGTTGCCCGTATGGCCGAGGCGATAAGAACGCAAGAAAAAGCCATCAACTTGCAACGCGAACAACAATTGTATGACGAGCAAATTCTTTCAATAGCAACTCTGGCCGCAGGTACTGCTCACGAATTGGGTACACCGATCAACAGCTTGAGTTTGTTAATAGATGAAATGGCAGCAGACCAGCAAGCGTCGATAAATAACAGCACAGACACCGAACTTAGCGCTCATCAACAACAAGACCTTGCATTAATGCAATCACAAATCCAACAGTGTAGAACTAGCTTGAACAAGCTGGTTCGAACTGCGCAACAAACCCAGCCCGGAGAAAAACAAGCGATTCATATTGCCGCGCTAGTTAAGTCCTGCATTGAGCATTGGCAACCCTTACGACCAGAAGTCACGGTAATCGATTTATTCGCTAGCAAAAAAATCAATACCCGTATTTTATGTGATGAGTCTTTGGCACAGGCGCTCACTAACTTACTGAATAACGCCGCTAACGCTAGCCCCGAGTTTGTTACGGTCGATATTCAACAGCAAAATAATACCGTGGATATTATTGTCTGCAATCAAGGTAGCGGGATTCCTGATTATGTATTACAGCAATACAGTCGCCAGCCCATTAAGCAACAAGCCGATCAATATGAAGAACATGAGCTCAATAGGCAGAGCAACAACGGCTTAGGTTTTGGATTATTTTTATCTAACGCAACTATACGCAGGCATGGCGGCGAACTCAGGCTACGCAATTTGCCAGAAGGTGGTGCCGAAGCGCTTATTCACTTACCCGCTTATTTATAGGTTTAATTTTGAGTTTTAGAAAAAACTGACGAGATACTTAATGACCGAACAACATTTTTTATTAGTAGATGACGATGAGGTTTTTTGCTCTATCCTCTCGCGCGCACTTGAGCGCAGAGCGATCAAAACCTCTATTGCTAATAGCCCGCAACAAGCAATCAGTTTAATCAACCAAACCGGCACTATTTATACGCACGCGGTTTTGGATTTAAATATGGGCAAAGAGTCGGGCTTATCATTAATACCTAAGTTAGTTACTCTGGATCCACATATAAGAGTAATTGTTTTAACTGGCTATTCCAGTATTGCGACAACCGTTGAGGCAATGAAACGCGGCGCTATCAATTACTTATGCAAACCCGCTACCGTGGACGAAATACTAAAAGCGTTTGAAGATGGCGATACAGCCTCGAGTAGCGAAAGTGGAGTCAGCGAAAAGCCGCTATCAGTGGAAAGATTGGAGTGGGAATATATTCAGAAGATATTGGCTGAACATGCAGGCAATGTTTCGGCCACTGCACGCGCATTAGGCATGCACCGTAGAACTTTGCAAAGAAAACTACAGAAGAAACCCGTTCAACACTGAGATCTTTTTTATAATAATTTCTAAAGACCAGTTTTAGTAAAATCTACTCACATAAAAGCAGGCAAATTAAAAGTGACTTTACTAAAACCAAGCTTAAGAAAACCGTCTTTAATCCAACGTTCTGCCTTTATTGGACGCGATACGCATTCGTAAAGCGTTTAATTTAATAAAGCCTTCGGCATCTTTTTGGTTATAAGCGCCTTCGTCATCATCAAAGGTGGCAATCGCCTCATCAAACAAACTTTGTTCCGACTTACGACCTACAACAATCACATTACCTTTATAAAGCTTTAATCGCACAATCCCGTTAACACATTGCTGCGACTCATCGATTGCCGTTTGCAACATCTTGCGCTCAGGTGACCACCAGTAACCGTTATAAATGAGCGTGGCATAACGTGGCATTAACTCATCTTTTAAATGCGCAACTTCACGATCTAAAGTAATCGATTCAATCGCTCTATGCGCACGCATCATAATCGTGCCGCCTGGGGTTTCGTAACAACCGCGTGACTTCATACCCACATAACGGTTTTCAACAATATCCAAACGACCAATACCATTAGCACCGCCAATACTATTTAATTCGGTCAGCACTTCGGCAGGCGTTTTCGCTTCGCCATTAATCTCAACAATATCACCTTGTTGATAAGTAAGTTCTATATAGGTCGCTGTATCGGGCGCATCTTCTGGCGCTACCGACCAACGCCACATATCATCTTCGGCTTCGGACCATGGATCTTCTAAATTGCCGCCTTCATAAGAAATATGCAGCAAGTTGGCATCCATTGAAAACGGCGATTTTTTACCACGCTTCATTTCAACCGGAATATTATGCGTCTCGCAGTATTCCAATAATTTATCACGTGAGTTTAAATCCCACTCGCGCCATGGTGCGATCACTTTTACACCGGGCTTCAATGCATAAGCGCCTAACTCAAAACGTACCTGATCATTACCTTTACCCGTTGCTCCATGTGAAATCGCATCGGCACCGGTTTCATTGGCAATATCAATCATCCGTTTGGCGATTAGCGGACGGGCTATTGAAGTACCTAGCAGGTATTCACCTTCGTAAATCGCATTGGCGCGAAACATTGGAAAAACATAGTCGCGTACATACTCTTCGCGCATATCATCGATATAGATCTCTTTAACACCAAGCGCTTCGGCTTTGGCGCGCGCAGGCTCGACCTCTTCGCCTTGACCTATATCAGCGGTAAAGGTCACTACTTCACAGTCGTAAGTCTCTTGCAGCCATTTAACGATAACCGAAGTATCCAATCCGCCTGAATAGGCTAAAACCACTTTATTAATTTCACTCATAATCTTTTCGAATCACTCTTGGTGTTGAGACATATACGCTGGGACAAATAGCTAGAGACAAACGCCAACGGCGAGCCGCAAGTCGCTATTTGAGCCGGTATAGAATATATGGCATAGAAGGCCAAAACGGCGCGTAGTTTATCGAAAAAACAGCAGCGCCGACACTGTCTAAGCGCAAGCTAGGGAGTTTAATATGGGGAAAAAACCACAGGAAGAGCGCTTATCGCTGGCTGATACGACTACCAACCCGCTCTAAACGGATGGTGACACGACGATTGGCCTGCTTGCCCGCCCGCGAAGTATTCGGCTCTACAGGATAGCGTTCGCCATGAAAGCGCATGGTTATCTGATTCGCCGATACGCCGCTGCTTACCAGATAGCCAACCACGGCCTCGGCACGTTTGCGAGATAACTCAACGTTGTAAGTGGTGGTATGGGTGTTGTCGGTATGACCGTCGATATAGATTTGATCCAATTGAGGATCGGCAATGGCATAGCGGGCGACTA
>CAJQQO010000154.1 GCA_905480475.1 uncultured Pseudomonadales bacterium | reverse complement strand
TCCGATTCAAGATTCTCGTTATCAAGCTGATGTTGATCCTGCTAACGCACGATTTGTTTCCATTAATGGCAATACCTTACCGCGAACGCCAGAATATCAATTTACCGCATCACTGGGTCAAGCTATTGACCTGCCAACGGGTAGGTTTGATTACCTGCTTTCCTATGGTTGGAGAGATGATCAGTTCCTTACGATTTACAATGGCCGGGATTATACTGGCGCTGCTGAGCCAGAAAGACGCTTAGATGATGAAGTTAAAGGTTACTGGACTTTGGATTTGGGTATTGGCTATGATCATGGCGATACGGGCTTTCGCTTAGAAGCTTATGTAAACAACTTAACCAATGAAGTAGAACCAACTGCAATCTTACTGACCCAGTTTGATAACACGCGCTTTTTTACCCGCCCAAGAATTTATGGCTTTAGGGTAAAATGGCAAAACTAAGATAGCGGGTTTAAGCAAAACCTACGCTATTTAAATAGTGGCAAATATTTACTTGGCAGATATAGAAAGCAAAGTTATTGAGTAGTTAAGCCTATGATTAAGTCTCTATTATTTGTATTAGCTGGATTGTTTTTTTGTAATCTAAGTCTGGCTAGCGACCCGATTGTTGACCCAGTAAGTGCTCCGAAAGTAGTTTGGCCAAAAGCCAATAGTGTTATCAAAAAAGATCCCGCCATAGAAGCGCGGGTTGCGACTTTGCTAGCAGCTATGACGCTTAAAGAAAAAGTCGGTCAAATCATCCAGCCAGAAATAAAAAACATCTCACCTGCAGAAGTCACCAAATATCATATCGGTTCAGTTTTAAGTGCCGGCGGATCTTATCCGGCCAAGCGCGACTCAGGATCGATAAGTTGGGTGGGTGCCGCTACCAAGTTTTATAACGCTTCGGTTAAAAATCCAAAATCACGTGCAGCTATCCCAATTATTTGGGGGGTTGATGCCGTGCATGGACATAACAATGTGGTTGGCGCTACGATCTTTCCACACAATATTGGCTTAGGCGCAACGCGTAACCCCGGCTTAATACGATCGGTTGGTGAAGTGACAGCGCGTGAAGTTAGCGTTACCGGATTAAGCTGGACCTTTGCACCAACGGTTGCCGTTGCTCGTGATCAACGCTGGGGTCGTACATACGAAAGTTATTCAGAAGATCCTGTTTTGGTTTCTGAACTTGGTGCCGCAATGGTGGTGGGTCTACAAGGTTTGCCAGCCAGAAATGATTTGTTTGGTCCTGATAAAGTGATCGCTACCGCCAAACACTTTTTGGGTGACGGTGGTACCAATCGTGGAGTTGATCAAGGTGATACGCTTGTTGATGAAAAAGCCTTGTTATTGCTTCACGGACAGAGTTTTCTCGCAGCATTGGATGCCGGTGCGCAAACGGTTATGGCTTCGTTTAATAGTTGGAACGGTGTTAAATCGCATGGTAATCAATACCTATTGACCGATGTGCTTAAAGATCAAATGGGTTTTGATGGCTTTGTTATCGGTGATTGGGATGGCCATGAGCAAGTGCCAGGGTGTTCCAAACAAAGTTGCCCGCAAGCAATTAATGCGGGTGTTGATATGATTATGGTGCCTAAAGCTTGGCGTGCATTTTACGCCAATACGCTACGACAGGTTAAAAAAGGTGAGATTAGTCAAGAACGATTAGATGATGCAGTTACGCGTATCTTGCGGGTAAAATTGCGCGCGGGTTTGTTTGAAAAAGGCAAACCCTCGGAAGGGAAGTTTGCAGGACGCCAACAAATTATTGGTCACCCTAAACACCGTGCAGTGGCGCAACAAGCGGTTAGAGAATCATTAGTGCTGCTAAAAAATAATAATAGTGTGCTGCCGATAGCGGCAAACAGTAAAGTGTTAATCGCTGGTCAAGCGGCAGACGATTTGGTTATGCAATCGGGCGGCTGGACAGTCACTTGGCAGGGTGATCAAACCACCAATTCGGATTTCCCCGGTGCAACCTCGATTTATCAAGGGCTTGCTAATGGGGTGGAAACTAATGGTGGCAGTGTCGAAAAAAATAAAGCCGGTAGCTATAAGCAGAAACCTGATGTCGCAATTGTGGTATTCGGTGAGCCGCCTTATGCAGAGGGCGCTGGTGATATCGCAAAAACAATCGATTTTCAATCGGCGGATCTTGCCGTGATGCAAAAATTAAAAGCTGATGGTATTCCCGTAGTATCGGTATTTATTACCGGTAGACCGCTTTGGGTTAATCCGCAGATAAATAGTTCTGATGCATTTGTTGTTGCATGGTTGCCGGGTAGCGAAGGGCAAGGTTTGGCCGATGTATTACTGAAGACAGCCGATGGCACAACTAATTTCGACTTTACAGGTAAGCTCTCATTTAGTTGGCCTAAGTTTAAAGATCAGGTGCCGCATAATATCGGCGATAAAGATTACCAGCCCTTATTTCCGTATGGATATGGTCTGGATTACCAAAGTAACACCCAGCTGGAATTATTAGCTGAATAAAAGAAGTCTCAAAAATAAAACGATACGCCTTATATAACAACAATTAATAGAGAACTCAGCCATGTCCGAACACCAAAGCGGCGCCGATCAAGGTCAAAATAGCTACGGTTTTGCCTTAACTTCATTAACCACATTGTTTTTTATGTGGGGCTTAATCACCAGTTTAAACGATGTGCTTATCCCGCGCTTAAAGGCGGTGTTTTCACTCAGTTATACCGAAGCGATGATGATTCAGTTTTGTTTTTTCTTTGCTTATTTTGTGGTTTCCATTCCAGCCGGTAATTTAATTAAACGCATCGGCTATAAGTCGGGCGTGATTGTCGGGCTTATTGTTGCTGGTATTGGTTGTATAGGGTTTTATTCAGCGGCTGAGTTTCAATCGTATAACTACTTTTTAGCTGCGCTGTTTGTATTAGCCTCGGGTATTACCGTATTGCAAGTGGCGGCCAACCCTTACGTCACTATATTGGGTAGCCCCTCAACGGCGAGTAGTCGTTTGACTATGACACAAGCTTTTAACTCCTTGGGCACCACGATTGGCCCTTGGTTAGGTGGTATTTTAATTCTAGGTACTGCGACCAATGCGGTTGAAAATGCAGTCACTGATGCCTCTTCCGTGCAAATGCCTTACCTCGCTTTAGCGGGTACCTTAATTTTAATGGCGATTATCTTTTCTGTGTTACGTTTGCCTTCGGTTGATGTACAAGATGAGCCAACTGAGAGTGCAGATGATGCAAACGATGATGGGCTTTCAGCCTGGTCGTATTCGCATTTGGTTTTAGGCGCTTTAGCCATTTTTGTTTATGTTGGCGCTGAAGTGTCGATTGGTAGTTTTTTGATTAACTTTTTAGGCGAAACAACGATAGCCGGTTTGGAAGAGGCTGACGCGGCTAAATATGTCTCGTTTTATTGGGGTGGCGCTATGGTTGGCCGCTTTATTGGTGCGGTCGTGATGCAGAAAGTTGCCGCGGGTAAAGCATTGGCATTTAACGCTGTAGCCGCTTCGATATTGGTTGCACTCACGGTATTCTCTAGTGGTGCGATTGCTATGTGGGCAATCCTGTTAGTCGGCTTGTTTAACTCGATTATGTTCCCAACGATCTTTAGTTTAGGTGTGGCGGGATTAGGTCGACACACTAGCCAAGGTTCTGGCGTATTGTGTTTGGCCATTGTTGGTGGTGCCTTACTGCCCTTGTTACAAGGTGTGCTTGCCGATAACTTTGGTGTACAAAACGCATTTGCCTTAGCCATCGTCTGCTATGTGTATATTGCTTACTACGGATTAAAAGGTTCGCAAATTAAAGAGCCAAGCTAAAAACCTTTTTGTTTTATTTAATTAAGCGTTTAGCTTTAGATGATAAAAAAGCAGATATTACATCTGTGAGTACAGAATAATCATACTATGTAGACTTGGCGCCCGATGTTGATTGCTTGCAGTTAACACCGGGCGTTGTTTGTTTTCGCAGCCCTTCAATCGCTTTTCGCCGCTTTCGTTGCTTAACTTGCAGAATCTAATCAGATCGTTCGCAGCGCAGATGTTAATCACGTAATCCAAAATCAGGCCGCTGTCTGGCAGAATCTTCGCATTATTTATTTGCCACGCAGAAGAGGCTGTTATGACAACCGAAACAACTATCCACACAAGCGCGCTAAAACCCTTTGAAAATAAAGTTGCCGTGATTACCGGTGCCAGCTCAGGTATTGGTTTGGCTACGGCTTTACGATTTGCTGCCGAGGGCGCAATTATTGTCGGTATTGATCTAAATAACTCCGATGCATGGCAGCAGATTGTTGCGCTTTCGCCGCAGTCGATATTTCATCAGCTGGATGTGCGTGATTTTGCCGCGCAGCAAAAGGCGGTTGATAGCACGGTAGAGCAGTTTGGTCGTATTGATACCTTAATGACTGCCGCTGGCGTAGGCGAAGCCGGGCCGTTAAATATGCTTGATATTGAATTATGGCAGCGGGTTATCGATATTAATTTAAATGGCACGGCTAATTCGATTAAAGCAGTGCTCGATACCATGATTGCACAACGCTCGGGTTCAATTATCACAGTCGCCAGTATTGAAGGGATTGTTGGAACCGAAGGGGGTAGCGCTTATAACGCCTCAAAAGGCGGTGTGGTTCTGCTAACTAAAAACGTTGCCATTGATTACGGGCGTATCGGTATTCGTTGTAACGCGATTTGTCCCGGTTTTATCGATACGCCAATGTTGCATTCAGTATTGTTTGCTGAGGGGATGGACGATTTTCGCAATTCAATTATTCATCAATCGAAAATGGGGCGCTTAGGTAAGCCTGAAGAAATTGCCGGCGCGGCGTTTTTTCTTGCCTCCGATGATGCCAGTTATATGACCGGGCAAAATCTGGTTATCGATGGTGGTTATACCGCCGGTAATGCGCATGGCATAGTAGAGATGATGGGACTGGTATAGGCCTTTCAAAAAGCAAACCGCTTATTGATCAATTACGCTTGATAAGCGGCGGCACCTAATAAGCCGGGTTGTGGCTCGATAATTAATTTAGTTGGGATCGCTTTGTTATAGTCGGACATTACGCCCTTGCTTTCAAAGCGTTTGCGGAAATTGCTAGCGCCAAGAAAATCAACAAACTTAGGTAAGATGCCACCGGCTAATATAAGCCCGCCCAAAGCGCCGGTTGAGAGTGCTTGGTCGCCCGCAGCACTGCCCAGTAAAGTGCAAAAGGCATTCATTGCTTCGCGACAATAGTTCTCGGTATCGGAGTTGCCGGTACCGCAGCCACGTTGTTGGATCTCTGGTGCCGATAGTTGTTGGCTGTCGAAATCGCCGCCGCGTATGGTGACAATCGCTTCGTATAAGCGCTCTATGCCAGTGCCGCAAACAAAAAATTCGCGGTTAATCCGGCAACCTTTTTCGCGCCAGTAATCAAATATCGCCAGCTCTAAATCACT
>CAJQQO010000153.1 GCA_905480475.1 uncultured Pseudomonadales bacterium | reverse complement strand
ATGAACGAGTTATACGATTTTGAGACGCATTATAAACAGCTTGGTAGCGGTGATGCCGTTAGTCGGGATTTACGCGATGCAATTATTAATGAGGCTGCAAAGTTTAGTGAGCAAACATTAGCACCACTACACCAAAGTGGTGACGAAGAAGGTTGTCATTGGAGTCCTGAGGGGGTAACAACACCCAAAGGTTTTCCCGAGGCTTATAAAGAGTTTGTTGACGGTGGCTGGGGTGGTTTAACGATGCCCGAAGAATTTGGTGGTCAAAATCTACCGCATTCAATGGGAATTGCTGTAGGGGAATTAATGGGGCAGGGTAATCACGCCTGGGCCATGATTATGGCTTTAACCTCCGGCGCAAGACAAACGATTATTGCTCATGGCACTGATGAGCTAAAACGTATTTATCTCGAAAAGCTAATCAGCGGCGAGTGGAGTGGCACCATGTGCCTAACCGAACCACAATGCGGTAGTGACTTGAGCTTTTTAAAAACTCGCGCTGAAGATAATGAAGATGGTTCTTATTCGATTACCGGTACTAAGATATTTATCTCTGGTGGTGAACAAGATTATACCGATAATATTGTACATATCGTTTTGGCACGGATTCCCGGTTCGCCTGAAGGTACAAAAGGCATCTCATTGTTTTTAGTGCCTAAGTGTTTACCTAATGCTGACGGTGAAGCGGGTGAGCGCAACGCGGTTAGCTGTGGATCGCTCGAACATAAAATGGGTATTCATGCGAACCCCACCTGCGTGATGAATTTTGATGGAGCTAAAGGCTTTCTAATTGGCGAGGTTAATCGCGGTTTGAACTGCATGTTTACTTTTATGAACTCCGCTCGTTTGGATACTTCTTTACAAGGTTTAACTCACGCCGAGTTAGCATTGCAAGGTGGTTTAAGTTATGCGCTAGAGCGGGAAGCCGGTCGTTCACTACGTGGTACGCAAGTCCCCGATCGTCCAGCCGATCCATTAATCGTCCACCCTGATGTACGACGTATGTTGTTAACGATTAAGTGCTTTGCCGAAGGTGGACGAGCCTTTATTTACTATCTTAGCCAAGTGTCGGATTTGGAAAAAGAAGGTGATGAAGCTAGTGCCAAACTGATGGGTTTATTAACGCCAATTAGTAAAGGTTTTTTAACCGAGTTAGGTTTAGAGGCGGCCAATATCGGTGTGCAGATTTACGGCGGCCATGGTTATATCCGCGAATGGGGTATGGAGCAAAATGTTCGTGACGCGCGTATATCGACGCTGTACGAAGGGACTACCGGTATTCAGGCGATGGATTTATTAGGGCGCAAAGTGCTTATTGATGGTGGTCAAAGCTTTGCCTTGTTTTATGAGATTATTAAATCCAGCTTGGTCAATATCGATGCGCAATATGTTCCGATATTAGAGGCGCAACTTGCCGAATGGCAAACGCTTACAAAAACCGTTATGGGAAAAGCCGAAAGCAATATTGACGAGTTAGGCAGTAGTGCGTTTGATTACTTGATGTATTCCGGATACACAGTATTAGCATGGGTATGGGCGCGAATGGCGACGGTTGCTAAAGCCAATAGTAAAGACAATGACAAAGCCTTCTATAGGCTTAAAGTTGACACAGCCAACTTTTATATGCAAAAAATATTGCCGCGTGCGGCCTCGCATAAAATTCAAATTGAAAACGGCAGTGAATCAGTGATGTCAATTTCGATTGATGATTTTCGTGAAGGTCTAGCTTAGGCCTGGATGGCTTTGGCTTGCCTATGTAAGGTATTGTGATTTCCAAAGCCTTTAGGTAAAAAGGTATTTGGGTAAAAAATTAGACAACTATAAATTATTTATAGAAAAAATGGATGGAGAAAAAAGTGCTTACAACAATTGATAGAGCTGATATCGAAAAATATATAGGCTTTGAACCTGAAGCAACCGAGTGGCATACCATTGATCAGTCGCAGATCAATGCCTTTGCTGATTGCACCTTGGATCATCAGTTTATTCATGTCGATCCAGAGAAAGCCAAAGACACTATGTTTGGTGGCACAATCGCGCACGGATTTTTAAGCCTTTCTATGTTGTCGCATTTTGCCGAGCAATACAGTGTCATCATTGATGGCTTTTATATGGGTGTTAACTACGGCTTTGATAAAGTGCGCTTTGTATCCCCTGTGGCTGTCAATAGCCGAATTCGGGCCCGCGCAAAAATTCTTGACATTGAAAAGAAAAAAGAAGGCCAGTACCAAATAAAAACCGAAGTCACCATTGAGATCGAAGGTAGCAAGCGACCGGCCTTGGTTTGCGAATGGATAAGCCGACAAATGGTTAGCTAGTTCTTAGCATTAGCCGCTAAATGTAGACACAAAAAGATAAGAAAATATCCAAACAGCAAGCAGTGAATTAACAGCTAAATATTTTCGTTAAATAAACAGTTTTTAAATAGAGGAATAGCTCAATGACAATTAAATTTACCGATCAAGTCGCCATTGTAACTGGCGCAGGTAACGGCTTGGGTCGCTCGCATGCACTATCGTTGGCCGCGCGTGGCGCTAAAGTAGTAGTCAATGATCTGGGTGGCAGTGTTGATGGCAGCGGCGGTTCATCAGCTGCATCGCAAGAAGTGGTTAAACTTATCGAAGACAATGGCGGTCAAGCTATGGCTCACGGAGCTAACGTTGCCAAGTTTGATGAGGTTGAAGATATGGTGCAGCAAGCATTATCCAAGTGGGGTCGGGTCGATGTGTTAATTAATAACGCCGGGATTCTACGCGACAAATCTTTTGCCAAAGGATCGCTAGACGATTTTAAATTGGTGATGGATGTGCACTTAATGGGATCGGTTAACTGCTGTAAAGCGGTTTGGGAAACGATGCGCACACAAAATTATGGTCGTATTCTTATGACCACATCTTCAAGTGGTATGTACGGAAACTTTGGCCAAACCAATTATGGTGCGGCAAAAATGGCCGTAGTGGGTTTAATGAATACCTTGGTGTTGGAAGGAGGTAAATACAATATAAAAGTGAATTCTATTGCGCCAAGTGCGGCTACCCGTATGACTGAAGCTTTATTTCCACCTGAAGCTTTGGATACATTAACTGCTCAGGCGGTTTCTGCAGGAGCCTTGGCCTTAGTACATGAAGATGCACCGAATCGCTATATTTTATGTGCCGGTGCAGGTGGTTATTCGTCACCCCGTTTATTTGAAACTGATGGTATCTATTTGGGTGCCAATGAGCAAAGCCCGGAAAATGTGATGGCCGGTATGGATAAAATTAACGACTTAACAAACCAGCAAGAATATACCACTGGCTTTCAACAGCCAGAAAAGTTCTTGGGTAAAGCGCTTGAATACCTTAAAGCGAACTCTTAAGTTTTATAAAACGTTAAATTAGATAGCCAAAAAATATATTTTAAATTAATTAAAGAGAAATAGTTATGAGCAAAGATGCAGTTATCGTTTCAGCAGCACGGACTCCAATTGCTAAGGCGTACCGCGGCGCGTTTAATAATTTGGAGTCACCCTCTATGTCTGCTCATGCGGTGAGGGCAGCAGTTGCGCGCTCTGGTGTTGATGCCGGTGAAATAGATGATTGTATTTTTGGTGCAGCGCTGCAGCAGGGTACGCAATCCAGTAATTTGGGTCGTATGGCGGCAATGGCTGCAGGGTTGCCGGTTAGCGTTTCGGGTATGACGATAGATAGACAATGTTCATCGGGCTTGATGGCGATTGCTACAGCGGCTAAACAAATTGTGATGGATGGCGCACCTATTATTGTTGCCGGTGGTTGTGAGTCTATTAGCTTGGTACAAAACGAGCATATGAATATTCACCGCATGGTAGATCCTCAAGCGATAGCTCATGCACCAGCTATTTATATGGCGATGTTGGATACCGCTGAGTTAGTTGGCAAACGTTACAATATCAGTCGTGATGCACAAGATGAATACGCTTTGCAATCCCAGCAACGAACTGCAGCGGCGCAAGAGGCGGGTAAGTTTGATGATGAAATTGTAGCGGTCACCGCGACCAAGTTAGTGACGGATAGAGAGACAGGTGAAGTTAGCGAGCAGGAAGTTACCTTAAGCAAAGATGAGGGGAATCGTCCATCAACTAGCTTAGAGGGTTTGTCCGGTCTAAAAGTGGTTAGAGAGGGTGGTTCCATTACTGGTGGTAATGCCTCGCAATTATCCGATGGCGCCGCTGCCGTGGTAATGATGGATAGCACTTTAGCCGAGCAACGGAATCTTGAGCCGCTAGGTGTTTATCGTGGCATGACGGTTGCGGGTTGTGAGCCAGATGAAATGGGCATTGGTCCGGTATTTGCCATTCCTAAACTGTTAAAGCGTAATGGTTTAACGATGGACGATATTGGATTGTGGGAGTTAAACGAAGCTTTTGCGGTTCAGGTTATTTATTGTCGTGATCAGTTGGGTATTCCAAACGAAAGACTTAATGTTAATGGCGGCGCCATTTCTATTGGTCACCCATACGGAATGAGTGGCAGTCGCATGGTTATGCATGCATTGATTGAGGGTAAGCGTCGCGGTGTTAAATACGTTGTAGTCACCATGTGTGTCGGTGGCGGTATGGGTGCGGCAGGCTTATTTGAAGTATTGTAAGTAAGTTTGATTTTTATCAACTTTACCGTGGTGCTTGTGGCTAAATATAAGCGTTAGATTTTTAGTTAAGGAAAAATATGAAAAACCTTTTTGAGATTAGCGGCAAGGTCGCGGTAGTGACAGGTGGTTCGCGAGGTATAGGGGCAATGATTGCGCGCGGTTTTGTTGAAAACGGTGTTAAAACCTATATCACTTCGCGTAAGTTGGATGAGCTTAACGCCAGCGCTGCCGAGCTTTCCCAATTCGGTGAATGCATAGCTATTCAAGCGGATCTATCCAGTATCGAAGGGGTTAATGCATTTGCTGACGCCATTGGCGAACGTGAATCCAGTTTGGATATTTTGGTCAATAATGCGGGAGCGTCGTGGGGAGAGGATATTAATACTTTTCCCGAGATGGGTTGGGATAAGGTTATGAATATCAACCTTAAAGCGCCGTTTTTTTTAACTCAGCGTTTATTGCCGCTATTGCGTCAGTCGGGAAGCGATGCTGATCCTGCACGAGTAATTAATATAGCCTCGATTCATGCCTTTATTAACCCCAATATGAATACCTATTCTTATTCGGCAAGCAAGGCCGGTATGGTGCAGTTAACACGGCATTTGGCAGTGGATTTAGCGGCCGATAAAATTACCGTTAACGGTATAGCACCGGGTTTTTTCCCTAGCAAGATGACCGCTTTTTTATTGCAAGACGAAGATACCTCAATGGCCGAGCATAATCTATTGGGCCGTATGGGGCAGGCTGAAGATGCAGCGGGTACGGCTATTTATATGGCATCACAAGCAGCGGCTTGGATGACGGGGCATACTTTAGTGCTTGATGGTGGTGAAATAGCCCAGTCCGGCAGTGTAGGTTAAAGCGGATCAAGTGGTTTGTGTTAAACCCTTCGATGGAAAGTTAATAGGGAGAATCACTAAGTATGAATGTTAGTGAAAAAATTATTATTGTGACGGGTGGCGCACACGGTATAGGCAAAGCCCTATGCCAGCGTTTTGTACAAGAAGGCGCTAAGGTGGCGATTGCCGATCTTGATTTGGATGCCGCGCAGCTGTTAGCCACAGAGCTAAATACTTTAGCCGTACAATGTGATGTAAGTAATGAAGACGACATTAAAAATCTAGTCACGGAGGTAGAAGCTCATTACGGCCGCGTCGATCTGTTTTGCTCTAATGCTGGCATTGCCTTAGGTGAAAAAGATTTAGCAACATCGGCAAGCAATCAGCAATGGCAAAAGAATTGGGATATTCATGTTATGGCGCATGTTTATGCCGCCCGTGCCGTTTTGCCCGCTATGATTGCCAGAGGCGAAGGATATTTTTTGCAAACCGCCTCAGCGGCCGGTTTGCTAGCGCAAATTGGCGATGCGGCTTATACCACGACTAAACACGCGGCAATTGGTTTTGCCGAGTCACTAGCCATTACCCATGGAGATGATGGCATAGGTGTTTCGGTGTTATGTCCACAATATGTTGCCACCCAAATGATTGGTATGGGTGACTTAGAAGATACCGCAGAATTAGCGCCCGGTATTTTAACTGCCGCAGAAGTCGCCGATGCAGTTATAAATGGTTTAGCCGAAAAACAGTTTTTAATACTGCCACATCAAGAAGTTGAACGCTTTAGACAAAACAAAGCCAAGAATATTGATATCTGGTTAGCGAAGATGCGTAAGCTACGGCAAAATATTATGGGTACGGGTAGCAATTTGGCTATTTAGTACAGAACTAAGCAGAAAATATTTAAAGAACATTTAATTTTTAAAAGATTACCCAATAGGATCGAGACTATGAATATAGGCGTAAGTGAACGATTAGAACCGATATTGTTAGCGGCGAAAGAGTTTGTTGAGAAAGAAGTTAAGCCATTGGATGAAGAGTATCTGGCCGAGGTTGCGATAGGTGATCGCTGGCAGTTAACCGATAGACAAACAGAAATTATTGAAGGTCTTAAAGCTAAAGCGCGCGAAAGAGGCTTATGGAATTTCTTTTTAACCGATCACAATGGCGGTGCGGGTTTAAATACCGTGGAATACGCTTATATCGCTGAAATCACAGGCTCATCACATCTAGCCCCCGAGGCGATGAATTGCAGTGCGCCAGATACAGGCAATATGGAAGTGTTAGCCAAATACGGTAGCGATGCGCAAAAGAAACAATGGTTAGAGCCTTTGCTAGCAGGCAAAATTCGTTCTGCTTTTGCGATGACAGAACCGGATGTCGCTTCTAGCGATGCAACCAATATATCTATGAGTGCTGTGCTTGAAGGTGATGAGTGGGTTCTCAACGGTGAAAAAACCTATATTTCTGGTGCCTGTGATCCACGTTGTAAAATACTTATTTGCATGGTCAAAACCGATCCAGACAATGCAGCCCATCAACAGCAATCTCAAATATTAGTGCCTATGGGTGTTGATGGTTTGGAAGTGCTAAGACCGATGATGGTATTTAATGAAGACGATGCGCCTCACGGACATATGCATTTGCGTTTTACTAATGTTCGCGTGCCCAAAGAGAATATGATTTTGGGTCGTGGCCGTGGTTTTGAAATCTCTCAAGGACGCTTAGGGCCAGGCCGTATTCATCATTGCATGCGTGCGATTGGTGTGGCAGAAAAAGCCTTGGAATTATTATGCAAACGAGCAACATCACGTACGGCTTTTGGCAAGCCACTCGCGCAGTTAGGTGGTAACTTCGATATTATTGCCGATGCACGCATCAGTATTGATATGGCGCGGCTATTAACTTTGCAAACCGCTTATATGATCGATAATGAAGATCCTAAAGCGGCTCGTGAATGGATTTCAAAGATTAAGGTTTACGTGCCTAATATGGCGCTTAAAATTATTGATGAATCGATTCAGATGCACGGCGCTTATGGTATATCGCAAGATTTTGAGTTGGCGAGTATGTATATGGGCGCACGTACATTGCGCTTAGCCGATGGCCCTGATGCGGTGCATCGCCGTCAAGTAGCACGCGCCGAGCTTAAAAAGTATCGTTAGTTACAAACTCTAGCGAATCACTTTTTATACCTTGTGCTGTCGCATATGTGGCAGTGCACGGTATTGCAAAAGCCATAAAATACTATTTCAAAGTTATACAGAAATATTCAAAGTATAAAAACAGGATTAACCCCAATGCGCGCATTAGTCTGTAAAGAATTAGCCTCGGTAGAATCCTTAGTTATCGATAATAACTGGGCAGAACCTAAAGTGGGCGCTGGTGATGTACTGCTTGCGGTAAAATCTGCCAGTCTTAATTTTCCTGATACTTTAATTATTGAAGGTAAATACCAAACCAAACCCGAGTTGCCCTTTGTTCCCGGCGCAGAATGTGCTGGCGTGGTTGAAGCCATTGGCGAAGGCGTTAGCCAATTTAAAGTTGGCGATAAGGTTATGCATATTGGTACGCATGGCTGCTTTAGCGCAAAGCTTGTTGCGCCAGCCGCAGCAATTATTCCAATGCCCGAACGGGTAAGCTTTAATCAGGCGGCGGGAATTGGTATGACTTACTTTACCTCTTATCATGCGTTAAAGCAGCGAGCGAATATTCAAGCGGGTGAAACCATTTTGGTTTTAGGTGCGGGCGGCGGAGTAGGTATTGCCGCTGTTGAAATTGCTAAAGCCATGGGCGCAACGGTAATTGCCGCAGCAAGTAGTGATGAAAAGCTGGCGCTGGCAAAGTCCAAAGGGGCCGATCATTTAATTAATTATAAAACGCACTCTTTAAAAGACCAAGTGAAAGCAATTTGCGGTCGTAAAGGCGTAGATGTTGTTTATGACCCAGTGGGTGGTGATTTTTCCGAAGCTGCAT
>CAJQQO010000152.1 GCA_905480475.1 uncultured Pseudomonadales bacterium | reverse complement strand
GCGCGGTATTAAACTCGAACTCACCGATGCTCCCGCGCATGCATTTGTTGATGGGAAAATGATTAACGGTATTAGAGAGCATGTATTTTCTGTGCTCCGCGATATTATTTTTGTCTTTAGCGAACTTCACAACAATGACAGTTATGATATTAAAACCTCGCAAGGGACAACTGACGCGGTATTTAATATTTTACGTCATGCCAATGCGCTACTACCCAATAGAGAACCAAACTTAATCGTTTGCTGGGGCGGCCACTCCATCCGCCGTGATGAGTATGAATACACGAAAATAGTCGGTTATCAGCTTGGTTTACGCAATTTGGATATCTGTACCGGCTGCGGTCCCGGTGCCATGAAAGGGCCGATGAAAGGTGCAGCGATAGCGCATCGTAAACAACGTAATAACGGCGGTCGATATTTAGGGATTTCTGAGCCGGGTATTATCGCCGCTGAATCGCCGAATGCGATCGTTAATGAATTGATTATTATGCCGGATATCGAAAAGCGCCTTGAAGCGTTTGTTAGAACCGGTCATGGCATTGTGGTGTTTCCCGGCGGTGTTGGCACGGCAGAAGAAATATTTTACCTACTGGGTTTACTGTTACACCCGGAAAATAAAGATCGTTTTATGCCGCTAGTATTTACTGCACCCGCAGTTTCAAAATCTTACTTTGAAACCATCGACGCATTTATTGGTTTAACGCTAGGAGCAGAAGCGCAGAGTAAATACCAAATTATTATTGACGATCAAGTGGAAGTGGCTAGAGCAATGTCAAACGGTATGCAACGTGTAATGGATCAGCGTCGCGATGGCAAAGATGCCTATTATTATAACTGGTCATTAACAGTACCCGACGAATTTCAGCAACCGTTTTTTCCTAGCCACGAAAATATGGCTGGATTAAATCTACAGGCTAATCAATCCGCGTTTGATATGGCGGTCAATATGCGCTCTATGTTTTCGGGTTTAGTTGCGGGTAATGTTAAAGCCGAGGGTTTACAGGCTATTGCCGAACACGGTAATTATCAAATAAACGGCGATAAGGAAATCATGGAAGCGCTTGATGCTTTATTGATATCGTTTGCAGAGCAGGGGCGGATGAAAATTAATGCCGAGCAGTACAAACCTTGTTATGAAATCGTGCGGTAAGTCATTCTTTAATATTGGCTTTAATATTGACTTGAAATATTCCGCCGACATAGTGGGCTTAAATATAGCCCGATAAATTATTTTATTCATCGACCCAAACCCAGCGTAAGGGTTCGCCAAAGTCATCATAGATAAGCCGCTTTCGGGGTCGTGTTTTTTTCGGTGCTGGCTTAAGCACTTTTTCCTGACGACGTTTTTCCAATGTATCAACCACTTCTGGTACATAGGTCCATGCTCCTTTGGACGCATCCATCTGCCAAGTATCTGCGCGCAAGGGTTTATCAGCACCATCGCGGCTGCTTACCCCTCTGGGTATTTCGTTTACGCTTTTTCCCTGCTCAAGAAAATCACTTATCTGGTTATCAAGTTCTTGGCGCAGGTCAGCTTTTGATGGCGGTTTTTTTATCAAAAAGTTTGACCTAAAAGTCCTATTGAAATATTGATTCAAGACCATTCTGTTTACTAGCACGCGGATTACAAAACAGCACACAACACAAAATTTGGACGGAACGGGTAATTATAGCAACTGTTCAGATAAAATACTGCAAAGCTTTTTTCACCATCAACGCAGAGCCGATAGCTATTCAGCGCATGCCAACGTAAAGATATCAGCGCTTTGTGGATAAAGAGTGTAATAACAAACATTTAGCACAATTATTGTTATCTCTACGCTTAGTGATATCATCGTCCGCTAAACGATAACGTTAGAAGAATTAATCAAAAACTCACAGTTAAATAGTTGAAATTAATCTATAGCAACAACATAAAAGCTGACAGTGGTTATAAACAACAAGGCACTAATTACTTGATCGAATAGGTGCGAAAGAACAGCCGATAAAGAATAATTGATGAAAAGTGGAGCAAAACCATTAACACTCAAGGACTCACTAGCCCTCAACAAGCCCAATCGACGCAGGCTGACAGCAATACTTACTACGCATGTTACGTACTGTTTTTGCTGTGGTTAGCTTACATTCTCTCGTTTATCGATATGCAAATTCTCTCTTTAATGATTGGCCCAATTCGTGAAGACTTTGCGATATCCGATACGCAATTTAGTCTATTACACGGCTTGGCATTTGCGATTTTTTATACGGTTCTGGGTTTACCCATCGGTCGATTGGCAGATAGAAAAAACCGCCGTAATATTATTGTTGCGGGCGTTGCCCTATGGAGTGCGATGACCTGTCTATGTGGTATGGCGAAAAGCTTTCCCGCTTTATTTTTGGCCCGCATCGGTGTTGGTGTAGGTGAAGCGGCTTTATCACCGCCAGCGCACTCACTACTTACTGATTATTTTAAACCTGAGCGATTGCCACTGGTATTTGCCTTTTATGCCTCGGGCATTATTGTCGGCAGTGGTATTGCCTATCTGATTGGAGGACAACTCTATGAGTTTTTTGAACACTCCAAAAGTTTAGAGTACCCAGTTCTATCCAGCGTCAAACCCTGGCAAGCAACGTTTATTGCTGTGGGTTTGCCCGGCATTTTGGTTGCATTATGGATGCTGACGATAAAAGAGCCGCCGCGCAAGGGTTTGGCAAAGAGTACATATCAAGATAATCAAAACCAAGCCTTAAGTATTAGCGAAGTCTTGGCTTATTTATCAGAAAATCGGCGCGCCTATTTTTCAATTATTGTTGGCGTATCCTTATTATCTATTTTGGGTTATGCCACCATGGCTTGGTATCCTGAGTTTTTACAGCGTAGCTATGGCTTAAGTCGTGCAGAGGCAGGTAGTCGCTTTGGCTCACTGTTTTTGGTGGCAGGATTAATTGGCAGCGCGCTACTGGCGTTTACCAGTTATTTCTTCGCCCGCCGTGGCGTTAATGATATTTGTATGAAGGTGGTGTTATTTGTTGCTCTCGCTGAATTTATTCCTGCAACCTTAGCGCCGTTAATGCCCGATGTGGATAGTGCTTTAATATTCGCTGGAATACTGATCGCTTTGCAATACGGTTACTTTGGCATTGCCATTTCTGCTTTGCAAATTATCACCCCAAATGAAATGCGCGCTCAGGTCTCAGCAATTTTATTGTTCTCAACTAATATCTTGGGGCTTATTGTAGGCCCGACTATCGTTGCCTTATTAACGGACTTTGTCTTCGTCGGTGATGAGTTTCTTAACTACTCGCTAGCATTAACCTCAGCCGTTGTCGCGCCATTAGCCGCCTTTGTACTATGGCGTGGCCTAGCGTCCTATAAGGCACTAGCCGATAAGGCCATTGCAGCTAGTCATTAAGTTTTAGCTTGAGGGATAGGGTGTGCTTGATTGATCTTTACTAAAAGAAAGAAGTTAAATTAGCCAGACTAACGATAAGCACTGTTATTTTTATTATTAAGTGCTTTGTTCGATAGCTAACAGCTAAACGGATACTAACTACAGATTCCAATTGGGGTGTTTAAAAAAAACAACATTGTTTTTTATTTCTTTGTCAGAGGATGCTGAGCCATCTTCGGATCTTTTATCTTTTGATAAGCCCGATTTCGCAGCATTATTATTGCTTGTGCCTTTATCTGCAGGTTGCATTTTATTTATATAAACTTTTACTGCATGCTCAACAATGGGTTTTGAGCGGTAGGGACCGAGTAAGTCTTTCTCTCGAGTAAAGAAAAACCAGTCATCATTAATTTCCAAAAAGCGGCTCGATTGAATCGGCTGTAAAAACGGCGCGTCGCTTTGTCGGATCGAGTTGTTTTTTTCTTTCATGGTCTTTAAATCCAAATTTCGATCATTAATAAGGTGCTTTGCAGTATCTGGCATTAAAGCGCTATGCACTGCTCTATAAGCCAATATCGCTTAGATATCTGCTTATATAGACGTATTTAGCGAATTTCACGCCCATAAGGCCATAATCTTGCAATTTCAATAGCTTAGAGAGTTTTTCTCGAAATATCATAAAAGCGATGCTAGCCAGAATGTTAGATTATTCGACAGCGGGTATAACCAATCAATAAGCAGTTCTTCTAAGGTTTGCTAACTATTTGAATACGTTCCAGTAGGGATTCTGAGGTTTGCGGACCAACAAGTTTAGCGGCGAGCTTTCCTTCGGGGTTAAACAGGTAGGTAGTAGGTAATGAATTAGGCCGAGACAGACGCAATATATCTGCGGGGTCGTTTTCAAGGCTTTCAAACTCGATTCCCATTCTGGCCGATAATTGTTTTAACTCCTCGCCTTTTACACGATCAAAGTTGACGGCAATAACATCTAGATCGGCGGCATGTTCAGCATCGAGTTTATTCAGCTCGGGGATTTCCTTAATACAGGGTGCGCACCATACAGCCCAGTAGTTGATCAGCACCCACTTACCTTGGTAATTATCTATA
>CAJQQO010000151.1 GCA_905480475.1 uncultured Pseudomonadales bacterium | reverse complement strand
GGATATGGCGGCAAAAGGCTATAAGCGTTTATTTTTGCATGCTACCGAGATTGAAATTCCGCTTGCACAAGGGCGTTTGCAGGTTAAATGTGATGTGCCAGCACAGTGGCAAAAGATGTTGTCCTCGCTATGATTCTAACTGCTCTTTAAGCGAAAATTGTATTAAGGTGGTTGCTAAAAAAACTGTCGTTAAAAGAATGTTATTAAAAAAATAGGAAGCCAAAGATTTTATGTTATTGATTTTTGATTGGGATGGCACCCTTGCCGATAGCCGCGAGCACATTGTCAATGCCATGCAAGCCGCCATTACTGAATTGAAGCTGGCTGAGAAAACCGATGATCAATGCGCACAAATGATCGGATTGGGTTTGCTCGAGGTAGCTAGATCTTTATATCCCAGCTTAAATGATGACGGTTTAAATTTGTTTGCCAGTAGTTACTCGGCGCACTTTACCGATATGCGGCAGCATTATGGTGGAACCCAGTTTTTCCCCGGAGCTATATCAACCTTGGAAGCGCTTAGCGAGCAAGGCCACTCATTAGCGGTGGCAACCGGTAAAAGTCGACGCGGCTTAAATCGTGTGCTCGATGCCGATAATATTGGGTATTTATTTAGCGCCACACGCGCAGCTGATGAAACGGCGTCCAAACCCAGCCCCTTGATGTTAGAGGAAATATTAGCCGATACCGGAATACCTGTATCGCAGGCCGTTATGATTGGTGATACCAGTTATGATATGGAAATGGCGGCTAATATTGATATGCAGCGCATTGCCGTGAGTTTTGGCATGCATGAAGTCGACGTTTTACAGCAATATTCCCCATCACTGGTCATTGATCGCCTCGATCAACTGTTGCAATGGCACGGGCTAGTCTAAACTGCAATAATCCTATCGAAACCGACAGTGAAACCGGTAGCGGGCTAAGTCATTGCCTATGCGGCATTTACCAGCAGTTATTTTATTTCCCTGTGCCGAAAGCGGTACCGATATAAGACCATTGCCCAATTAAAAATTGATAGCTAATAGACAATAGCGGGAGCGAATTTTGTTAGATCAGGAAACAGGTCAGTCATCTTCCAAGCATAGTGGTGCAGGGAGTTCTTCTAACGAACTGAATAAGCCTGAGTGGCAAATTTTAGAAAAGGTCGCCACGGCATCCATGATTGAACAGCGTAAAGCTCGACGCTGGGGAATCTTTTTTAAATTCTTAACCTTCGCTTATTTGCTAATATTTGTCGTTGCATTGCTGCCTATCAAATCGGCTATGGCACCAGCAGGGGATAAGCATGTTGCCTTAGTCTCACTCAGCGGGATGATTGCCGCCGATACGCCAGCGAATGCCAATACCGTAGTGGCGGGTTTGCGTTCGGCTTTTGAAGCGGAAAATGCTGCAGGTATAATCCTTGCGATTAATTCTCCTGGCGGTAGTCCTGTGCAGTCGGGTTATATTAATGATGAAATTGGCCGCTTACGAGAAAAGTATCCAGAGAAAAAACTCTATGCAGTGATCGCCGATCTCGGTGCATCCGGTGGTTATTATGTTGCGTCGGCCGCCGATGAAATTTATGCTGATAAAGCCAGCTTGGTCGGCTCGATCGGCGTGGTAAGTGCCGGCTTTGGTTTTAACGGCTTGATGGAAAAGCTAGGTGTTGATCGCAGGCTCTATACCTCGGGTGAAAGCAAAGCCTTTCTTGATTCCTTCAGCGCTGAAAAAGATCAGGATAAAGAGTTCTGGCAGTCGGTACTTGCGGTAACTCACGCGCAATTTATTGATGTGGTTAAACAGGGTCGCGGTGATCGTTTGTTGGATGATCCGGAAATATTTTCAGGTTTAATCTGGACCGGTGAGCAAGCCTTGGCAAAAGGGCTTATTGATGGTTTAGGTAGTGCGGGGTATGTAGCCCGCGAAGTAATTGGTATTGAAGATATTGTTGATTACACCATTCAGCCAAACCCCTTTGAAAGTTTTGCTCGCAGATTAGGCGCCAGTTTTAGTCTTGGGGTAATGGGTTCTGCAACACAGCAAATGCGTTAGTTTGTTTTTGCGGTTTTGTAATAGCTTACTGCTCTTGCGATAAGGGCAGTAAGACTTCTACGGTAAGACCGCTGCCGGTATTTTTTGCGCTTACATTTCCACGGTGTCGTTCAATCACTCTTTGCACAATGGCCAAGCCTATACCGTAACCGCCAGTGTCGCGGTTGCGCGCGCGGTCGACGCGGTAGAAGGGCTGAAAGATATACTGCAAGTCTTCTTCTGGTACGCCCGGTCCCTGATCACTTATAGCCGCTTGATAAAATATCTGCTGATCCCGCGTTTGTTGCTGCAATTCAATAGTGATTTGGCTGGCTCCGCCGGTGTAATGAATGGCGTTTCTAATAATATTTTCGACTGCGCTATGTAGCTGAGTGGCGGTAGCTGCAACTAATGCTTCATTACAGTTGGTGATAAATAGAAGTTTAACTTGTTTGACTTCAGCTTCTATTTGGCAGTCCTCAATAATTGATTCAATCAGTAATACCAGATCAATGGTATCGCTTAGCGGTGCTGTGTCATCGGGGATTGTCAGGATTTGACCGATTAATTCATTAAGACGATTGGCTTCTTGTTCTATACGATCCAGCTCGCTGCTATTACCTTTTTGTCTGGCGAGTTCCAGCGCAATTTGTAAACGTGTCAACGGTGAACGCAGCTCGTGAGAAATATCGCGGACCAAACGTTTTTGATTTTCGGTACTGGTTTCCAGCGCGGTGGCCATTTCATTAAAATCACTACCAAGTTGAGATAGCTCATCATTTTTGCTTAGGTTGGAAAGCGTTGCCCGTGCGCTTAAATCGCCGCTAGCTAGACTACGAGCGGCGATACTCAGTTGTTTAAGGTTGCGGGTAAGGTATCGGGCGAGGATATAACAAACCAAACCGCTAAGTGTCATTGCCAAAACAAATTGCACACCAATTTGGCCAATCCATTCTTTGACTTTAAAAACATTGGTGCCCGGCATATCAATTACAAAACGGATTTGTTCTCCGTTAAGCGATATTTCTCTACGGCCAACTCGCAAACGGGTAAGGCTAGATTCTTCTTGGTAGGCTGAGGTCTTTAAGGCCTCTAACATCTTTTCAATATCATCGGAATAATTAGGCGAGCTTAGCGGGCTTCTATCTTCGTAGGCGACGTATAACTGGATATCGTTTTCTGCCAGTTGCTGTTGCCATTCGTCAATGTCCTGCGGTAAACGTCTAGCAATGAAGGTGGAGCGCTCTACCAACTTAACGGGGGCAAGTCCTTGCAGTTCAAGTGATTGCTGTTGTCTTAATTCCGCGCTTAAGTAAACGGCGGCGCCGCTTAAAATCAGGCTGGTTAGCCAGAAGGCGATAAACATTTTCCAATATAAACTAAACATCAATCTGGTTTACTAAAATATAGCCGGAGCCACGAACGGTTTTAATAATATCCAGATCGCCTAAGTGCTTAGCGATTTTTTTTCTGACATTGCTGATATGCACATCGACACTGCGATCGTAACGGGTGTATTTTCGATTCAATGCGATTTCGGTAAGATCTTCTTTGGTCACAATCTTTCCTGCAAATGACATAAGCGCTTGCAGCGTATTGAATTCTGCGCTGGTTAAATCAAGCAGTTGACCATTGATATTCGCATTGCGGTTACCGCTATCTAAATTAATGCCGTGAATGCTGTAACTGTCGGAGGAGTTATCTGCGGCCTGATGCTCGGTTCTCCGCAGTACAGCGCGTAGTCTGGCAAGTAGCTCACGTGGGTTGCAAGGTTTAGGTAGGTAGTCATCGGCGCCAGCTTCAAGACCGACAATGCGGTCAATATCATCACCGCGTGCGGTAAGCATTAATACTGGAGTGGATGAAAAGCCACGCAGCCGTTGCAAAATATCTAGACCTTGCATGCCGGGCAGCATAAAGTCGAGCACGATGGCGTCGTAGCTTTTACTTTGCGCATGCAATTGTTGGATATGTTCAATCGCTTCCAAACCATCATGGATAAGCGTTACGGCAATGCCTTCATTACCCAGATATTCAACCAATAGTTCGCAGAGTTCGGTGTCATCATCAACAATGAGGATGTTCTGTGCCATATCTAACATGTCCCCTTAGAGGCGAGTGTCGTGATTTGCGTATTTCGGAACTGCCAAGTAATGCTTGCTACGATGGCAATTCAAAATAGCCACATCAAAAGTGATTTTAGCAAGCGCATTCTATAGCGATTATCGGTTTTAAAATAATCTTTATTCAATAGGCCTGCGCTTCGTTACAGATAATTGCCTTTAACTTAGATCCCGAAAGCATTTATACCCAGAGCTTATCTACTTCATATATAACTTTAACAAGGGATAAAAAAAGCCCGCTTTCGCGGGCTGCAATGGAATTAATGCATGAAAAGCATAAATACCTGGAGTACTACAACGACAGTAATTTCAAACAATAATAAATTCAAACCGTAATAAACTTTTAAAGCCAATAAAAAATTCGTTTGCTGGCTGGCGATGCACTCGATGCTCGATCTGGAGTTAATCTTACAAGTGCTTTGCCAGTCGCTTGGTGATCATTATCATGATCTGGATGTTAATTTGCTGCTTGGCCATGTAAAGAAAGGTAAAGGCAGGGTTAAAGCTCTACTGATTTGAGGTTATTTTTTCTAAGGTGTTGAAATATATAGGATAAAATTCTTGTTCCTTTTTATCAGTATTACAGGATAGGGTAGCGTTCCTTATCAAGAGCATCGATGAGTTTGATTAGTGGCAGCCCAATTAACGTTGCCGGATCGTTTCCTTTGTAGCTTGCGATCAGCGCTACTCCCAAGCCTTCGGATTTTATCGCTCCTGCGCAATCATAGGGTTGCTCTCTTAAAAGATAATTTTTAATCTGAGCTTCTGTTAAGTCCTTGAAATTCAGGCAGTAATCATCATAGAAAACATGTTTGCTGTCCGTTCTGCTGTTTAATACACAGCAAGCTGTGCGGTAGATAACCCTCTTGCCGCTGCAATTAGATAATTGCTGATATGCACGTTCAAAATTGCCGGGTTTATTGAGGATTTGATATTGTTCGGTTTGCTTGTGATTCGGGCTAAGAGGCTCATCATTTGCTAAAAGAGCCACTTGGTCAGAGCTGATAATCAAATGATTGTCCCAGTCCTCGGCAATTCGCTGCGCTTTTGACTCGGCAAGTCGCAGAACCAGTGCGGTAGGGTCCTCATTTAGCAGGGGAGACTCGTCAATATCAGGGCTGGCGATATCAAAATCGGTAATAATGCGTTTTAACAATATAGCCCGATAGGGCGAGCTAGATCCAAGTACAATACGCATAAAAGGTATTCCAAGCTTATATTCAGTGTAAATCGGCCATTTAGTCAGGCTGTATTTCGCGGTTTGAGCAAGCCAAAGTGTGCGAAAGCGCTACAGAGTCGGTGTTTGCGCTGCATATTGGCGAAAAATCAAATTGACGTAAACCATTAAATTCTTATATCATTGATCGATTATGTCCAGCGATAAGCTTCCTCAATCCGTAACGGTTAAAAAATTGGTTGATAGCGGTGCGAGTTTAACTGGCAGCGTGAATCCCGATCGGCTACCTCGATTGGCTGAAGCGGTGGTAAATATCAGTAGTGCTTTCGATGTTCAGATGGATTTTGGTAAGCGGGAAGATTATAAATCCAAAATCGATGTGCAAATTAATGGCGCGGTTGATATGCAATGTCAGCGCTGTTTGCAGTCAGTATCGGCACCGATTTATGTAAGCACAACCTTGATTGTTGTCGCGCATGATGAAGAAGCCAAAAGCCGTATCCGCGATTGTGAGCCGATTGTGCTCGAAGAGGGGATGCTGGATATTGATTCAATGATTGAAGAAGAAGTGTTATTGGCTTTACCCTTAATAGCCATGCATGACACGGCTTGTAATGAGATGCTCGATCCCGCTGATCAAAGACGTACCAGTATTGATTTAAATCGCGAGACGAACTTAAATCAAGAGACGAACTTAGATCAAAACAGAAGTTTGGATAAGCCGCAGCATGCAGACGCTGCCGCAGAAAAAGAATTGCAAAGCAATACGCTTGTTAAC
>CAJQQO010000150.1 GCA_905480475.1 uncultured Pseudomonadales bacterium | reverse complement strand
AAATCAGGATATTTATGATCCTAATTTAGATGTTGTTCCTCTACGGGCACGGGTCGGGATGGTTTTTCAAAAACCCAACCCTTTTCCCAAATCCATTTATGATAACGTTGCCTACGGCCCAAAAATTCATGGCTTGGCAAGCGGCAAGGTTGAGTTGGATCAAATTGTTGAAACCAGTTTGCGTCGCGCGGGTTTATGGGAAGAAGCTAAAGATCGACTCGATCAACCTGGTACCGGGTTATCGGGCGGCCAGCAACAGCGCTTATGTATTGCTCGAACTATTGCGGTCAGCCCTGAAGTGATATTAATGGATGAGCCCTGTTCAGCGCTCGATCCTATTGCGACAGCGCGGATAGAAGAATTGATTGATGAGCTCAGTCAAAACTTTACCATCGCTATCGTTACGCATTCTATGCAACAAGCCGCACGAGTCTCGCATAGAACTGCCTATTTCCACCTGGGCTACTTGGTTGAAGTAGGTGATACCAATGATATTTTTACTAACCCCAGACATCGTCTAACCGAAGATTATATTACCGGTCGTTTTGGTTAATAATGTATGTACTCAACATGATTTCTAACACTAACTTTGATTTCTAAGGAAACGGGAATAATAATTCAATGAATAGTGATACACCGTCACAACATATCTCTCATCGCTTTGACGAAGAATTAGCAGCGGTTAAAAGCCAGCTATTTGAAATGGGTGGTATTGTTGAAAAACAAGTTACCGATGCGATTTATGCCTTGCTTGAAGTCGACAGCGCATTGGCCGAGCAGGTAGTTGCCAACGACGAGCAAATCAATGATATGGAAGTGACCGTTGATGAGGACTGCGCATTAATTTTGGCACGACGTCAGCCAGCGGCCAGCGATTTGCGTTTGGTCTTAAGCATTATTAAAACCACCACCGATCTAGAGCGTATTGGTGATGAAGCGGGCAAGATGGCTAAGCAAGCGATTATGCTCGCAGAAGAGGGGCGTGCACCGCGTGGTTATGTCGAGATCCGGCATATCGGCGAAAGTGTTGCGAGAATGCTTGCTCAAGCCTTGGATAGTTTTGTACGTGAGGATATTGAACTAGCACTTAAGGTCGCTCAGGAAGATAAAGCCGTTGATATCGAATACGGAACCGCGATTCGTGCGATGGTGACCTATATGATGGAAGATCCTAGAAGTATTTCCCGAGTGATGAGTATTATGTGGTCCTTGCGTGCTTTAGAGCGTATTGGTGATCACGCCCGCAATATTGCCGAGCATGTTATTTATTTGGTTAAGGGTGATGACGTGCGTCATGTTGGCCTTAAACAAATGGCCAAGACGGTTCATAACGAAAGAGATTAGCTGCGTGCTAAACGGCGTGCTGGAATATCGCGTCATACCCTCTAAAGGGTATGACGATTCGAATTGATTATTTAGCTGGGATTAAACAGCTTAGCTAAACATGGCTTTAAAGGTAAAGAAGAACAATATCGCAAGTCCGGCACCGGCTGGCAAAGTGATAATCCACGACATAAAGATCGTACTGATTACGCGCAGATTTAAGGCTGCAATCCCTCTTGCTAAACCAACGCCTAGTACCGCGCCAACCAATGTGTGTGTCGTTGATATAGGTAGGCCGGTTGCAGAGGCTAAAACAACGGTTGTCGCCGCACCCAACTCCGCCGCAAACCCTCGGCTTGGCGTAAGCTCGGTAATTTTCTTGCCAATGGTTGCCATTACTTTAAAACCGTAAGTGGCTAGACCCAAAACGATACCGCCGCCACCCAATAATAAAATCCACGCAGGCATTGGCGATTGCGCCATAACATTACCTCCGTTATTCAGCACACCTACCACCGCCGCAATCGGGCCAACCGCATTAGCCACATCGTTAGAACCATGAGCAAAGGCCATTGCACAGGCGGTAAAGACCATTAGTACGGCAAAGACTTTTTCTACATTGGCAAAGCGATTGCCGCCCGCACCGACATCCACTTCTTTAATCCGCATTAGAAAACGTTGGCCAATTAAGGCAACAACTACCCCAACGATTACCGCCATGGGAATGGCATTAGCAAATTTGGAACCCAAGCCAAAATCAAGTTCGATGCCCACGTGTTTTAAACCTTTGAGCATGGTTACCATGGCAATCATAAAACCCACGGTAAACATATAAAAGGGCACGTATTTTTTAGCATTTTCAAACGGCGATTTGGTGTCGAGAATCAGTTTCTGCACACTCATAAACAAACCGAAGGAAATCGTACCGGCCATCACCGGCGACACTACCCAGCTGGCAACAATTTTCCCGACCTTACCCCAGCTAACTGCGTCAACCGAAATGCCTACGGCGGCGAAACCCACTAATGCGCCCACAATAGAGTGGGTGGTTGATACCGGCCAGCCAAACATACTGGCGATTAACAACCAAGTGCCGGCAGCTAACAGCGCGGACATCATACCGAACACCAGTAGTTCAGGCGTATCCTGCAATATGGCGGGATCAATAATCCCTTTGCGAATGGTTGATGTGACTTCGCCACCAGCCAAATAGGCACCGGCAAATTCAAATATCATTGCAATAAGAATGGCTTGTTTAACGGTAATGGCCTTAGAGCCAACCGATGTTCCCATCGCATTAGCAACATCGTTAGCACCTACACCCCAAGCCATAAATAGACCGAAGCAACAAGTCATTATTAGTAATATATGGCTGTGCTCAGCAATGATTTCCATACAACTTCCTATCGATTAAATTTGCAATAAAACTGAAATAAAAAACAATAAAAGCCTTTGAGAAGAGACTGTTATTTTTTTAGTGGATATTTTTTATTGATCTTTTGATTTGCACCACAGTTGCGCTTTAGCTGGCGATCAGCAATTGCATTCGCGAGCCAACTTTTTGCGCTCGGTCTGCAAGTTCACCAATGCCGTCGATAACGCGATATAAAAACATCACATCTACCGGGGCTAAGTCAGCTTCAAATTCAAATAGTTTGGCGCGAACTTCAATCTGCAATTTATCGTTTTTATGCTCCAGACGATCGAGCTCTTCTATTAAGCCTTCAACTAACACAAGTTCCCTGCCGCGAAAGCCGGTCTCTAATAATTCGTCCATTTCGTTAATCGCTTTTAAGGCTTGTGCGGAGGTTGCGATAGCGGTTGCGGCATATTCCAGCATGATATCGGCCATTTGCTGGGGAATACGCATTTTTCGACCCAGCATAATACCTGCCACATCTTTAGTGCAGTTGGCAATGCGATCCTGACGGGTAATCAGGTCGAGTAAATCCGAGCGATGTACCGGCATGAGCAGGTTTTTAGGTAGGTTAAGTCGTAAATCTTTCTTTAAGGCATCGGCGTCATCTTCTAGTGCCGATATGGTATTTCGCACTTCTTCAGCCTTATCCCAGTCGTTATCCAAGGTGGCTTGTAAAAAGGGGATAAGCTGCTCGGCACATTCATGCACACGCGTCATATGGGTTTGAATAGGGCGAATAGGAGATTGCCCAAATAAGCTGGTAAACGGATTAATGGCCATAATGCTTTTTCGTCCAAATGCCTGATAGTGGAAAACGGTTCGCCAATAACTCGGTGCTGGATATCAGATTACCTTGCTTGATATCAGCGCGCTTTGGTCGAGCGAACTAAGGCCGCGATTATAAAGATTTTTTTTCTGGGGTAAATGTTTTGCTGCATAGAAATCCCTCAATAGGAGCTTCTCAACAATATCTGGCTGTTTTGTGATCAGGTTTATCTGATC
>CAJQQO010000149.1 GCA_905480475.1 uncultured Pseudomonadales bacterium | reverse complement strand
TGGTTCTTGCGGTAAATAGCCGATATTCAGATCAGGTTGCGGGCGAGCTTCGCCCAAATAGTCAGTATCGAGACCGGCCATGATTTTGAGCAAGGTCGACTTACCTGAGCCATTCAGGCCCAGTACACCGATTTTGGCGCCGGGGAAAAAGGATAGTGAAATATCTTTAAGGATTTCACGTTTGGGTGGAACGATTTTACCCACGCGATTCATTGTGTAAACGTATTGAGCCATAGTAAGAGATTCCGATATGCTTCAAGTGCTATTTTATCAAATTTAATGACGAAGTATTTGATAGTGCTATGTTAACTTTTTTGGCGCGTCAGTATATCTATTGTCTGAGAATATAAATATCCGGTTAAATGTTTAAAGTGCTTAATGAACTATGTTACGCTGAACGCCTGATCAATAATTAAATATAGGGATATATCTTTTTCTAAATTTCTCCTTAGCTTTAATTCCTTAAACCTTATTTACAGGGGCACGTTTATGTACGTCAAATTGGCTGCTCAGATTTTACTCACATTGCTGCTCGTCCAAGGCTGCGCGGTGGTTGATAAACCTTTAACTGCGGTTGAGGCGCCGGTTAGCCGAGAACAGCAAAAAGAAGCTCAGTTAGCCGCACTTAAACCCGAGGTAAAAACGTTAAAGCGAAAAGTCGCTATTGGAAGGTTTACCAATGAGTCGCGGTACGGCAAAAGTTTACTCAGAGATAGCGAGCTTGATCCTTTAGGTAAGCAAGTCTCGGATATGCTAATGAGTCGTTTGGTTTCGTCGGGCAAATTTCTAGTTTTTGAACGGCAGGATCTTGGCAGATTACAGCAAGAGCAGGCAATTATTGCTGGACAGTCGGGAACTAAGCGCAATGTCATCGATGTTAAAAAAGAAGGTAGCGACAAAAATAATGTTGATACCCGTTTGGAGATAAGCTCGGGGTCTTTTGATGGCTTTAACCTGATTGGTGTAGACGCGCTGATACTAGGGTCGCTCACTGAATTCGGTCGAAAGAACACCGGCAAATCCGGATTCCTGAGTGGCACAAAATTACAAACGGCAACTGCTAAGGTAGAGGTTCGTTTGGCTGACCCAGTTACAGGTCATGCATTTTTCTCGGCGGTAGGTAATGGCGAGGCATCTTCTGAATCGGGTAGGGTTGCCGGGTATGGTAGTAAGGCAGGATACGATGACACACTTAATGACAATGCTATTGCGGCTGCAATTTCTGACCTAATGGGTTCACTAATTGATAAGTTAGAGGAAAAAGCTTGGCGCGCAGAAGTGCTTAAAGTTAGTGGCAATAATATTTTTATAAGCGGTGGAGAAAGACAAGGTATACGTGTTGGTGATCAGCTGGCTATTATGCAAAGGTCTGAAGTTATTAAAAGTGATAGCGGGTTTAATATCGAGTTGCCGCCAACAGTAGTAGGTAGCGCCCGTATCATTAGCTTATTTGGTGACAGTGAAGTAAATGAAGGTGCTGTTGCAGAAATTGTTTCCGGCGTAATAGCGGATAAAAAGAATATTTTTCTGGCCGAAGATTAGGGGATTAGGTTATGAGTTTTCAGTTTAAGCGTGTTTCGATTGTATTATTGCTAACGGTTCTTTGTGCTTGTAATTCCTATCCCACGGACAATGTCAGCTTAGGGGAGGAGCGACCAGCAATTGTAGTAGAGGGAGCTAGTAAAACTGCCGCTCTTTATGTCGATGGTTTGTTAATGGGGAACACCAGTCGATTTAGTGGTAATAAAAATAAATTATTAATTGAAGAGGGTCGGCACAAGGTTGTAGTTAAGGATAATGGAGTAACAGTGTATTCAGAAAATATATTTGTTAGTGGTGGGCAAGTAAAAATAATATCGATAACTAACTAGGAGCTCTTTAGGATGAAGAAAAAGTCATTTTTATTACTATTAGGAGTATTTTTTTTAACGGGGTGTGCAACGAACAATTCTCTGTATTCTTGGGGTAATTATGAGTCTGCTTTATATAAGTACTATAAAAAACCGGATTCCATCGAGGGTTATATACAGGCCTTAGAAAAAGCCATTCTGAAGGGAGAGTCCAACAGTAACGTTGCGCCGGGTTTATATGCTGAGCTTGGTTATATTTATTTGGAGCAAGGAGATATGGCTAAGGCACAAGAATATTTTTTAAAAGAAAAATCTGTTTGGCCTGAATCCACCTACATTATAGATAAATTGATAGCCAGTACTTCAAGCTCTACCAGTGAAGGCGAGGATAAATAAGGATGATGTTAACTCAAAAAATAAAATTTTCTGTTCTTTGTTTAGGTGTCTTTTTTCTTGCGTCATGCGCAACGACAGATATAGAGAAAAAGGATTATAGTAAGTTTAGAGCGGCAGACTTGAAGTCTGTATTAATCGTTCCTGCGGTTAATAAGAGCATTGATGTTGATGCGCCGGATTATTTTTTATCTACTGCGGCAAAACCGCTGGCTGAGAGAGGCTACTACGTCTTTCCAGTACATCTTGTGAAAAGAATTATTGAAGATGATGGTTTGTCAGATGCTGATCTAGTGCATGGCGCTGACCCCGTTATTCTTGCAGGCCTATTTAATGCGGATTCAGTTTTATATGTAAGTATAGAGCGATGGGATGCGAAGTACGCGGTTTTCTCAACAACCGTAACGGTAGAATTTAACTACGTTTTGAAAAGCGGTATTACCGGCGAAGAGCTTTGGCAAAATACTCAGTATTTAGAATACACGCCTGATAGCAGCGGTAATTCTGGTAATCCACTAGCTGATTTAATTGCCTCTGCGATTGTTGCGGCGATTGAGAAGGCTGCTCCCAGTTATATTCCGTTAACACAGCAGGCGAATGGTTTGGCTGTAGGTAGTAAGTTTCGTGGTATACCCGCCGGGCCTTACCATTCTTTATACGGTTTAGATCAAGCCGATTTTGAAGGTATAGATGAGCAAGAGTCAGAAGAGGAGCAAGAGTCAGAAGAGGAGCAGGTTGCTAATTAGCGATCGCCTCTTTTTGATGATTAAAAACGGCTATCGCTTTAAGTGATAGCCGTTTTTTTTGTATTATCTAAAAGGTTTAATACTGTGAGGCTTCAGGACCATACCTACCTATATTTTTGTTTAGAAATCTTCTTTCATATTCAGCGCTAGAAAAGCGTCATCCCAGAAAAAACAGGCGTAAAAGTATGCTGTTGTTGCCCGTATCGAGAGCTTCTGGGTTTTTGCTGTAAAGGGGCGTTGTATGCGGTGACGTAATATTCTTAAAATCGCTTAAAATACAGTGACTTAACATTTTTTTACTGAAGGCTTAGCTGTTCAGGTATTTCTATCGAGGTGAATGGAACTGGCTGTGAGGCGGAAATCCCCGGCCATTGCGAGTCGGCTTCTGTAACTTGTTATCAGTGCATAAATGTAGGCTATTCATGTAGAATACGCGCTCCTTTCGCAGCCGCTTTTTGGCTGTCAATTTTTCGTTTTAATTTAGCGGCACATTAGCAGCAACGTAAAGACAAAGTAACGACAATATCGAAACAACATTGCGCTCAATATGGGCAGTGTGGGTCTTCTTATTATTTTATTTGGAGTGGTTTAATGTTCGACAAAAGCATGACAGTGGCGGGTTTTGATGACGAATTACAGGCGGCTATTGCCGCTGAAGAGCAGCGTCAAGAAGATCATATTGAGCTAATTGCATCAGAGAATTACTGTAGCCCTAGAGTGATGGAGGCGCAGGGTACCGCGCTGACGAACAAATATGCTGAAGGGTATTCTGGCAAGCGCTATTACGGTGGTTGTGAATTTGTCGATTTAGCCGAAGATCTGGCTGTTGAGCGCGTCAAAGCATTATTTGGTGCCGACTACGCCAATGTTCAGCCGCACTCAGGTTCGCAGGCTAATAGCGCAGTGTATCTGGCCCTGTTAAATGCTGGCGATACCGTTCTAGGTATGAGTCTGGATGCCGGTGGCCATTTAACTCACGGTGCTAAACCCAATTTTTCCGGCAAAATTTATAATGCAGTGCAGTACGGTTTAAATGCCGAAACCGGTGAAATCGATTACGAGCAAGTTGAAGCCTTGGCTTTAGAGCATAAACCTAAAATGATTGTGGCCGGTTTTTCTGCTTACTCGGGTATTGTCGATTGGGCACGCTTTCGTACTATTGCCGATAAGGTTGATGCCTATTTATTGGTTGATATGGCCCACGTTGCTGGTCTGGTTGCTGCCGGTTTGTATCCCAATCCTGTGCCTTACGCCGATGTTGTGACTTCTACTACGCATAAAACCCTGCGTGGTCCACGTGGCGGTATTATTTTAGCCAAGGCTAATGAAGCGCTAGAAAAGAAATTTAACTCTGCGGTATTTCCCGGTGGTCAAGGCGGCCCGTTGATGCATGTGATTGCCGCTAAAGCCGTTAGCTTTAAAGAAGCGATGAGTGATGATTTTAAAGTGTATCAACAACAAGTTGTCGATAACGCTAAAGTGATGGCTGAAACGTTTATCGCGCGTGGCATTAATATTGTATCGGGTGGAACGCATAACCATTTAATGCTGGTTGATCTTATTGGTAAAGAGTACACCGGTAAAGATGCCGATGCGGCGTTAGGTTCAGCGCATATTACGGTCAACAAAAATGCCGTGCCTAACGATCCTCGCTCGCCTTTTGTGACGAGTGGTTTGCGTGTGGGTACGCCAGCGATTACGACTCGCGGTTTTAAAGAAGCTGAGGTGATTGAATTAACCAATTGGATGTGCGATATCTTGGTTGATGTTAATGATCAAGCAGTGATTGATCGCGTACGTGGTCAGGTTTCAGAGCTTTGTAAGCGCTTTCCTGTTTATGCTTAATTGCCGCTTTTGTTCGTAGTTACAAAGAGTTATTAAATTATGCGCTGCCCTTTTTGCTCGGAAGAGGATACCAAGGTAATCGATTCCCGATTGGTTGCCGAAGGTGAACAAATCCGCCGACGTCGTGAGTGCCAAACCTGCACTGAGCGCTTTACCACCTATGAGACTGCCGAGCTATTGCTGCCTAAAATCATTAAACAAAATGATATTAGGCAGCCCTTTGATGAAAATAAATTGCGCTCGGGTATTTTGCGTGCCTTGGAAAAACGTCCCGTTAGTGTTGAGCAAATTGAAGCGGCTGTTAGCCATATTAAGCATGAGCTAATGGGAACAGGCGAGCGCGAGGTGAGTTCTATACGCGTAGGTGAAGCGGTTATGCAGCATTTGCGTGAACTCGATCATGTCGCCTATGTTCGTTTTGCTTCGGTTTATCGCAGCTTTAAAGATCTCAATGAATTTCGTCAGGAAATCGATAAGCTATCGGCAGAAAATTCGGATGACATCGAGTAATCAAGCGGAATTTTCTATCGCCGATCGGCAGTTTATGGCTGAGGCTATTCAATTGGCCTATAAGGGCCGCA
>CAJQQO010000148.1 GCA_905480475.1 uncultured Pseudomonadales bacterium | reverse complement strand
TTCTTACATGACATCGCAAGCGCCGAAACAGGCTCTACCCCTTCGGCATCGGATACTCTAACAGCAGGTGCTGAGGCACACCCTGTCAATAAAATACTTATCAGGCCAACAGCGACTAGTGCCTGCCTAAGTTTAGACAAGATCATAAAATTGATAGACATTCTCAACAGAACCGCCCTCGCTAAACACCACTCCCCTCCGCCGCACCAAAAGGTCTGTAAACAAAGCCACAGACTGCCCCTCAAAACCGCCCCAAACTCAATTCTGGCCTAACACCAATAGGCAATCTAGGTTAGAATTCGTCGTTTGATTTACCTTTACTTACGGGCACTTGCATCCCCATATGCGATATGGCCGACGATAAAACCACAAGAATTAGACAAACCACTATGGAAAAAACCTTTCAGCCCCGCGATGTAGAGCAACGTTGGTATCAACTCTGGGAACAGCGCGGCTATTTTGCTCCGGCTTCCGAAAACCCCAAGACGGCTAATAGCGCTGGCGATCCATTCTGCATAATGATTCCACCGCCAAATGTTACCGGCAGTTTGCATATGGGCCATGCCTTTCAACATACCATTATGGATGCGCTGACCCGCTACCAACGTATGAATGGCAAAAACACCTTGTGGCAAGTGGGTACCGACCATGCCGGTATCGCCACCCAAATGGTGGTTGAACGAAAACTCGCCGCCGAAAGTAATCAATCGCGCCACGATTTAGGCCGAGATGCCTTTATCGATAAAATCTGGGAGTGGAAGGAGTCCTCTGGCGGTACGATCACGCAGCAAATGCGCCGCTTAGGTAATTCGGTAGATTGGCCCAGCGAACGCTTTACTATGGACGACGGCTTTTATGCCGGCGTACAACAAGCATTTATTCAATTACACGAACAGGGCTTAATCTATCGCGGCAAGCGCTTGGTTAACTGGGATCCTAAACTACAAACTGCTATTTCCGATTTGGAAGTCGAAAATAAAGATAGCAAAGGCAGTATGTGGCATATCCGCTATCCACTCGCCGATGGCGCTAAAACGGCCGACGGTAAAGACTATTTAATTGTGGCCACTACCCGTCCTGAAACCCTGCTCGGCGATACTGGCGTTGCTGTCAATGCCAAAGACCCGCGTTACAAAGATCTGATTGGCAAATTTATTACCCTACCTTTGATTAACCGCCGCATTCCCATAATTGGCGACGATCATGCCGATATGGAAAAAGGCACAGGCTGCGTAAAGATTACTCCCGCACACGATTTTAATGATTATGAGGTGGGCAAACGCAACAAGCTTAGCCTTATCAATATTCTTAGCCGCGACGGAATGATTCGCAGCATAGCTGAAGTGTTCGATTGCGAAGGCAATGTCTCTACTGATTACGACAATCAACTTCCCGAACAATATGCTGGCTTGGAGCGCTTTGCCGCGCGTAAAGCGGTTGTTGCCGATATTGATGCATTAGGCTTGCTCGATGACGTGAAAGCCCATGATCTATCTGTGCCCTATGGTGATCGCAGCAATGTGGTTATTGAACCCATGCTTACCGACCAGTGGTATGTCGATGCAAAAACGCTGGCGAAACCGGCCATTGAAGCCGTTGAAGACGGCTCGGTTAAATTTGTTCCTAAGCAATATGAAAATATGTATTTCTCGTGGATGCGGGAAATTCAGGATTGGTGTATTTCGCGGCAGCTATGGTGGGGACATCGAATTCCCGCTTGGTATGATGAGGAAGGCAATGTATATGTCGGCTTTGATGAAAACAATGTTCGCGAAAAACATTCACTCGCTAGCGAAATAAAGCTAACGCAAGATGACGATGTATTAGATACGTGGTTTAGCTCAGCGCTTTGGACCTTTGGCACTTTGGGCTGGCCTGAAATAACCGAGCGATTAAAAACCTTTCATCCCACCAGTGTTTTAGTTACCGGTTTCGATATTATCTTTTTCTGGGTTGCCAGAATGATGATGATGACCATGCACTTTATGAAAGATGAAAACGGCAAACCACAAGTACCGTTTGAAACCGTTTATGTTACCGGCCTTATTCGTGATGAAGCCGGGCAAAAAATGTCTAAGTCCAAAGGGAATGTGCTCGATCCATTGGACATGATTGATGGCATTAGCTTGGAAGCTTTATTAGAAAAACGTACCGGCAATATGATGCAGCCGCATTTGCAAGAAAAAATTGGCAAGCGCACCCAAAAAGAATTCCCCGAAGGCATTGCCGCTCATGGCACTGACGCTCTGCGCTTTACGCTTGCTGCGCTCGCCTCTACCGGTCGTGATATCAACTGGGATATGAATCGGCTTGAAGGTTATCGCAACTTCTGCAATAAGATATGGAACGCCGCGCGCTATGTACTAATGAATATCGAAGGTCAGGAGTGTGCGGCCGACAATAGTCAAAACTATCAGCTTTCACTAGCCGATAAATGGATTATTAGCCAACTGCAAAAAACTGAAACCGCTATTCGTAAACACTTTGATGAATACCGTTTTGATTTAGCCAGCCAAGCGTTATACGACTTTATTTGGAACGAATACTGCGATTGGTATTTGGAATTATCCAAACCCATACTAGCTGACCCTAACGCTTCAACTGAGCTGCAAATCGGCACGCGTAGAACCTTGGCTCGCGTATTGGAAGCCACGCTAAGATTGGCTCACCCAATCATGCCATTTATTACCGAAGAGATTTGGCAAAGCATTGCACCCTATGCCGGTATAAACGTATCCAGCGACAAAGATAATGGCGAAGAGCATTCAATTATGCTGCAAGCCTACCCCACACCTGATGCAAGCAAAATCGATATTGAGGCAGTGGCTGATATTGAGTGGGTTCAAGCGGTTGTTATTGCGGTGCGAAATATTCGCGGTGAAATGAATATCTCACCGGCACTTGCACTACCGGTATATTTTAGTAACGTTAGCTCGCAGGATCAATCGCGAATAGAGAGTTGCGGACAATTAATTCAAGCCTTGGCCAAGGTAGAAAGTCTCACTTGCTTAAAAGTTGGTGATGAAAAACCTGCATCAGCCACGCAGTTAGTGGGCGAGCTAGAAATCATGGTACCGCTGGCTGGGTTTATTGATAAGGACGCGGAGCTTGCAAGGCTAGATAAAGAAATCGCAAAGCTTGATAAAGAAATTGGCCGCTTGGCCGGTAAATTGGGCAATAGTGGTTTTGTTGCTAAAGCTCCCGCCGACGTAGTTGCCAAAGAGCAGCAAAAATTGGCCGATGCCGAAGATGCCAAACGACGATTGCAAACTCAGCAGCAGCAGTTAGACGAACTTTAACTGCGCCGCTAATGGCTTGGCTTTATAGCTAAGCCGCGATTTTTTTTTCAATACGCTCGGCATGCCTGAGTAACTCTGGCGCATGCTCTGCTACAAGGCCAACAGGAATATAATCCAAGTGACCTTGCAGTAATCCCTTAATCCAAATAAGTACTTTAAGATCGGCTATTGTTAATCGCTGATTGGCAAAATACTCGCCGCCATTGGCATTTAGCCGCGCGGCCATTTGTTGTAAATATAATGGCAGCTCATCGGCGACCAAAGCTTCACGCTTGGACTTGTTCTCATCATCAGATAGAAAAAAGGTACTAACCACCAATTGCACCACATCACCCACCGCACCCATAACGTCGTCGCATAAGGCCGCCTGCCAATCGTCAGCAGAATACAAACCCGCCAGCTTGGCAACATAACGGTTGATACTATTGGATTGAGTCAGCGGCTGACCATCAACCTCTAACACAGGCACTTGATGAAAAGGATATTGACGCTTTAAGGCCGGCCATTCCGCAAGCGGCAAGCGTATATCCTCAAAAGTAATTTTACCCAGACCGAGCGCAATCCACGTTGGCTCTCTCCTACCTCCGTCAAAATCAAAATACGTTAAGCTTAGCTTTGGCCTAAAATAATCCTCATCGTTTTCAAACCTGCTTTCTGTCCAATTCTTGCTTAAAAAACCCTTGCTTAAAAAAACAGTGACACACTAACTATTCGTCATAGTTAGATGATAAAAATTAACGCATAATTAGGCTTAGAACGTTAGCGTCGTTTAAGTGCTCAGATTGAATAGACAGACAACGACTATTAA
>CAJQQO010000147.1 GCA_905480475.1 uncultured Pseudomonadales bacterium | reverse complement strand
AAGCGCCTAAATTATTTTATTTGTTCAATTAATAAGCACTCTGCGTGAGCGCGATCAATCTCAGCGAGTAAACCCCGCCGCAATTTCACGATACTGATTAAAATTCTAGCTAAAAGCCAAAAGTATTGATTAGCTTTTAGTCAAAATTTGGTCGATGAATCCTGCCAAGCCCGATCGCTTGTATTAGCTCTAATTCCTGCTATAACTAATTGTAATTCATCGTTTTTCTTAGTTTGGAAGTCAGTGATTTTAAGCAAGCGATTCGAGGCAAGGATAGCGCCGAGTAATTGTCCAGCGGTTCTATAAGTATTTCCAAATACTTATCACCAGTGTTAAGGCATTCGTTTAGACGCTTGTTAACACGCTCGCTACGACATGGTTTATCGGCTGCTGGATTGCTTTATTCTGGATGGCGTGCGTGCCAAGGCTTGGCGCATCCTGTCTTACATCATGTCTGTAAGCGCACAGCGAGAGACTAGTTATGACAAAGTATTGTCTGGATTTCCTTTCACGGAATAATGATTTTTATTCGCTTATTGCCACGCTGCGCAAAATAATATCTCCCTCTATTCTATTTCTACTGATTGCTGTACAGCCATTATTGTTTACGCAGGCCAATGCTGCGGATGCTAAAACAGTTGGCGAACAAAAAGCCGCAGATATTCGTGTACTGATCGATGTGTCGGGCAGTATGAAGCAAAACGATCCGCGTAATTTGCGGCGTCCGGCAATGGATTTACTTGTTCAGTTGTTTCCGAATGAAACCCGAGCCGGGGTTTGGACCTTTGGTAAGTACGTCAATATGTTGGTGCCGCACAAAGATGTCGCTGATAAATGGCGCGATCAAGCGGCCTCAAAATCACGTTTGGTTAACTCGGTAGCCTTGCATACCAATATTGGTATGGCCTTGGAAAAAGCCAATTACGATAGCGATATTAAAAACTACCCTGCGACAGCGAACTTTAAGAAGTCGGTAATTTTATTAACCGACGGTGTGGTGGATATTTCCAAAGACCCGGACGCTAACGATAAAGAGCGCGAACGCATACTCAATAAGATTCTACCGGCGTATAAAAAAGCCGGAATTAAGATTCACGCTATTGCACTATCGACCAATGCCGATGTTGAATTATTAGAGCGCTTATCGATTGAAACTGATGGCGTATTTGCTGTTGCTGAAGATGCAGAAGATCTGAACCGAATATTTTTACGCGCCTTTGATCAATCTTCGCCGGGCGATAGAACGCCCTTAGAAGACAATCGATTTTTAATCGATTCCAGCGTTGAAGAGTTTACGGCTTTGGTATTTAGAAAGCAGGGCAGTGATGCTACTCAAATTCAAAGTCCTGCTGGACAGATTTATAACGCGCAAACCGATGGCGCAAGCGTGCGTTGGTTTGCCAGCGAAGCCTATGACTTGATTACCATTAACCAACCCGAAGAAGGTGAATGGAAAATCAATGCAGAGATGGATCCTGAAAACCGGGTGACAGTGGTTAGTGATTTATCCCTAGCCATCGATACTATTGATAATAATTTATATCACGGACAAGTCGCGCAATTAAATGCCAGCTTGCTTGAATCCGGCGCGCCAGTTAGCCGCGATGAGTTTTTAAATTTGCTAACGGTAGAGGCGCAAATGTCACGCGACTATACCAAGTTCTGGCAGCAAACTATTCCTAGAGATTTTGATGCGCCGGGAATTTATTCGCGCAAACTCGATATGTTACGTAACTCTGGCGACTATGCGCTAACGGTTGTGGTTGATGGCAAAACGTTTAAGCGCGAAAAAACCGTTAAGTTCACAGTACGAGAGCCGTTTAGAGTGGAGCTTGCTGCTAATGAAGAGCTTGGTGAATATACCTTAACGGTGATGGCCGATGACAAACGCCTGCGTACCGATGCGATTGCAGTGACCGCCAATATCCAATTACCTGATGGCAGCGTGGTAGATGAAGTATTGGAATATAACTCCACCGGTGCCTGGGTTTATCAAGCCACTGGGCAAAGCTCGGGTAAATATATTATTAGCGTCAATGCCCAAGGCGAAAACAACGTTGGCGATACGATTGATCGCTCTGCGGGTGAGCACAGTCTATATATGAGTGTGCCCGGTGCGCCAGAACCCGAGCGTATTGTAGAGCCTGTTCCTGAGCCAGTGTTAGAAGAAGTGGTTGAGCCAGAGCCAGTTATTGAAGAGCCTATCGTTGAAGCGCCGGTAGAAGAAGTTGTTTTTGAAGAGATAATTGAAGAGCCGGTAGAGGAAAAAGCCAAGACCAATTGGTTGCTCTATGGTGGATTGGTTGTCGGTAACTTACTGTTAATCGGCGTGCTATTTATTGTGTATAAAAAACTGCTGGGCGGTAAATCCACCGAGGATGATGCCGAAGAAGGCGAGCAGGGCGCTGCTGAAGAAGCGGCGGAGGAAGAAGCGCCAGCCGAAGATGATGTTGCAGAAGAGCTCGACGATAGTCTGGAAGATATCGACGATATGGAAATGGATGTTGAAGATGCAATTGAAGATATCGCTGATGACGCTATTGAAGATACGGTCGAAGAAGTTGTAGAAAATAGTGCGAAGGACAGTGCTAAAGATAGCACTGACTCCAACGATAAATCCGGTGATGACTTCTTGGATGATGATTTATCCGATGATGTAATGGAATCACTTGGTGACGATCTTTCGACTGACGATCTTGCCACAGATGATTTATCTGATAGTGATAGCTTGGTTGATGATTTGATGGCAGAAGCGGATGATGATCTAGCGGATTTAGGTCTAGACGATATTGCCGCTGAAGAAGTAAAAGACGAAGCGCTCGACCAAGATGCGCTGGATGAAATAGATCTTGATGCCATGCTGGATGTTGATGAAGATACGCCAGCTACCGCAGCGGCTGAGGAAGCCAAGGCCGCGGTAGAGGATGACGAAGACGATGGAGAAATTAATTTGGATTTTGACGAGCCTACCGGTGACGATGACATTGATGATGATATCGAAGCCATTTTAGCCGCGGCTGACGATAAGCCTGCCGCAGATGAATCTGCCGATGACGACGATATTACTTTGGATCTGGATGGCGAGTTTGATTTAAGTTCTGATATCAGTGAAGAGGCTGGTGACGACGGCGATTCAAAAAGCAAAAAGTAAGCGATGGGCTTCGCCAGCATAGTGGGCACAAAAGGTGGTAAATTAAGCGGCCAAAATAAATAAAAATAACAGTTATTGGCCTAATACTATCGTTTAAAATTTGTCGTTAATCTCCTGCACTTACTTGTTTCAATGGAATGTTTGCAAACTGCGCGTCTACTAGTCGTGCGCAGCTTTGCATAAGCCACACATAGCTGTGCAGTTTTTGTGTCTGCATGCTAAAACGCCTAGAACCAAGATGATCGAATACAGCCTATTGTTTAAATGAATGCATGCTTTATTAAGCGGCTTGTAAAATGCGGCTTATCTGTGACGTTAATAGTAGATAGCCGTTGCGCTCAGTCTCGGTAATCTGGCGGCGGGTTTTGCGATTGCGCCAGATATTGCAGCTGTTAAATTGCAAGGTATTGGTAAAAGTGATCAGGAAACTAAAGCGTATGCAAATCTTTAGCCTGTGATAACAATAACTTATAAAGCAAGTTGCAGTAGCTATGCGTGCCCGGTATTGAGCACAGCTGTTTATTTTCACTCTTTAAAATGGAAAAATTATTTTGGCCAGCTTTAGTAGTACTTCAGAATATATTGCCAGTGATGATCTGGCGATGGCGGTTAACGCGGCGATTGCGCTAGAAAAACCGCTATTAATTAAAGGCGAGCCCGGCACAGGTAAAACTATGCTGGCCGAGCAAATTGCCGAATCAACTGGTATGGAATTGGTGCAGTGGCATATTAAATCGACCACTAAAGCGCATCAGGGCTTATACGAGTACGATGCGGTATCGCGTTTACGCGATTCCCAATTAGGTGATGATAAAGTTGCCGACGTCGGTAACTATATTAAAAAGGGTAAGCTTTGGGAGGCGTTTGCCTTAGAGAAACGTGTGGTGCTATTGATTGATGAAATTGATAAAGCCGATATCGAGTTTCCCAATGATTTATTACAAGAACTCGATAAGATGGAGTTCTTTGTTTACGAAACCGGTGAAACGATTCAAGCGATTAACCGTCCGGTTATTATTATTACCAGTAACAATGAAAAAGAACTGCCTGATGCATTTTTGCGTCGCTGCTTTTTCCACTATATTAATTTCCCTAGTCGCGAAACTATGAAAGCGATTATCGATGTGCACTATCCCGATATTCAGAAAAAACTGGTTGATGAAGCGTTAGAAGTTTTCTTTGAGTTGCGTGAATTGCCAGGTTTGAAAAAACGTCCGTCAACCTCAGAGTTAATTGATTGGCTTAAATTATTAATGTCGGACGATGTGCCCGATGATATTTTAGCCCAGCGCGATCCGTCTAAAGCGATTCCACCATTGTATGGTGCCTTGCTAAAGAACGAACAAGATGTACATTTGCTTGAGCGTCTAGCATTTATGCATCGCCGTGAAACTGCGCGTTAAGCCGAAGCGGATACAAATCTCAGCAGCAGTTGCTGCTAAATTTTGTTGAGTTTTTGGAATAGTAATCATGCTGTTGTCCTACTTTGAAACGCTACGTCGATACGGTTTGCCTGTTACTCTGGGCGAATTTTTGGATCTACTCGAAGCGCTTAATACCAAGCAAGTGTTTGCTGATCGCGAACAGTTCTACTTTCTCTCGCGTACGATTTTAGTTAAAGACGAAAAGTACTTTGATAAGTTCGACCGTGCTATCGAAGCGTTTTTTAATGGCCTTGAATCCATGGAAGGTATGCTCGAAGCATTAATTCCCGATGATTGGATACGTGATGCTTTTCAAAAAGAGCTAACGGCCGAAGAGTTAGAAAAGCTGCAATCCTTTGACAGCTTAGAAGAATTAATCGAACAGTTTAAAGAGCGTTTAGCCGAGCAAGAAGAGCGTCACGAAGGTGGCGACAAATGGATAGGCACTGGCGGCACTTCACCCTTTGGCAATAATGGTTTTCATCCCGAAGGTATTCGTGTTGGCGGTGAAGGCAAAGAGAAAAAAGCGGTTAAGGTGTGGGAGAAGCGCGATTTTAAAAACCTTGATGGCGACTCCACCATCGGGATTCGCAATATTCAAATTGCCTTAAGACGGTTAAGAAAATTTGCTCGTACGGGCGCTGCTGACAATCTCGATTTAGATGACACGATTAATTGCACTGCTAAAAACGCCGGTTTATTAGATATTAAAATGGTTCCTGAGCGGCACAATGCGGTTAAGGTCTTAGTGTTTTTTGATATTGGCGGATCGATGGATTACCACGTTGCCGCATGTCAGCAGTTATTTAGCGCGGTGCGTACCGAGTTTAAACATTTGGAATTCTTTTACTTTCATAATTTTATTTATGAAGCGGTATGGAAGGACAATCGTAGACGTCTGCAGCAATCAACACCGCTAATGGAAATCCTCAATAAATACTCGCGTGATTACAAAGTGATTTTTGTTGGTGATGCAGCAATGTCGCCATATGAAATTGTTTCTGAAGGTGGCAGTGTTGAGCACTGGAATCAAGACTCGGGTGAAGTGTGGATGCGCCGGTTATTAGAACGTTATGATCAAGTCGCGTGGTTAAACCCCGTGCATCAAAGCGAGTGGCAGTACTCGCAGTCTACCAAGATTGTTGACGAGTTATTGGAAGGTAAGATGTATCCCATGACAGTGAATGGCTTGGAAGAATGTATGGCGCATTTAGCGCGTTAATCGTTTGAGCGCAGTCAAAGACCGGCAGTTTTAAAAGCGGGTTTATATCTGATTTTATAATCTGCTTTATCCAATACCGTTATCTATCAAGCGCATCTTTACTTTTGCAATGGAAGTAAAGAAAATTTTCAACTTCCCAACCACAAGCAGCGTAGTGTCAAACCCGATCATATTGATTGACGGGTATTAGCCTTGTTTTACCTGCAGGTGAATACGCCTTTACGACATCCATCAATCTGCTTACCACTTCGAATGATAGTGAGCGCAACTCTGCGTTCGCAAGTTCAACGTTTAGCGTCAGCTTCCTCGCCGTACCCCTACCACCTGCTGGGTTGCTTTTTTTGAGTTTGCTTGGCGTGTTGGGTGTAAGAATGGCCTGGAGAAAGCAGAGATAGGTTTGATTTTTTCAGTTCAGCCAATTCGCCTCTCGGCGAAACGATTACCAGCAGCAATAAGTAGTCGAGATTAGGCGTAATATTATTATGACCTAAGGGAGTTTTGGCCCGCAGCCTAGAGCAGTCGTTCACAAATAATTAAACTGTTAGATAAATTGCGCGAAAACTATCTTCTAAACGCAGCCAGCTGAGTAATAGATTGGCGACCGGCTACGCTTGGGCATAAGCGGTGGTAAATCCAATTGGAATAATTGCTCTAACTTGTTTAGATAAAAGTCTCGTCAGAGTAAGCTCAATACAACTTGATTGATCCGCCATCCGCCATAAGGGTTTGGCCGGTGATAAAGCTGGCATCTTCGCTTGCTAGGAATACCGCAATTCGGCCGATATCTTTTTCAGGATCTCCCATACGTTTTAATGGGATTTTTTCTAGCGTGGGTTCACGCATTTCAGGAAATTTCTCAAGCCATGCTTCGACACCTTCGGTCGCTGCAAGCGGGCTAATAACATTGATATTGATATTATCTCCACCCCATTCATTAGCTGCTACACGGCTAATGGCGCGTATGGCTTCTTTTGCGGCGGCATAGGTGGTTTGGCTTGGCATGCCAGAGATTCCAGCGCCGGAGCCGAAGTTGATAACCGTGCCTTCGCGCGCTTTTAGTTGAGGGTAGGCGGCTTGCATTAACCAGAAAGTAGGGTAGAAGCCAGTGCCGAAGGATAAATCCATGTCGTCTTGTGTGGTTTCAATAAAGCTAATTTGACGCGATGCATGAGCGTTGTTGACCAAGATATCAATACCGCCAAAGCTGCTTACCGCTTTATCAATGATTTTTTGCGCATTGGCATGTTGAGAAATGTCAGTATTTAAAAAGCAGCTATCATCGCCTAGTTCTAGCTCCAACGCTTTACCATTTTCATCGTTTATATCGACGAATAGTACCTTTGCACCCTCGGCGACAAAAGCGCGCACAATACCTCGTCCGATGCCGCCGGCACCCCCCGTTACGATCGCTATTTTTCCAGCTAAACGTTGATTTTCGCTCATAATATTTTCCTGTTTTGCTTGGATGGCATTGAACATTCTGAAAGTAAATACGCCTCATACAAAAAGCAATGTGTAAAGTGCAAACACCTTAGTGTCGGAGGCTCCGCCGGTTTGTCATTATTGGCCGCATCGAGCCGCTTGGGGATAATGTACTGTAAGGTCTATTGCCATCTTCAATGAAAATGCTTTATTAGAGTTTTTCGCTATTGTTATATCATGATTATTATAGAAAATTTGGAGGTGATTTTATACGGCCTGGGCTAAAAATGGGAATAACGAAGTGTTTTTAAACGAGGAACTAAAATACTCTTTTATCCAATAGCCTGTTTTTCCAGCTAGTGCTGGCGGGGTACACTCAACTTAGCATTGGCGGAATTTACATTTCTTTCTCGCTAGAGACTCTGTAAGGCATTGGTGCTACTCTCAGAAATTTTATGTCCATTTATACGGCTGAGTTTCTCGATTGGCCTCACCGCGCAAATGGTAATTGAATGCAATTGAGATCCTAGGATCAGCATTGGTATTACCCGGCTTAACACTGTGTTTTAAATAGGATGGAAAAACAAATACGTCACCCACTACAGGGTTGGCGGTGATCATACGTGTGTTCAAATGATTTTGCTCGGACAAATCAGGCTCCACAATTCTAGCAATATCTTTTGGATCATCAAATGTTGTTTTCCCTGCACCAGGCGGCAAGCGAATATAGGCAATACCACTCAGAAATGCATTAGGATGTAAGTGTGTAGGGTGAGAAAAGTCTCCCCAAGTTATGTTTGCCCAAGATGAGGTAAGGTAATGGTCTTTGCGGACAATACGCATTTCATCCAAAATATTGCTAATTTTTTTGTGGACATGCATCTCAAACCAGGACTTAAATGGCTCTTTAGTATGAAGCGAGTCTGGCGTGAACCAACTTGTTCTCGAGTTCCACTCAGGATGCTTTTTCTGAAGTTGTGTTAAGGCGTTCTCCAAATTACTCAAGGTATTTAAATCTACGGTGAATTTGAAAAATGGTACAGGAAAGAAATAGGAGACGGTAATGTTATCTTCTAATGTCGATTGCAGGTTTAAACTATTCAATTAAATAACGCTCTTAATTTTTCTGGGACTAACTTTGGGGTTAGTAATATAGCTGATTTTTTGCACAAAGCAAGATTGATGTAGCATTTTTCCACAGTAAACTGGATCTCCGTGACGATTCGTTGAGTTACTGCGATGCGTCGCCCAGATAGGGGTGGCAATATACTTCTTGCTATCCCAAGTTCTTAGCTCGTTAATGTTAATAAATGAGAGGTACGACGATACTGGTAAGTAAATAAATCAGCCACTATCAAAGAAAATAAGCAAAGCGCAATCATTTGTCTCGTGAATTGATTTTTAGCGAAATATTTAAAGTGCTGGAAAGTGAACCGTTGGAATTGCTTTCTATGCGAAGATTACGAAAGGGTTAGATGTGTTACCGATGTCGCTTTATAAGCATATTGAGAACCGCGATGATCTGATGGATGGCATGCTTGATCGTGTATTGGATGATTTGGAGTTTGAAATCGTCGATCAAGGAACATAGCAGTTAAAACTTGAGTGGTGGATGAAGTCTGTATTTAAGTATCTGACGCAGCCTCACTGCCATCAAATTGTTAGGAATATCGGGGCGGATATCATCTTCTTTAACTGCCTCGGAGGTGATTGATTATTATTGTTAGCTGGGGATAAAAAAAACTAGGGTGCAGGACGAATAAACGTTCGTTTTTTTACCTGCTATCCACTGAGTATTAGATAGGCACTAGCTACCGAATAAGCGCTAATTTATTCCGCCGTGAGTACCCGACCTAAAGTAATATCACCTTCAATCGTGGTGCGGTTAATGATGCGTTTAATACCGGGTTTGGTACCAGTAGTGCAATGCATGGCTCGCCAGTTATCCCAGAGCACCATATCGCCGTCGCGCCATTGATGAAAATAGGTGAACTCCGGCTTTTGGGTATGCGCCACTAATCGCTCCAATAGCTCGATGGACTCGTCGTTAGATAGACCAAACTGCTGCGGGGTAATAACGCGATCCAGAAACTGTTCGACGATCTCGAGAACTTTACGGCCGCTAACTGGGTGAGTGATAACCACCGGATAAACCGCGTCAGCAAAATCTGGATAACCAACATCAGTGGGGTTTTTCGGACTATGGGGGCCGGGTTGATAACCTTCTAAATTTACATAGCGCATATTGCGCCGCTGCATACTAAAGCTATAGGCAACTTCCAGTTTTTCGATTAGCGCTTTGGTGTCCTCATCCAGCGCATCATAAGCTTTAGCTAGATCACCAAAACCGGTTAGGCCATCTTCTTCAGCGACGACCACTGCACGCAGTAGTGCACCATGATTAGGGCGCGCCGTGTAATGTAGATCCATATGCCAATCTAAGCGGCCGACAATTTCTTCATCATTATAGAAGGCGGTGAAAAATTTATCTTTGTCGCCGCCATTTTCCAGTATAAATAATTCTGGGTACTGGTCACTGGTGTTGACCTTAAGCGGATGGATCTCTAGTGGACCAAAAATTCGGCTGAACTCAATTTGTTTTTCAGGGCTGATGTCCTGATCGCGAAAAACCAAAATAGCGTGCTCGTACCATAGCGATGTTAATTCGGCTTTGATCTCTTCGGTAAGCGGTTGATTAATATCAAAGCCGGAGACTTCTACGCCAACGTTATCGAGAGGAGTTACAGTAAGGGTCATTGTTAAGTCCTTGTTTTATAACAAGCAGGTAAGTGTGAGTTTGTTCTTTTGTTATTCCACGCTTATTCAACTAGGCCAGGGTCGCGGCGCAATTCCCGGCGAGCCATTGCTTCCCAGCAAAACGGAAAGCCGTTTTGATCGGCGATAGTTAGTTTATTTACTTCTTCATCACTTAAGGGTGTACCGCCGCCTGCTAACTCAACTTCGTATGCGCGCTTGCTACGCCATTCGAGCGTGATAGCACGCAGGTGTGCTTGGCGCAGGTCTTTGCCGACGACTAAAGAGCCGTGGTTGGCCAGTAGGGCCCACTTGGCATCGCCTAGTGCTTGGATCGCAGATGAGCTTTTATCTTGGTCTTCAAAGGTGCCTTCATATTCATTGTAAAGAGGAAGCTCCACCCCACAATAGGCGCTGGCCTGATCAAAAACGGCGGGCACTCGTTGCATGCAAGCCCAGATGCCGCTCCAGTGCGCATGGTTATGGATTACTACATGGACGTCTTCACGCTGTGCATGCAGCTGTAAATGTAGGCCTATGGCGGGGGTGACATTCCAATCACTATCAATGACTTTTCCGTCAGGGTCGAGGGTCACAATATCGCTGGCGGTTAATTCTTCCCAAGCGAGTTCCCATGGATTGGTGAGAATATTGCCGTTCTCTAGACGATAAGTAATATGGCCCGCAATATGTTCGTTCCAACCTTCGCGAACAAGCATACGGCACATAAGAGCAACCTGTGCTTTTTCGCTAAGCTCAGGTAGTAGTGCATGACGTCCTGGGCGTGGTGCAAATTGCTCGACCATCGCTTGATTAAGGCCTTCATATTTTTTCATTATTATCGTCCTATGGTGTTAATCGGTAGTAAATCGACTGCTGATTCGCTAAATGTTGCGGCGTGGTGGAAATAATAGATAAGCAGGGCTAAGAAAGCTTGCCCAATTCAGCCAGATTGTTATCTGATATGGCCACGGGCCAGTAACTATCAGATGAAAATGTATCAGATAACGATCTGATAGATTCCACATAACTATCTTATAACTATTTGACCGTAAATAATGCTTCGCGAAAGGCGCGCGGTGACAGGCCGGTCCATTTTTTAAACGCGCGATGAAAGCCGGAGCTATCGGCATAACCTAATTGCTGGCCTATGCGGGTGATCGACAAAGTGGG
>CAJQQO010000146.1 GCA_905480475.1 uncultured Pseudomonadales bacterium | reverse complement strand
GGCAAATAGACGCGCAGTCGCCGCTCCCAAACCAGATGAGGCGCCAGTCACAAAAACCGTTTTTCCAGCAAATCGAGAAATGGTAACTTTCCTATTGATCAATTTATATTGGCATTACATAACAAGTGATTATTATACCGCCAGCATTCCGATCAAATGATTGCACTGTTATCACCTTTAATACTGACTAAAGCCTGTAACGGCGTCAGAGTAAACACCCCAGCGCATAGTATCCGATCAAAACCAATAAACAATCTCTTCAACGCCATTAACACTAGCCAAGAATTAACTTGTTAGGCTGGTTTATAGGCGTTAGCCTGCACTTCCAATCATTCCTTAGCGTGCCTTTCAATATTGAGCACCTTAAAACAACTCTTAGTATAAGGAGCATAGTAATCATGTTAGATTTATCAGGCAAAACCGCGCTAGTCACCGGTTCCGGCAGCGGCATGGGACAAGGTATTGCCAGACAACTTGCTAAGCAAGGCGCACATGTCATCGTTAACGATATCTTTGCAGAGAAAGCGGTCGCTAGCGCAAAAGAATTAAATGATCATGGCCTAAAAGCGACTAGCTGCGTTTTTGATGTTACCGATCCAGATGCTATTAAAACCCAAATCGATAAGCTTACTAAAGAGCTCGGCGGCATTGATATTCTGGTGAACAATGTCGGTAACGCTGGCGCAGTGCAAATGGAGCAAACCTATTTTAAAGAGTCCTTGCCTGAAAACTGGGGAAAATTTATTGATGTCAATCTCTATGGCGTAATGCATTGCACACATGCCGTATTGCCGGGCATGTGCGATCGCGGCTGGGGTCGGATCATCACTATATCTTCGGGCGCAGGACGTGTGGGTTTAAATATTGGCGTCTCGATTTATGGTGCGGCAAAAGCAGGATCAATTAATTTAATGCGCCATATCTCGCAGGAGGTCGGGCAACATGGCGTAACCTGTAATGCTATTGCATTAGGCTTGATGGATACCGTACCCGAAGAATTTGCCGCGCCTATTATTAAAAGCATTCCCTGCGGACGCTTAGGCACACCAGAAGATGCTGGCAATATGGCAGGCTTTTTGGCATCCAATGAAGCTAACTGGATTACCGGACAATTATTCTGCGTAGACGGTGGGGCTGCACCTTATTAACCTTTCAGTGTAAAAATCGATATATAGGCCGATTGCTTTGACAACCATCAGGCAAGGCCTATTTTTACTCTTTTATTAAGCTAGATCATATTTTTTGGCTTTTACTTAACTTCCTCGCTCGCAATTAATCACAATTTCAGTTTTTCAATTAGCTGACCTAGATCAATTCACCCGACTGAAAATCCCACTTTAATATCTTGCAAGCCATTTATTGCGTTATTAAATTTTTAATTGGATAAACAGGGTGAAATACATTTTATGAAAACATTCTCAAAACATTTTAAATCAAATGCTTCCACAGTCGTTGGCCCTAAGGCAAGCCAACGCGCAGCAATAGCACTAGCTCCCGAATCGATAACATGGCGAACAAGCTGGTTAGCAATCGGCTTAGCCATTAGCTTAGCGATAGGGGTATCTCTCATACCTACGCTCTCAATGGCAGCAGACGCTGGAAGCTGGACGGTAAGATCAGGCGTCACTGTAGTTGCACCGGATGACAGCGGTGATCAGCTAAGGCTTAACGGTTCAGGCGATGCTTTTATTGGCGCAGTTGGTCCAGAAAAGCTGGGGGTAGATTCCGACACACAGCTAGGTATCACCATTGAATATCGACTGACACAAGAGTGGGGAGTCGAATTATTATTGTCTACACCGTTTGAGCACACCGCAAAAGGCACTCAAACTTTGGGCGGCGTCGATATTGCTGATGTTAAGCATTTACCTCCTACGCTAAGCGCTATTTATCACTTTAATAGCGGCGAAGATTTTCAGCCCTATATTGGCGCCGGTCTTAACTACACGCTGTTTTTTAGCGAAGACACCACCGCCGAAGCCAATGCCGCTTTTAGCAGCTTAGGCCTAGAAGGCGCTAAGGTAGAGCTGGACGATTCTTGGGGAGTCTCACTGCAAGCCGGTGCCGACTATCAAATAAATGATCGCTGGTCTGTCAATGGCTCGGTGCGCTGGATAGATCTAAATACCGAGGCCGATATCGTTTTTAGCAACGGCACAAAAATTAGCGGCGATGTAGATATTGATCCCTTTGTTTACAGCTTAATGCTCGGCTATACCTTTTAAGCGAAGCGACAGGGCAATAAAGACGAGCTAGTAAAGACAAGTAAGTCAATATAGATACAAGTTGGTAAATACAAATCCCTTTTAAACCGTAGTAGGGATTTGTATCCAACCTTTTATTCGTACGTTGTAAATAAACGCAGCATTTAAAGCCTCGACCTGCCGAATATCGCCATGCGCCGGTGGATCGTATTCCTCTAAACCTTCCAAAGCCAATACGCTAGCCATCGACGGCTTTAGTTTGCCCTGCGCTTTGGCTTGCTCAATTAAGGCTTGAAAGATCGCTTTCAGTTGCTGCCAAAATTTTTCCGCCGCTAAGTCCTGCGAAAATAAATCAGCCGGCAACATATCATCTGCGAACACATGCTCTACAAGCGCGCTAAAGTGCAGCTCTTCCAAACCCCACTCCAATCCATCGCGCTCTACCGGTGAGGCATTATCAAAATCTGCCAATAGAAAGACGGCCGAAGTACCGGCCATTTTTTTATATCTTGCTAAATTCGTCAATTAAACTTACTCCAGATAATGAATATCGGGAGCAGCATAAACAGCGCATTGATTTGAATCTTGCGCTATATCAATTTAGGAGTCTAACGCGACGGCGAATTTAATCGCCAGAGGAAATATAACAGCATAAAAAAAGGCGACACTACCAAGGTAGCGCCGCCCAAAAAAAGGAGGGAGATCAAATAAAAAATACAATTAGGCGTTAGCTTGATAATAATCCATCAATATTTGCGCCACTTCCGGACGTGAAAACTCCATTGGCGGTTTAATACCTTTGCCCAACATTTCTCGCACGGCAGTACCAGACAGTAATACAAAATCGTCTTTACTATGATCGGGTGCGTCGCGCATCATCACCACACGATTAAGCTTTTTACTGTAAGCGGTGTGGTCAGCACGATAAATTTCTAAGTCTAATGCGTCGTCAGGAACTTCTTCATCAAAAATAGTTTGGGCATCAAAGCCGCCATAATAATCACCTACTCCAGCATGATCACGGCCAACAATTAAATGCGTGCAACCGCAGTTCTGTCTAAACACTGCATGCAGAACCGCTTCGCGCGGGCCAGCATAAAGCATGTCAAAACCGTAGCCGGTAATCATTACCGTATTCGGTGGGAAGTAAACATCCACCATTTTGCGGATCGATGCGTCGCGCACATCAGCTGGGATATCACCAGGCTTTAACTTTCCGAGTAACATATGAATCAATATACCGTCGGCATTTAAGTCTTCCATCGCCATACGACATAACTCTTCATGCGCGCGATGCATTGGATTTCGGGTTTGGAAAGCCACGACTTTTTCCCAACCGGCGGCCGCGATATCGTTGCGAATCTGTACCGCAGTACGGAAGGTTTCTGGAAATTGACTTTGGAAGTAAGAAAAGCTTAATACCTGTATCGGGCCAGATATCACCGTGCGACCCTGACTTTTAAATGTCGCCACACCGGGGTGCTCAGGATCGAGCGTGCGAAATATTTTTTCCGCCATCATATCGAGCTGGGCTTCGGAAACACTTTCCACCGCGTCCACATCCATGACTGCTATGATTGGATTGCCTTCGACATTCGGATCACGCAAGGCAATACGACTGCCCGCCTCAATACCGGTTTGATCGGTCAAGTTTAAAATCGGCACTGGCCAAAACAGCCCTTCCACCGTGTGCAAGGTTTCTGCAACACTAAATGCGTCATTAAGATTCATATAACCCGTAAGCGGATTAAAATAACCTGCGCCTAACATCACGGCATTGGCCGCAGCGGCTGAACTTAACAGTAAGGATGGTAATTGCTCTGCCTCGGACAAAAGCGCTTGACGTTGCCCCTCATCATCGACATACAGTGCGTTTAGTTGTTCTGAACCATGAGGTTTGATCATTATTTTCTCCAAGGAAACGGGGCTAGCGTATAGCTTATGCTGGAATAATATTGCGTGATCGCAATACGCTAAGAATTTGTTCTACTTCTTCATCTAAACTTTGCTTATCCGAATGTAAATGCACTTCCGGCTTTCGTGGTGCTTCGTATGGATCATCAATTCCGGTAAAGTTTTTAATCTCACCGGCTCGGGCTTTTTTATACAAACCTTTTGGGTCTCGACTTTCCGCGGCCTCAAGTGAACAATCGACAAAGACTTCAATAAAATCCATACCTGCTGCTTCATGCAAAGCGCGTACTTGATCGCGATCAGAACTATAAGGACTAATAAAACTGCTTAAGGCGATAACACCAGTATCAACATAGAGCTTGGCGATCTCACCAATACGTCGAATATTTTCGGTACGATCTTCTGCGGTAAAACCCAAATTCTTATTAATACCCAAGCGAACATTGTCACCGTCCAAACGGTAAGACAAAAACCCTAACTCGCTTAAGCGCCCTTCCAGCTCTACTGCAACCGTGCTTTTACCGCTACCGGATAAACCGGTAAACCATAAAGTTGCACCTTTATGGCCTAAAATTTTCTGCCTATGACCGCGGGTAATATCGCCTTCATGCCAATGTACGTTTGTCGCTTTTTGCTCAGCCATGCTAAACCTCTGGAACTTTTAAATTGTTATCAAACATCAGTTATTACCACACAAACTTGGCCTTCTAATAAGACTAAGGTCAGAAGCCGAGCCGAGCCCATGTGCGTTAAATGAGTGTATTCATCAGTGGGTGGCAAGATAAGCTATAGACCACTACATGGCAATCAGGATATTATGGCTAACACTATCGGTTTTTCCGGTAGCTAACAATCGCTGAACCTTTCTGAATACTTTTAGTGACCAAAACTAATGATTCAAACAGCACGGTGGAAGCACTTCCAAATGAAATACACTATTCGACAACTACAGATATTCTTAGCGGTGGCCAAGCATCAAAATATTTCTAAAGCCGCTGAAGAGTTGCATATGTCCCAGTCAGCGGCGAGTGAAGCCCTACTGAACTTGGAAAGCTTGTATGACGTAACACTATTCGATCGGGTAAGTAATAAGCTTGCATTAAATGCCATTGGTAAGTCACTACGCGCCGATGCTGAACAATTGCTTACCCATTGCCAAAGCTTTGAGCAAAACCTTAAGGGGCATAAAAATGTCGGCCATATTAAAGTTGCCGCCAGCTTTACCATTGGCAATCATTTAGCAACGCGCTATTTAGCCGGTTATTTAGCGGAGTATCCTGACGCCAATGTTCAGCTGGAAATTGCCAATACACCCGAAGTTGCAGCCAAGGTGCTTAACTTTGAAGTGGATATAGGCATGATAGAAGGCGAAGTACAACATCGCGAGCTGGAGTTAATACCTTGGCGCGACGATGAATTAGTCGTTGTTTGTGCAGCCAATCATCCGCTGGCGAAAAAAACCACCCTAAGCACTAAAGATATTAAAGAAGCCGCTTGGATTTTACGCGAACCCGATTCTGGTGCTCGCCATACTTTTGATCAAGCACTGGCGGGTCTATTACCCGATATCAATATTTATTTGGAGCTAAAGCATAACGAAGCAATAAAGAACGCGGTTGAATCCGGCTTGGGTATTGGCTGCTTGTCGAGAATTGTATTACAAAAAAATCTTAACAATGGTGACTTGGTGCCACTTAAGTTACCTAAACGGAATATGAAAAGAACCTTTTATTTTGCGCTACCTAAACAACGTTTTGAGGTGGATTCGGTCAATGACTGGATGCGGATATGTAAAGATACGCCAGTAGCTTAATTGCAAAGCTACAAGGACATTCCATAACAACATTTAACAAACGTCTTTTTTCCATGATCAGAATTGAATAGGAATAAAATACTATGCTATACGCATATCGCTGGCTACAACTTATGGCAATTGGCCATATTATTCTTGGTGTGTTGTTTCCGCTACTGGGGCAAATCGACAGTGTCAGCCATATCATACTCGATGCTATGGCTCCCAATCTTATACTCAATAGTTCAATAGCCGAGCATATGACTTATTTGATCACACTATTTGGCCCGACCGTCGCCAGCTGGGGCGTTTTGCTGTTAGTCCTGACAAATAATTACTACCAACAGCCCAACAAAGCACAGTGGTTAGGTTTAATGCTGGCGGTATTGATATGGTTTATTGGCGATTCGAGTTATTCGATGCTGAATGGCGTTCACGCTGCCGCAGCGTTAAATAGCGCAGTGGCGATAATGTTACTTATTCCAATTTGGCAGCTGCGTAAACTGTATTTAACTGCAAACAAAAGTCACGCTTAAGATCAAATAAATAAGCGGGTTATTGAATAGAACTGAATATTGGCCTATTCAATACTATCAATAACCCGCTCCCCTTAAACCAATTGTTTAAACGCATTTATTAAGCGAACTAAAAATTATGGCAAAGTCGTTGGTTTTCTTGCCACTAATTGTGATTGCTCAAACTTTCTATTTGGCGAACAGTCACCCGACCCACCAAAACACCAACGCGGTTGCGAGATAAAACTGCGCGATACATTGGCATTATGATGACGATTATAAAAGTCCAGACGATAGCGCTGCCCTGCATTTAGATCAACGCAACCTACCGGTGTATTACTGCTGCTATAACCCACTTCAACCACACGGTTTTTATTTACCCAAATTTGCCCACAAGAATTCCAGCCGCTAATAATCCCTGTTCCAGTAGAGCCGTTGTTTTGCGCGAAGCAGTAACGACCGGTTTCCTCAACTAAAAACTCCCCTGCCATCATCGCCTCCCAAGTTCTGCCACCGCTATTTGGCCAACTAGGCGCCCAAGAGAATGTACTTG
>CAJQQO010000145.1 GCA_905480475.1 uncultured Pseudomonadales bacterium | reverse complement strand
GAGAAATCAGACTTATGAATATTAGAGAAGCTACCAAAGAAGATTGGGATACGATTTGGCCTATCTTTAATGAAGTTGTCGCAGCTGGCGATACCTATGCCTATGAAGTCGACACTACAAAAGAGCAAGCAGAAAAAATTTGGTTAGACACGCCGCGTAAAACCTATGTCTTTGAAGAGGGCAAGATAATACTCGGTACGTATTATTTAAAAACAAATCAAGCTGGCCCTGGCAAGCATGTATGCAACTGCGGCTATATGGTTTCTTCAAAAGCGAGAGGTAAAGGACTGGCAACTTCGATGTGCGAGCATTCTCAAAAAATAGCATTAGATCTAGGTTATAAGGCGATGCAGTTTAACTTTGTCGCAGCGAGTAATGATGGTGCAATTCGTTTATGGGACAAGCTTGGCTATAATACCGTTGGTCGCCTACCCAGAGCATTCAAACACCCAGACCAAGGTTATGTGGATGCTTTAGTTATGTTCAAATCCTTAGAAAAAAATGACAAATGACTATACCTGCCAGTCAAGTCTGAGCGGCTAAGTCTGAGCGATTTCAACTGAGTAGTGAGATTTATTAGTCGGGGCTGTCAGCTATTTTGAATCAGCTTCTAATTCTTGAATTTTTTTCCAAATGTCTTCCGCTTCGGCAGTCATAGTGGAGTAACCCATGATGTCGCCTTTTCTCTGCAATAGCATCGCTTTTTCAAGTTTTATGTCGTACGTTTTGCGTAGTTTTTTTATCGGGTCAGATTTAAATAGGGAAAACATATAGATGCTCACTTAATGGTTTATGCTGTCCTTATTTATACTCAAACCCTCGAAGTTGGATCACTTAATCTGACAATATTAATTAAACGCCAACTTATATTTAAACTAGCCATTTTTAATTTGAGTCGCTGATATCTGAATAATTAATAGCGCTACAGCCCAGTTTTTCTGTCGCCACATTTTCTCCCAAGAGACCGCTTGGTGTAAGGTAGCCGACTGGGTGCTTTGCATTGTCATCAAGTAGTGCCTCAACAAAAACTAAGGCGCCTGCTATGGTGAGCTTATAACCATTGGGTCCAGTCATTGTGCCGCGTATCGTTTTTCCGGCTTGATTGCGGACTTCTCCCCATACTTGTATTGAAGTGTTGTCCAGCTCATCGTCAGAGGGTAAGGGCATTTTTTTGTCGATATAATTTGTTAGCCAGCGACGAATTAAATTGGATTTGGAGGCCAGACGTATAAGCGGTTCAAGCCAAAATTCTAGTCGGCCAGCACGCAGAGGTAGCAAGACTTCAATATTAGGTATACCAGTACTTGCCCAGGCCGAGACTAAATCGCCCCATGGCACGGCAGCGACCGGAATAGGGGCAGGGTGATTCGGGAACGTAATATGTCTTAATGTCTGTGAGCGTGAAACCTGCGTTAAAACACCGTTACGGCGGACCACGCATCCAAGCGCTAATAATTCCAGTGCGCTTTTGGCACTGCCGGGTGAAATCGCCATATTGCTATCCATCGACAGCGTAAAGTGCGTGGCATCAGGCATTGCGTTTTTTAAGCTGGCCGCTAAGCAGTCGGTAGGAATAACATCAAAGCCACAGGCCGGACAGACGGTAATGCCTGCGGCCGAAGCGCGGTTATGTTCGGCCAAAAGCGATTCCATGACTGGCATATCACCGGTGATATCCACATAGTGCGTTTTACCAGAGATACAGGCTTCTAACAATGGCAGGGCGGTTTGATTAAATGACCCTGCGGCATTGAGTAATACCTTAACTCCCGCAACTGCCTGAGCAATTGCAAGGCTATCTTCAATACTTAATACGATATAGTCGAGGTCGTATTGAGCGGCCATTGCTTTTAATGGCGTGGAGTTGCGGCCAGCCAGTAATGGTCAATGGCCTGTTGCTACCGCATGGGCAACAATTTTTTGCGCCGTGTAACCGTAAGCGCCGTAGATCATCCAACTCATTGTTAATGCCTATTGATGGTTTGCCGAAACCTGAGAGTATTTAATGAATGGGGTAAAGATAATATTGAATAAATCGTCTGAGTGGCTATTACGGGGATGACATGTTTATTGATAAGCGAGCCAGTGATATCTCGACATATTGATATGAGATTGGAGGCAAAAGTTTTTTTACAAGTCGATTTTCTTTTCAGGCATTCAATAAAGACATAACGATATTAAATGTGTAAACCATCTTCTGCCATTAATTTACTCTCATCAATAGTTCAAAAAATCCTCACTGCAAAATAATTTTAGAATCGGCAGCCAATATATAATCATTACCGTCGGCTACAAGTCTAAATTCCGCATATGCAAAATTAACGGCTGGTGGCAATCCCATACTTATAGTGTTCAGCGCAATAGTATTTTGGCCGGCGATAATGGTGGTATCACCAACCAGCGTTTCAAGCTTGGCGCCCAAGGCGTCATAAAGCCTAATCTCGTACAAGACCTCAAGTGGATTGCTTGTTGAACCCGAGCGGGTGATGGACACGCCACCCGCCGTGCTTAGCGAGCTGACCTCGACCAATTCAAAGGCGCCATCCATAGCTGCTTTTATACGCACTGGGTTGATACCTAGCATATAAGTATTCACGCCGTTAAACATTGAGAAATTGGAAATATAAAAACTGCCTTTATTATCCCAGGAATCATAACCGGTAATAAAATCCTGTGAGCTGGATGCCGTATCAAGCTCACTAATTTTAGCCAGCTCAGTCGTAGTGCCGCTCGCAATATCGTATTCCCAAATGGAGTTAGGATAAGAAACGTCGCTTACACCGATGTAAATTTTTTCAGCATCAGCCGACAATTGAAATACCCAAGTTTTGGGTACGCCAGATACGCCAGAAAAATTGGCTTGCCCGACAAAACTCCACGAAGCTGTCGCATCGACAAAGCGATAGATGTTGCCTTGATCGTCCGCCGTGTAAAGCACTTCACGGGCTCTATCCCATTGGCCGACTTCCAAAGCATTAGCGCCTTGCATTGGGAAATTGCTAAGCTCGCCAAAACCGCTTGCGGGATCATAATACCAAACATGATCAAAGGTGCTTGCCGACTCGCCTTGGTTCCATTGGCCACGCGAAGAGCCGCCTGTTATATAGACGCGTCCGCGTGAATCAACCCACATAAAACGATTGGAGTAAAAAAAGCCGGTCCAATCATTCGGTTTGCCTAAATCGGTGGTTTGGCCGCTGGCAATATCGTAGCGGAATAATTTATTTTCTGGAATTGACATGCCATACAGTAAATTATTCTGCACATCTTTTTGAATCGTGACTATTTGAATCGTGGTTGCGCCGACACCATTAGGTTCTAGCACGCTTAAATCTACTAAGTTATTTTCAGCCTGCTCATAGCCATACCAGTGAAAGCCGCGCGTGCTTAAATAATCTGAATTCATATTAGAGCTATCCAGTGTCGCGACATAAATATAGCCATCGTGCTCTAAGGGGCGAGTATGAAACTTCTCGGCTGTCTCGCCAGCCTGCCAGTTGCCAACCGCTTCAGACGCTGTTTCTGCATCGCCTACCCAGCGTACTGTATTGTCAGACTGATGTAGCCGATACAGCATTGAATTATTGATATGATCGTGTCCGGAAATATAAATTTCGCCATCGACATCGGAGCCGACTGCCAGCCAACACTGATCAGGTTGATCGCCATTAGGCGCGTCGGGTAATTGCCAAACGTTTACGCCATCAATATTTCCAGCACGAAGCTGATCATTAGGAATAGTAATAGCCGATGTGGTGACACTGAAGGTATCACTTATGCCATCCACTGTGATCACCGTATCATTCGTGGTGGACGGTAGCGCAGAGCTGGTTTGTTGAATCGAAACAACTTGACCGTTTGAAATAGTGCCGGCGACATTGGTATAGTCAGCGCCGTCGATGGAATATTTTCCATTGCTAATACTAATCACTGCGGGCTCAGTGATAGCAGAAACTAAAATGGCATTGGAGCTAAGCAAAGTATTTTGTGCAACATTAGTTAGATTTAAAAAACCAAAACTACTTGGGTCTGATAAAGTCGTTACAGTAAAGCTAGCGTTAACACCGCCAATGGTCAGCGTGATTTGGCTGCTATCAGAATAACTGGCAGAAGATAGTTGTCGTACGAGGACTGTATCAGCATTTGCTACAAAGCCACTGGTACTTTGGTAAGCGCCGCCATTAATCGCATATTCACCAGCATCAATAGAGATTGCTGTGCTGGCGGCGATACCGGAAACTGTAATAGGGTTAGATACGCTAAGTGTATTTAATGGGGCATCAATAATAGACGTAAAAGTAAATGCATCAGGCGTAGTATCAACAATAATACAACCGCTTGCATCCACTTCGCTACCGGCCGGCGTTGCTGGGCATAGGTCGATACTATCGTCGACGCCGTCACCATCTTCATCGGCGGCAGGTAAACCGTAAACGGCTATTTCAAAAATCGAATATCCGTATTGGCTGCTACGTGACAGACCTAACATACGCACATAGCGGTAGCTGCCCGATACGCTTACGGTGTCGGTACGATCTCCGAATACACCGCCGGATTGATTCGATAAAGTCGTCCAGCTGCTATTATCGGTAGAGCCTTGAATTTCATATGCCGCAGCGTTTGCTGCTTCCCAATCGATGATCACTTCTGTTAGTACATAGCTCGTACCTAAATCGAGTGCTAACCATTCGTTGTCGGTAAATGCTGAGCCCCAGCGGGTAGTTAAATTATCGTCCACGGCTAAAGAGGCTGCGCCAACACCCGGAGGTCCACCTGCTTCCACAGAGCTTGCCATTGCGCTTGCTGAGATTAATTGGGGTAATGGTGGCGGTACTGGAATATGGGCAACCAACTGAATGCGTGTTGCTGTGCCAGCGACTAAGTCTAGAGGTAACCAGACAACAGCGGTTAAAGCAATCATGCTAGCGTTGCGCCGACGCGTTGTCGATGAGCCGCTTATCAATAGCAACAGGGCCAGTGAAGCCGCACCGATAAAGCCAAAGATGGGAACGTCCATGGCTTCGATTTCACCTGGTAAAGATAGATAGTCAAAAGGACTGGAATCAAAGGCAATTTCTAGTGCATCGCTAATACCATCGTTATCCGAGTCAATACCGCCGGGGTCGGGAGTGGGCACAGTTGCGCCGACTTCGCCCTGAGCTGGGGCAGCACTTAAGACAACCGTTAGTGGAACGGTAAGTTCAACATCAACCGACTGCCCGTTAATAGAGCCGCTAACGGTAATATCTAGATCACCGGTAGCGCCAAGCAGAGCGGCGACGTCAACATCAAAGTCAAGCGCCGCAAGATCGCTGCCGCCACCTGCCACGGATGCCGGAATAATGCTAGCGCTGGCCGAGGTGACAATTGCAGGCGGCATATTATTGATGGTAATTGACTGGTAGGTGGCAGTGGGATTGTCGTTGATCAGCAGGATATAAACTTTGTTGTCGATGCTATCGGCTTCAACATCGTACGCTAGGCTAAGTGCAGTCCAGCAGCTCGCAAATGCGATGAACGAAAATCTTAAAAAATGCTTAACTAACAAATAGTTAAATAGTTTGAAGGGCTGATGCATAGAGAGCCTGTAGGTCTTTTTTATATTTATCAATCAGTTTAAAACTGATGGCTGTGCAGCGCTAATAAACAGAGTATTCGCGTGAAGAACACTTGGAGCAGTTACGCTTAATAAATCAGACTATAGGAATAAGCCTGTATTAGCTATATGAACGCGACCAATGACGAAGTGCTGTGGGTGAGTTGCGAGAGTAGCTGTGTTGGCTATACAGATCGCAAAGTCAACATTGCCAATATCTATAGGCCTAAGAATCCAAACCATTACGATGAATCGGGAAGCGCAACTGTGCAGCAGCAATCATTTAAACCAACAGTGCTGAAGCCCAATTCCTCAACTGACTTGCCGATGGACTAACAAGTTAACTTGTTGTCAGCGTTTCGATTCGCTGTTTTTGATTCTAGTGAAGCTGAGGATTAACCTCGATTCTAACCGGGATGGCACTTTGTCTTGCTTGTCCAGAAATGGGATCGTACAGCTTGCCTCAGTATCTTGTTATTGTTTTTGCCCCACAATCCAATATCCCTGCTGCATGCTCTAGCAACTTAAGAGAATAATCCTTTCCGAGTTTTTCGGTTAATGATTGACCAGGGTCAATATAGCCTGCTATAGTACGTCCGTCACCCCTGACTCAATAATCTGGACAGCTAATAACAATAATGTTCTGGCTGCATGCAAACCTATTGAATCATCAGGGAAATCATCATGAATAAAATCTTCGCGTTAAGCGTTCTTGTCATTAGCGCTATCTCCGGAACTGTCGTTCCCGCACATGCAGCCTATGTAGTAACCGCAACTGAAACAGACGGTGACGTGGTGTTCGAAGGATCAGGTAGCCTTGACCTGACGGCGTGGAGTTTTAGTGGAACAACCAATCGTATAGGCGGGCTCGATCAACCTTCTGTTCTACTCGGTCGCTTTAACGCAGTTCCAGTTGACGATTATGCAAATGCATCAAAATTCAGCGGCCCATCCTCTATTGGTTCGGGTAGCCCCTTTGTTAGGGCGAGCAGTGGTTCGGGAGATTATACTGGTCTGAACCCCGATGCTATCGCTCTGTTCGTACCGAGTGGCTACAGTTCAGGAGATGCGCTCTCGACATCAACAACCTTTGCCGGACAAACGTTTTTATCGCTTGGTTTGAACCCAGGCTCCTATGTATGGACATGGGGTGAAGGTGAAGCCACTGATTCGTATACGCTAAACATCACTACCGTTCCCGTTCCTGCGGCAGCGTGGTTGTTTGGTTCTGCACTAGCAGGACTCACGTTTATAAGACGCAAGCAAAGCTAACAATTTATTCAGCACGAATAACGGCACCTTCGGGTGTCGTTTTTGTTTCTACCCCTAATGCAATTCCTTATAGTGGGTCGCAACAGTTCTGGGGCGGACACAGTATCTTCAAGGTGTTTGAGCGTAGTCATAACTCGGCTATCGCTGTGTTTGGATAGTTTTATGCAGAATCGCCTGCAAAATAATTCTCTGAAACGTCTAATTTTAACGCCAATGCTTTTTAGAGTGCTTACGGTCTGACTACTTTTACGAGCTGAAATTTATTTTTAGCTATTTGATTTTTTTAAAAATGTTGCTGGGTGCTAAGAGAGATGATTGTTGTTGATCAAAATGGTTTTTCGTCGTAGGCATGAATGGGAAAGGCTGGGAGCGGGAAAAGTAGCGCCATAAGCTAAGGCTGTATTCACTCGATCGCTTGAACAGAATAACTAAATGTCATGTTCAGTGCCTATAAACTTGCTTATTTGCATTTAGAATAAGCAGTTATTTGATGATTAATATCAATCGATACCGGTAAGTAGGAAATCATAAGCATGCCAGCAAATAATGAAAGCGAAAGAGAGGCTTACCTGATTCAAGGTGGTCTAATTGTGGATGGCACGGGAGCTGCGCCGTATCAGTCCGACCTGTTAATTCGAGAGGGTAAGTTAGAGCGGCTGGCGCCATCGATTTCGCTGGAGAGTAATCCGAATGTAGAGCCGATTGATGCTCGAGGTTGTATTGTTACGCCGGGTTTTATCGATCCGCACACGCATTATGATGGTCAGGCGACTTGGGATGATCGTTTAGCGCCTTCGGCCGATCATGGCGTGACAACGGTAGTGATGGGTAATTGCGGTGTGGGTTTTGCGCCTGTACGTCCACACGAGCGCGATTTTTTAATTGAGCTAATGGAAGGCGTTGAAGATATTCCCGGTTCTGCGCTGGCTGATGGTATTGATTGGCGCTGGGAAAGTTTCCCAGAATATCTTGACACCTTAGCTAATAAGCCGCGTGCAGTCGATGTCATTGCGCAAGTACCGCATGGGGCAATCCGCACTTACGTGCTAGGTCGTGAAAATAATTTGAACGGCCCCGCATCACCCGAGCAAATACAACAAATGGCAGCCTTAACTCAAGAAGCGATTGAGGCTGGCGCATTTGCATTTTCAACCGGCCGAATTGCCATGCATACCTCTACCGGTGGCGTGTCTGTGCCTGGCACCTTTGCCGAAAAAGAAGAAGTCCTTAGTATTATAAAAGCGATGCAAGCAGGCGGTGCCAATTTATTGCAAGTGGTGCCAGAAGGGCTAATGGGTGAAAATCCGCAAGCCTTCCGTGACGAAGTGCAATTGTATAAAGAGCTCAGTATAGAAACTGGCTGCAGAATTTTATTTACGCTATCGCAAAATAATGTTCAAACCACCATGTGGCAAGATATATTGACAGAAGTCACTAACGCGAATGCACAAGGCGCAAAGTTATTGGCAACCACAGCGAACCGGCCGGGTGGTTTATTGATGAGCTGGGATACCTTTAATATTTTTATGGATCGTCCCAGTTATTTAACGGTTGCACATTTGCCCTTGGAAGAAAGATTGGCCGTATTACAGCAAGCTGATTTAAGAGCGAAAATTCTCAGTGAGGAAATTCAATCGCCACTTTTACAAAATGGTGCTCAAGTGGTGAGAGATGCATTAAATGCAATCTTTCCTTGTAAGGGTAAGCAGATATTTGAACCCGATCCCTCGCATAGTTTGGCCGCGCGGTTAGCGAACTCCAATGATTCGGCCGAAGGTGTTTTGTACGATGCGATGTGTGAAGTCGCAGGTGGCAATGGTCAGCCGCCAGGATTTTTGCATGTTTATATGGGCAATTATGCGGATGGCGATTTAGATGCGGTGCATAGCTTAATGATGCATCCGGATACTGTCGTCGGTGCCGCCGATGGCGGCGCTCACGTCAATGTGATTTGTGACGCGAGTTATACTACTTTTATGTTGCAGCATTGGGTTCGGGATCGTACGCGCGGGGAGAAGTTATCAATAGAGCAAGCCGTTAGAATGCTGACCAAAGATCCAGCAGAGCTTTATGGCTTGAGTGATCGCGGCGTGATTGAGGAAGGTAAAAAGGCCGATGTGAATGTGATTGATTTAGAGGCCTTGTCTTTACATATGCCATGGGTTGCAAATGACTTGCCAACGGGAGCGCCCAGATTACTGCAAAAAGCGGATGGTTATGTGGCGACGATATTGTCAGGCGAGCTGACGTATCGTAATGGAGTGGATACTGGGCAACGGCCGGGTAGCTTGGTGCGTAGGACGTCTTAATTGTCGACGGTGTTGTGCCATTATCAAATGTCTGCGATTGATTTTAGGCTGCTGATAACTGTTATCATTGTGTTGATCTTATATGTTGATGTTATGTATTGGTGGAGAGCCAAGATTTTATGAAAGATATATTAAGAAAATTGTGTTGGCCGATTCTTAGCTTCTTCGAAACTGGGGGTGCGTCAGCTAATTATAAGAAGTCTCACAGGCTAGTCTTGATAGTTGTTGGCTCATTATTTTTCTTCTTGTCTGCCTTCTCCGCCAGTATGGCCTATGCAGGCGGTGAGTTGGCTGCACTGATACCCGTAATAGTATTTTTCTGCGTCGGTTTGGTCGCAGTGGTTGTTGGAGCGCTCGGCTCAAACGGCGCGGTATCAAAAATATGGGGTACCAAATAGACAACAGATAAAAAGTGCTTAACGGATTATCGACTTTGTTATCTGTAAAATATCGAAATGGATGTTAGATTTAAAAAGAAAGTCATTTATCAAAAAGGATATTTGTAAAAGCTAAAGTCATATAAAAAATTGAAAGCTATGGATCGTTTCGTGCAAGCAGCTTTTGATCTTTGGTCTTACAACTATCAGAACGAATATAGTAGATTATAAGATGCGCTGGATTATTTTAGGTTCTTTGTTGTTTCTGGGCTTGTATGCAGTACTTTGCATGAGTAAACATGGCGAGCGATTAGATATTATTGCTGGTGAAGTTCAGCAGTGCGATACGCTTGGTGGGGGTAAGATAGAAGGGATGTCGCATGCCACTATCAAAACAGAGGACGGCAGCTACATTATTTCAACATTAAGGAACTGCCAAGCGGGCATAAAAACTGAAATTTATATTAATCGTGGTGCGCTATATTTTAACACAGTATATGCAACTGAGTAAGTGAAACTCATTCAGTTAGGTCGAACCATCTGTCGCTACAACTTTAGCTCGATAAAAAATGACCGCCTTCTAAAAGCGTTGATACTTTAGGTGGAACTCTATGAAAGTCATATCCCTTAGCAAAGATCAGGAGCATCATTTTTCTAAAAAAACATGTAACTCCTTGTTGTTTCTTGAAGGGCTTGGAATTGAAGGTGACGCACATTGCGGAAAAACGGTTAAGCATAGATCCCGAGTTAAAGCTGATCCCACGCAAGCCAATTTACGACAGGTACACTTAGTCCATGTCGAGCTTATTTCAGAACTTGCATCGCAAGGGTTTGGTGTTGAGGCGGGTACACTAGGAGAAAACGTTGTTACCGAGGGCGTTGACTTGCTATCGCTATCCAAAAATACTCGACTAAGATTAGGTAATGACGTGGTTCTAAGGGTGACTGGATTAAGGAATCCTTGTGCTCAATTAGATCATTATCAGAAAGGGCTTACACAAGCAGTTTTAGCTAAAGATTCAGAAGGAAATTTAGTGCGAAAGGCCGGCGTTATGGCAGTAGTAGAAAGCGGCGGCACAGTTAACGTTGGTGACCTAATAATATTAGAATTACCAAATCACCCACATGAAAAACTTGAAAGGGTATAGTGCTGACAAGGCTTTGTAGGCGGATATTTTTTCCGGCGCGCGCCTCCAATATTGTCGCGAAGCGCGACCTTAATCCCCATAAGGAACCAGCCATTGAGTAAGTATGCGAGGGATCTTCTTCAAGAGTTTGAATCCCAAAATGATATAGAGGATGACTTTCAACTTCATGTCCTTAAAGTAAACATAGATGAGTCAGGGGATGTCGAACAATCAGGTAATGCTCAGCCAGTCACTAAAATTGAAATTGATTTAGAAGGCAAAGAGTGTCTCTTGCACTTCGCCGAAAGCACTTCAGAATATGTAACGGTATCAGATGCAAAGTCTGTATTTGTTAATGCTGTTCTAGACTTTGAAGTTTGCGCAGCCCAAGAAAAAGAGATGGACGAGGCATTTATTAGGCTGGACACGCCATTAATTGGCTTTGGTGAGAATATTGAGCTTAAGGCTTTTTTTGCAGTCTGTCAGGCTTAACAAGGCACGGCGCTCGAGCAAGGCCTCGCCGATTTTTGCGTTATCAGTTTGAGAGAGTGAGTCACAGTTAATGCTACATATCGTTTTACACTTTTTGGTTCCTGCGATATTGGTTGGATTGTTCTTTCGTAAAAACTGGAAGATGGCTTACCTAATCATGGTCGCGACAATGCTTGTGGATATCGATCACTTAGTCGCGAGTCCTATATATGATCCCGGTCGCTGTAGTATGGGTTTTCATCCATTGCATCAGCTGTGGTTTGTCGTTTTCTATATCGCGCTTTGCTTTCTACCTAAAACAAGGCTCGTCGGGCTTGGCTTATCAGTTCATATGGTTTTAGATGCAATAGATTGCCAAGTGACGAATGGGTTTTGGATTAACTAATCGTTGTCTAGCTTTGGGTCGGTGTGAAAAAGTATTTATCGTTTAGTAGTCCGGTCAGGCCGCGACAGCACCGAAGTTCGCGTAATGCGACTTATTTTGTGTTGTAAATGCCCCGACGAAAAACCCAAAGAATATTTATTTAGCTTAATGCGGTAATGTTTTTTCCTTAGGGTTGCGATTAATGCAGTTAAATATTTACGTGCGGTGTTTTCTGCAAAAAAGCTAAATCTTGGAAAATGCAGCTAATTTATTTTCTATTACTTCAGGCGAGATCAAGAAAAACAATGCGATATTAATCGTCAAAAATTCGTTTTCTAATTTTAGTCTCTTGAAGACAGTCAATAAAATACCTAAAGCTGAAATAATTGATTTTACGCTTGCCGCTTTTAATTCAGTTGGCTTTTCATGGTCATCTCTTTTTCCGGTTTGTCATAAATTGCAGGAAAAATTTGGCCCAAAATATGTAGGCATACAAATGCGATGACCAGCCAGATCTAATGAAAAATTAGATTGGGTGAGATACCGTTGGCAGCTTGATAATTGGTACTTAAAAAATAGCTGTCAAACACAACTGTCAGTGCAATCAATTGAATCCAAGCGCTTTTGTGTCGATGATGCTGACAACCTTGTAAGCGAACAGCGTTGATATTTGCCCCATGTGTGAATGCCAGTAGGATAAGGGGGGTGGGGAGTGCCGTCGTATTCGAACGGAAACCGTTTTTATTGAAATCAATTGTACCCTGCCCCAGTCGGATCAAATGAGGTAATTGATTAAGAAAGGGTTTTATTTTATCGTGAGCTCAGTAATTGCTGAGCGCCTGTCTTTTTGGGTGCCATTTTGTTTTGCTGACATCTGAAGTCTGAACGCAGCCGGTTTGCTGATGGCTTTGCGACAGGCTAGATTGGAGCCGGCAATGGATTTTGGGTGCCAGAGCTTGTAGCTTGTCGGATTGCATAAGAGCGCTTTATTGAACGTTTGGATATTGCAGGTTGAACGCTATGGTGCTATTTCATTGTTGAAGATATTAGGAGAATAGGTTCAATACAATCCGCAGTAGTAAACGGGAGGATCACTTTGATAAGCATATTAGATGAAATTCAGTTGCCAGCAGGTGAGCTGTTATCGATGTTGCAGCGTTTAGAGAAAGATTATCTACCTCAAGCTGAAGAGCGCGGCTTGTCATTAGTTGCGCAGTGGGTATCTCCTCCGGTCGTGGTACCAGGTAAGCCGAATACCCTATGGCTGCAATGGCAGGTTGCAGATGTCATGAGTTATTACGGTATTCGTGCGGGGCAGACTGAAGAAGTGTCAATATTTTGGGAGGAAGTAGATGCCATTGCTTCTGAACGCCGCCGACATGTGATGGTCGCTGCTGACACGGTGTTACCCACTAAGTTGGAAAACCTCTCGGAGGCTAAGTCGTGAATCGGGAAACAGTGCAGCTGTGGTTGAATGAAGGGATCTGTTCGGATGCCTTTGAGAGCAAGCTACAAGACAGGCTCGAAGATGTTGGCGTTGTGTATCATCTCGGTCGAAATATTGAAGGCACTTTTTGCGGTGGAAATTTCACGCTCGATTTAGTTTGGGGTAAAGAAATTGACCAGGATGTGTTTACAGGGCTATCCGATATTGAACGATTGGATCGCGTGTTTTATTCAGTTATCGATCAGGGTTGTCGCTCAGTGCAGCAACACAATACGGTTTGGCGAACGCTGTTATTGCGCGTGAAGCCTGGGTTTGAATCCACTATTGTCGAACAGTTTGAGCGAGATCTATTGGCGATGCCTGAATATATGCAAGGCATTCGCCGTTGGGCGCTGAGTCGAGTGAATTCTGATTTGCAAAATAAGGTCAATGGCGAGTCGAGGTGGACGCATGTTTGGCAACAAGAATATCAAAAGCTGGACGATCTAATGGGGGAGTACTTGATGCACCCTTATCATTGGGGATGGGTAGATCATTATTTTGATCCCGAGTTCCCCGACTGTTTGGTGGACAGCCAAATCAGCCACTGTTTTTGCCCGCTTCAGCGAAGCTTGATAGATGAAGACATATGGCCATAAATTTATCATTTGTTAGAGTCGGCTTCCAGAATATCCGATGATGAAAAAAACACCATGCAACAAGGTGGGACCGTTAGAGTCGCGATTTCCAAAGGGGCGTAATAAATCGTACGCAACAGATGATTTGGAAAGATGAATAAAATATAGGAAAAAGAACTATGAGATTAGAACCGTTAATGTTGATGACAGCTACTACTGCATCGCCTATTGATATTGGCAGTACCCACAAAGGTCACCGGCAGATATTCAATGTGGCGCGTGGAGAATTCACTGGTGATCGCCTCAGCGGCAAACTGGCGGAGAGTGGTGGGGAGTGGTTGCTAATAGAGCCTGATGGGTTTGCTCAGGTAGATGTTAAAGTGATTTTGCAAACGGCGGATGGCGCGAATATTTATATGCATTACGGGGGTGTGATCGAATTTTCTGACAAGGTCGCAAGTGCGGCTTTAGGAGAGACGAAAATGGAATTTGGTGATATCCATTTTGTCACTCAGCCTCGTTTCGAGACCGGTGATGAACGCTACCAGTGGCTAAATAATTTGGTGGCCATCGCTGAGGGAAGGATTATCGAAGGCGCAGTGCAGTATCGTGTTTTCGAAGTGATTCCCTCGCCCTAACTTTTCGGTGCAAGGCTTCTCGTTGAAAACCGCATTTGCAGTTATGCAGACTATCGCTCTACCGATTGTAAGTTAAGTTAGCTGCGACATTTATGGCTTCTGTTATCAGCTCATCATTACATGGATAATAAGCTTATAGCGCCCGCTCTAACTGTGGAAGTTTTCGATTACCTGATAACATCGCTTCGCTAGGTTCGTACATTCGCAGTACCAGTACAAATAGGCCGTCGGGTACTGGTAGCCAATTCGAAATATCTTCAGGTCTCTTATGCTGTAATACAATTTCCAGAGAGCCGTCGTCTTCATAACGAATGCCTTGAGTTCGATCGCCGAGGCTGTAACGCTCAATTTCGTTCGGTTCAAGCGTGCGATTTTTATCGAGGTTATAGGCCGATAGAGACCAAAAGGCGTTTACGTCTGGCAAGTTATCAGCGCTAAACTTTATTCGATAGCGGTTGCTGCCTGTCAGAGCATTACCCTCACTATCTAAAATACGCGCTGGATAAATACTTTCTTCTGGCAGATTGGCATAACCCCCTTTAACTACCATCGCACGTTGTCGATACATATGCCCATAACGTCCCGCGTACTCAAGAATAATCCAGCCATCTTTAGTAGGCATGGGTGAGCCGGTTGATGCATCGATAATATTAGTACCGTTTTCGATTGCTTGGTTTAATCCGGCTCGTGTAGCATCACTGAGCTGCTCAATATCGAATATTTTGTTTGCGCCAATGCCAATGGTTTTAAACTGTGCAAGTAGTGCTGCTTCATCGGCGCGCTGAGGAAGCGTTTGCAGTACCTCGTTCATGACTTGAAAAAACTCAAGGCTTTTAAGCAGGTCTATCTTTTTGGCGCTTTGCTTATTAGGTGTCGGCGGACGATTCTCAGGCGTGAATTCGCTTAGCTTTGCTAGCCATATATCGTCGACCAGTGCTTTTGCTATATCAAAATCATGTGGGCCATCAACCATCATCCTACCTAACAGCCAGCCTGTTGGTGACTCGGTGATTATTGGTTTTACGCTTTTGGGTAGCTCACCATCCCAGTCGGGTTTTACTAAGGCAAAATGGCCTTCTTGTGTGCCGGTTGTACGTCGTCCTATATGTACTACCTCTGAATAGCTGTCAGTCACAGCGATGGTAAAGTAACGTCCATGGGTATCGGGTGTATGAATAATTAATGGCTCTTCGTTGATGTCATACCATCCGGAGTAATAAAGTGTGTCGGCGTTAGGCGCGCGAAGGTTGCCGCCGATAGTGGGTGTTACCAATTGAGGAAATCGATAGAAGCGATTAATCGGCGCGTACACAATTTGCTCATCAGCAACCAGATGGGTTTCATTATGACGCTGCTCATACATATCAACGAGAGGGTAGCCATAAAGATAGGCTAGCGTGCCAATATGTTCAGCCATCTGCTCTTCAAGGAAGGCGGTGTTCTTTTTCTGCTCTCTTTCGATCAGCATGCTAAAATCAAAAGACAAATAAGCAGCGAGGAGTGCTAAGAAGGCAATAGGGAAAAATATATATTTCATATTTCGATTGTACATCGTGATCCTCCGCTAGGCTAATGCGCCCAAAAATTTAGCAGAGGGATTACTCAGCAGCAATTATGTAAAAGCTGAGGTGCATGGCTAGTGTGCTCTAGGGTCAGTGCATAAATAAGAACTTACTGAGCAACGCTGCTCACAAACTAAAAATAAAATAAAACGGGATTATTATAAATCAAGCCGAAGTGATTTCGAGTATCAATTTACACGCCGCCAATGGCATTAGTAGTTTCGCTATTTTTTTATCCTTTATGTTTGCTTACATCACTGCAGCTTATATTGCCGGAGCTAACTTAACTAAAATTCAGGTGGCCATAGTTTCTACGATCTATGTAACGGCAGCGTGTAGCTGGGTTCTGTCAACTCTCGCACACACCGATTCATTTGAAATACTAGTATCCGAATATCCCAATTACATTTTGTCGCCCATCTGGACGTTACCATGGTCAGTTATGGTGGCCATAATTGCTGGGCCGGCAACCGTTGCTAGTCTGTATTTTATGTACGATGTGCGTCGTCAGGAGAAGCGACAAG